>NZ_AP017928.1:3194230-3513653 GCF_003584645.1 Methylocaldum marinum
GGTTCGGCGCGACCTTGCTCGGCGTCGCCGCCGATTATCCCAACCACTTGTTCACCCATGTCCGCCGGGGGGAGACCAGCCGTCGGACGGTGCGCCTCATCTGGCCGACGCTCAGGCTGGGCATACTGACCAACGTGGCGGGCTTTGCCGCGATGCTGTTTTCGGGTTTCGAAGGTCTTTCCCAACTCGGGGTTTTCGCGGCGACCGGACTCCTGGCAGCCGGGCTGACCTGTCGCTGGATCATGCCGGTACTCATGCCCGAACATATCGCCTTGCCCGACCGGGTCGTCAAAGGATTGCACGCCGATGAATTTCTCGGAAAACTGAACCGGCTCCGGTTCGTTCCGCCCTTGCTCATTCTGGTTGCGATCATATCGATCACCCGCTCCGGCGCGTCGCTCTGGAACGACGATATCGACGCCTTGAGCCCGGTCCCCGAAACCCGCAAGGCGTTGGATGAAACGCTTCGCCGCGATCTGGGCGCGCCGGACCTCCGCCAAATGATCGTCGTCACCGGCAGCGACGCCGAGACCGTCCTGCGACGGAGCGAACGTCTGAAACAAATCTTGCGGACCCTGGTCGAGAACGGCTCCATGGCCGGCTTCGACATGGCTGCGCTGTACCTCCCCAGCCGTGAAACACAGACGCTCCGGCAGTCGGCTTTGCCCAAGATCGGGATGCTGCGGCGGAATCTCGACGAAGCGCTGCATGACACGCCTTTCCAGCCGCGCGCTTTCGAACCGTTCATGGCCGACCTGGCACGAGCGAAACACGCGTCGCTGCTCGATGCAACGAGCTTTGCCCAAACGTCGTTCCGGCTCAAGATCGAGTCGCTCCTTTTCCCGCACGGCGAGCGATGGATTGCCCTGGTTCCGCTCGTCGGCGTGGCCGACGCGGCGCAATTGCAAACCGCACTTGCGCCGGACAAAAGCCTGATCTACTTGGATCTTCGCGAAGCATCGAGCCGGCTGCTGCGGGATTACCGCCGGGAAGCCGTTCACTTGCTGGGGGCGAGCCTGGCCGCCATCGTGATCTTGCTGACCCTGGGACTCCGCTCGCCCGGCGGGATGCTGCGGGTCTTGACGCCCATGGCCGCCGCGGCTTTCGTGACCGCCGCCGTACTGATGCGGCTACACGGCGGGCTGTCGCTTTACCACTTGGTTTCGCTGCTCCTGGTCATGGGACTCGGCATGGATCAGGCCTTGTTCTTCAACAAGCCCAGCCGTACTCCGGAGGAACGCAACCGGACTTTCCTTTCGCTTCTGATCTGCAGCTTTAGTGCCGTTACCGCCTTCGGCATTCTGGCCACTTCGAAGGTCAATATTCTCCACGCGATCGGCAGCACGGTAGCCTTGGGCGCGACTCTTGCAGTGTTTTTCGCGGCAATGCTGGCCAGACGGAATCAGTCTTCGGCATAATACTTGAATCTCGTAAAACCGTATTTCAATCGTTCGAAATGACCTCAGCGCCACATCAAGGGTCGCGCCCTCACCCTTTCTCCGGGAGTGGAACTCGATGCTCTTCGCCTTCTTCGAGAAAGGCCGGCAATTAGGGATGGCGGTGCTCCCGGGTCCATGCAATCGCCGAATTTTGCTTGAACTTTTTAGGTCCTGATCTCAGGCCACATTTCTCCACACCGACTTGATGCAGCCATTGATCCTTTCCGCATTCACCCTGATCAACTGTCTGGGCAGGGGACTGGATGCGACTTTGGCGGCACTTCGGGAACAGCGCAGCGGGCTTCGCCACTGCGATTTTCCGGATGCCGAACTGGATACTTATATCGGGCGGGTCGAGGGCATCGAAAACGAGCCCATAAGCGGACGCCTGAGCGATTACGATTGCCGCAACAACCGCCTGGCCCGAATCGGTCTCGAACAGGACGGCTTCGCCCGAGCCGTGGAAAACGCCCGCCGGCGCTACGGGCCGGACAGGATCGCGGTCATCCTCGGCACCAGTACTTCCGGCATCCTGGAAACCGAATCCGCTTATCGCCGGCGCGATCCCGAAACCGGCGCCCTTCCGCCCGATTTTCGCTACCGGCAAACCCAGAACACGTTTTCCGTGGGTGATTTCACCCGGCGCTATCTCGGCTTGCGGGGTCCGGCATCGGTCGTCTCCACCGCTTGCTCGTCGAGCGCCAAGGTATTCGCCGGCGCCGCGCGCATGATCGAGGCCGGACTGTGCGATGCGGCAGTGGTCGGGGGCGTGGACAGTCTCTGCTTCACCACCTTGTACGGCTTCACCGCGCTCGAACTGGTGTCGTCCACCGCGTGCCGTCCCGCCGATGCGGACCGTAACGGCATTTCAATCGGAGAAGCGGCCGGTTTCGCGCTGCTGGAAAAACCGGCGTGCGGCGACGGCGACATCGCGCTGCTTGGCTACGGCGAAAGCACCGATGCCTACCACATGTCTTCGCCTCATCCGGATGGTCTGGGCGCGGGGGAAGCCATGCACAAGGCCCTGCAGCGGGCCGGGGTCGATCCGCGGGCCATCGATTACGTCAATCTGCACGGCACCGCCACCAAAGCCAACGATGCCGCTGAAGATAAGGCCGTGTCCGCCATCTTCAGCGCCGCGGTGCCGTGTAGCTCGATCAAGGGCTGGACCGGCCATACCCTGGGAGCTGCGGGGATCGTGAACGTCATCGTAAGTTGCCTGAGCATTGGAGAGAGCTTCGTGCCGCGCAGTCTGAATACCGAACGGATCGACCCGGAGATGGCGTCCTGGATCGTCACCCAAGAATTGCGAAGGCCGGTCCGGACCGTCCTCAGCAACGCCTTCGGTTTCGGCGGCAACAACGCCAGCCTGGTTCTGGGGAAACGCTCATGATTCGGGTATTCGTCGAGGGCGTCGGCATCATCGGGCCCGGCCTTCCCTCCTGGAACGAAAGCCGCCACATTCTTGCCGGACGCCAAGTCTATGCAGGCGGCGAATTGCCGCGGCTGTCGGCTAGCCGGCTTCCGGCCGCGGAGCGCCGAAGAAGTACTTCGGTAACCCGGCTCGCGATCGACGTGGCGGAACAGGCTCTCCCGCCGCAGGTACGGGCGGACGAGGTCGCAACGGTGTTTACCTCCTCGGGCGGCGAAGTGGAAATCATTCATAAGATTTTCGAAGAACTGTCGACCGCGGAGCGGCTGATCTCGCCGACCCAGTTCCACAATTCGGTCCATAATGCGGCTTCCGGTTACTGGAGCATCGCGACCGGATCACGGCAGCCGTCAACGAGCCTATCCTGTTTCGACGATTCCTTCGCCATCGGCCTACTGGAAACCGCCAGCCAGGCATCCGTCGAACGCACCGGGGTTCTGCTGGTCGCCTACGATTTCCCGCCGCTTCAGCCGATACTCCGGGCTCGCCCCTTGCCGGCGCCGTTCGCCGTCTCTTTGCTGCTGGCTCCAGCCCCCTCCGGTCACGGCTTCGGTGAACTGACGATCAACTTCGCCGGCGCCGATACCGGCGATGCCAGCCGCATGGCCGATGCAGGTCTCGAGACTTTGCGCAGCGGCAATCCCGCCGCCCGAAGTTTGCCGCTTTTGGCGGCTCTGGCCCGATCCGAAGCGGCCGAGCTGGTTTGCCCTTGCGGCGAGTATGGACGAGTGCACATCGGGCTTACGCCATGCGGCTAGATCGGAGGAAGCTCCGCACGCTGCTCCCGCACGCCGGGGCCATGTGCCTGCTGGACGAAATACTCGAATGGGATGAAACCCGGATCGTCGCATCCTCCGGTAGCCACCGGCTGCCGGATAATCCGCTGCGCCGCGGAGGGTGCTTGAGCGCGGTTTGCGGCATCGAATACGCCGCGCAAGCCGCTGCGATACACGGCAGCCTGTTGACCGGAGAACGAGACGGTGAGGTGAAACCCGGCTATCTGGCGGCGGTCCGCGAATTCACGCTTGCCGTGGATTGCCTGGATGAAATCGAATCGCCCCTGCTGGTTCAAACGGAAATAGTTCACGGAAATGAAATTGGTTTGCTGTACGCTTTTGCTATGGAATCAAGCGGTAGCGTTCTTCTCTCGGGAAGGGTATCGGTTTTTTTGCCCGTCTAAACCGAACCAGGATGACGCAAGCCTGTTTCTCAGGAAATTGCCTCATCGGGTAGAACCCCCCTCCTCGGGAGAGTACAATACTTTACCTTTTAATACGCGCTTCTATTCGGGCAAACGAGGCGATTTCTAAGATAAGGCAAGGCTATGAAACAGCTTTCGGAGATCATGACGGTAATGCATGACGAATACAACACGGACGATCTGCGTATTTGCGAAGTCAAGGAGGTCATCCCGCCCGTAAAAGTCCATAAAGAATTTCCCATCGGCCACGAAGCCGCGCTGACGACGCTGCAAGCACGCCGGGAAATCCACAGCATTCTCTCCGGAGAGGACAACCGCCTGCTCGTCGTCATCGGCCCATGCTCGATTCACGATCCCGAAGCCGCGCTGGAGTATGCCGGACACCTGCTGAAACTGAAGCGGGACTTGGCTGACGATCTGGTGATCGTCATGCGGGTTTACTTCGAAAAGCCCAGGACCACGATCGGCTGGAAAGGTTTGATCAACGATCCGTGCCTGGACGAGAGCTTCAATATCAACAAGGGATTGAGATTGGCGCGCCAGCTGCTGCTCAATCTGAATCAGATGGGCATGCCGTCCGCCACCGAATATCTCGACCTGATCACGCCGCAATACGTATCCGACCTGATCGCCTGGGGAGCGATCGGAGCCCGCACCACGGAAAGCCAGGTGCACCGCGAACTCGCCTCCGGCCTGTCCTGTCCGGTCGGCTTCAAGAACGCCACCGACGGCGGCATCAAGGTGGCGATCGATGCCATCAATGCGGCCAGACGCCCGCATCATTTTCTGTCACTGACCAAGGCCGGCCATTCAGCCATTTTTTCGACCACCGGCAACGAGGACAGCCACATCATTCTGCGCGGCGGAAAGCAGCCGAACTACGATGCCGAGAGCGTGGAAGCAACGGCTCAGGCACTGGAAAAGGCAGGGCTGCCACCCAATATCATGATCGATTTCAGCCATGCCAACTGCATGAAGGAATATCAGCGTCAGCTGAGCGTGGGAGAAGAAGTGGCGATGCAGCTCGAGGCCGGCGATTACCGTATCTTCGGCGTCATGATCGAAAGCCATTTGAAAGCCGGCAATCAGAAACTGGAGCCGCGCAAGCCCCTGGAATACGGCCTGAGCATTACCGACCCATGCCTGGGCTGGGAGGACAGCGAGTCTCTGCTTCACCGCCTGGCGCAAGGTGTGGCCCGGAGACGCCGGCACAGCCGCTGAAAAACAGTGGCATCCCCTGCCCGATCGACCCCATGAATCATGCGTATTTTCGTTAACGGCGAACCGAGGACCATAGCCGATGGAGCGACTCTGGCCGATCTCGTAACCGAATTGAACCTGGGCGGCAAGCGCATTGCCGTAGAACTCAACCGTGAAATAGTGCCCCACGGACACTATGAAGACTATCGACTCACTATGGACGATAAAATAGAAATCGTACATGCCATCGGCGGCGGACAAGGCGATCCACTGGTCATTGCCGGTCGCACTTATCGTTCGAGACTCCTGGTCGGCACCGGAAAGTACAAGGATTTGGACGAAACCCGCCGTTGCGTGGAAGCTTCCGGAGCCGAGATCGTCACGATCGCGATACGCCGCAGCAACATCGGACAGGACCCGGGCCAACCCAATCTGCTCGATGCAGTTCCGCCGGATCGTTACACCCTGCTGCCCAATACCGCCGGGTGTTATACCGCGGAAGACGCCGTACGCACCTGTCGGCTCGCCCGAGAGCTCCTGGGCGGCCACAACTTGGTCAAGCTCGAAGTGCTGGGCGATCCCAAGACGCTGTATCCGGACGTCATCGGCACCTTGGCGGCTGCCGAAACTCTAATCAAGGAGGGATTTGAAGTCATGGTCTACACCAGCGACGATCCGGTAGTTGCCAAGCGGCTGGAGGAACTCGGCTGCGTGGCCGTCATGCCGCTCGCTGCCCCGATCGGGTCCGGGCTCGGCATACGCAATCCGTACAATATCCTCACCATTATCGAGAACGCCAAGGTGCCCATCCTGGTGGATGCCGGCGTGGGTACCGCGTCCGATGCCTCGGTCGCCATGGAACTCGGCTGTCACGGCGTATTGATGAATACCGCCATCGCCGAAGCGAAAAACCCTGTCCTTATGGCGGGAGCGATGAAGAAAGCCGTGGAGGCGGGCCGCGAGGCGTTCCTCGCCGGTCGCATGCCTCGCCGCCGCTACGCCTCGGCGTCTTCTCCCGAATCGGGATTGTTCTTCTGATTCACCAGCAGGACGATATCCACGCTATTGTTGCCACCTGAAAAACACAATGTCGCCACCGAGACGATGGACGAGAAGCTTGTGGCGGCAGGCTTTTCCGCCGGTTCCGAGGCGTGGATTGCGGGAAGAATTTCTGACTATTTTTGTGTAGAATCGATGGCTCTTGATTTCGATCTTTCGGCCCTCATACCAGAGGATGGCCGACGCTGATGAAGCTATCGGACCAATCCGGTGGCTGACGGCCAGTACATCTAAACCTGACACAAATTAAAGGAGATGTTTAATGAGCGTATTAGTCGGTAAACCCGCCCCCGATTTCAAAGCAGCTGCAGTTTTAGGCGACGGCAAAATCGTCGACGACTACTGGTTCTCGAAGGAAACCAAGGGCAAGTACGCCGCCATAGTCTTTTATCCGCTGGACTTCACCTTTGTCTGCCCGACCGAATTGATCGCCCTCGACCACCGCATCGACGAATTCAAACAGCGCGGCGTGGAAGTCATCGCGGTTTCCATCGATTCCCAATTTACCCACAACGCCTGGCGCAACACGCCGGTCGACAAGGGCGGTATCGGCCCGGTGCGCTACACCATGGTGGCTGACGTCAGCCACGCCATTGCCAAGGCCTATGACGTGGAAGTGGAAGGCGCTGCCGTTGCCTATCGCGGCTCCTTCCTGATCGATCGTAGCGGCGTCGTCCGCCATCAGGTCGTCAATGATCTGCCCCTGGGCCGCAACATGGACGAACTCCTCCGCATGATCGACGCGCTCCAGTTCGTCGAAGAGCACGGCGAAGTTTGCCCGGCCGGTTGGGACAAGAGCAAATCCGGCATGAACGCAAACCCCGAAGGCGTGGCCGATTACCTCAGCAAGAACGCCGCAAACCTCTAAGATCCGGGATTTTTCCCGTTTCAACGCCCCGCCTTGCGCGGGGCGTTTTCGTTTCCGGCTACTGCATCCGGGTTGCCTTGAGCAGGAAGAACTGCCGAACCAGCACGGCGCACACGAGACCGAGCGCAACCGACGAAAAATTGATCAGCCCGGTCGCGAACGTTGCCTGCTGCATGTGGAGCGACGCGATCCACGGCTTTGAGACCAGCAAGCTCCAGGCGATATTGGGGATGTAAAAGGACAAGAGCCCCGCGAACGCCCAGTGAAAAATCGGTAGACCCCGATCTTCCGCGCTTCGATAAAACCAGTATGCGATCAATACTGCGACAATGCCGCCTATCATGATATTTCTCCTCGGGTTGATTTCGTTTTAATAGTTCGTGTTTGCCGGCTGCTCCGGCGCTCCGAAGTCGACCGCGATACCATGCTCCGCGATCGGGTGCGAGCTTCGTAACAGCGTACGATACAAAAGACTCGCAAGCCTTTCACCCTCAAAGCTCGAGCGATTTTCTCTCCATCAGATAGCACAGACAGTCCTGTCGGATAATCCGTTTGTCTAGAGTCAGCATGGAGGGCATCACCGCCTTTTTCAGCACCAGGCGGTCTTCACGAATTTCGAAATAGTCCGAGGCGACATCACATCCCGATTCATCGCATGCGATCAACGGGAGGCCGAACGAATAGTTCTTCACGGTTCCCAAAGCAGTACCGGCGCTCAATTCCGTGAAATTCAGGTGATCCAGATCCTCATTCAACCGAAAGTCCGCATCTGCGGCCGAAAAATCGAAGGATACGTCTTCGCGCACAGTGACTTGCACGACCGTGTGATAGAAATCCAGATCTTGCGGCGCTACCGGGCAATCCGGTATTTCGGTGAGGTGGAGGCAGGCGTCCAGGTATTCGAAAACATGTTCGCTCCCGTATCTCTGTCCCGGCTTGCCGCACTCCAGGGTCACTGAAGGACACAGCTTGGCGAAAGCCGAGGTCTGCGTGCCTCTGGGATAAGTAAAATAGATCACCAGCCGGCTAAACACGGAAGCCAACCTGAAAAAACGATGGTCCAGCCGGTTGACGCAAGCATAATGGGGGTTCACCCCGGTATTGTTGTGCACATCGATGCTGGCGAAAACGCGGCGAGCCGCCATTTCCTCCACCACCGCCTGCATTACGGCCGTCTCGGGACAAGCGGGATGCGTGGTTCCGGGCCAGACGCGATTGTAATCCGCCTGTCCGTCCAATCTTCGTACGCCTTCCCGGGCCGCCGTAACATTGCCTATGAAAATCGACAAAGCACGCGGCAGGGCCTGAGTCGAATATTTTTTGAGTAGGGCCTGCACGGCATATAGGCCGGTAGGCTCGTTGCCGTGAAGCAGTACCGATATGAACAAAGGGCTTTCCTGACGCCCCTGGAGGTGGATCAGCGTGGGTCCCGGCAATATCGTATGGAGACTTTTCGAATCGATGTCGGCCAGACCGGGCGGGACATAATCCAGTTGGGTCAAAAACGGAACATCCATTACAGCGGCCACCGAGAAATCGGCTCTCCGCCTTTCTGACAATTCAGGTACTCGCGAGTCATGGTCGAAAATTCCCCCGGAAATTTCGCTATAAAGCGGCGTTGCCATTCGCTACCGGTCTGGCCGGATATGGTTCGCTGCTCGATGATGCCCAGAAAATAAGCGATGTCCGCTTCCGCCAGCCCCAGCCGATTCAGGCCGAGCCGGGCCTTATTGAGCAACTCATGCAGCAGCCATGGCTTAACGGGCAGCTTTTCTCCATCTTTCCAAACCACATGCGCGCCTAGGCCATGCCGGGCCGCCTGATAAAAATTATCCTTGGCCTGCGCAAATGGAATCAGCGGCTCGGAATATTCATTCGCAAACGCTTCCACCAATCCGTAAAAGAACGCAGCATTAGCGATCATGTCCACGATGCTCGGCCCTGCCGGAATGACACGATGCTCGATTCGAACATGGGGGCACCCGTCGGGATCGAAGCCGATTAAAGGACGATTCCAGCGCCAGATGGTACCGTTGTGGAGGCGCAAATGGGCAAACTGTTCCGGCGGCGCCTCCGACAGTATCGGCAATAAAATCGGATAATGCTGAAAATTCTCCTCGAACACTTCGGAAATGGCGTGCCTGGCATAACCGCTGCCGAACCCCACCCGATGCAAAGGTCCGTGGCTTGCCTCACGGAAGCCGCCGATATCGACCGCTTGCTCGAACAGCGGAATCCGTGTCTCGGCCCACAGATCCTTTCCGAACAAGAACGGCGAATTAGCGGAAACAGCCACCAGCGGCGCGGAAACCAAAAGAGCGGTATTGAAATAATCCAGCACCCTCTCAAGCGGAACTTGAAGATGAATCTGAAACGAGGTTGCCGCCGATTCGAGCATCACATCTTGGTGTTCGACCGAGAGATGCTCATGCCCTGAAATATCGAGCTTCAGAGGTTCCTGGCGACGAGCCGACAAAATCTGCTCGTTTAGCGCGCGAAACCGGTTCATCTCGGAAATATTAGCCAGATTAAGCGACTCGGCGGGTACCGTAGGCAATATGCCGATCGCCACGAGATCGACGCCCACGGACTCCGCGGTCGTCCGAGCCTTACGCCAGAGCTCACCCAAATCGGAGTGAAGCCGCGATAGCACCTCCCCTCGCAAAGGCTGCGGCATGCTATTGAACTCAACATTGAATTTGGCGAGTTCCGGGCAGGCGAGCGAACTACCGAAGGATTCCAGAAACGCCGCATTGGCCGGCGCGGGATTCATTTCGGAATCGACCAGCCACGACTCCAGTTCAAACCCGGTGATCGGGCCTCGCGACGAACATTCGCCATTTCGAACGTAGCGACCGAGCAACGCGGTTTCTTCTTCCAAACGCCGGTGAAAAAGATCGAAATCGGTGTTGGAGAACTGGGCTCTTGCGATCTCTTGCCCCATGTTCCACCCCAAAGTTTTGGCGCTCTGACCACATCATGCCACGGACTTAAGGCCGACCAAAGACGCAATTTATCTTATGCAAGCTATAGACCGCAAAAGTGGTCGAAAAGATTGATCCTGGCCAGCGAAAGCGCTTAAAATCACAAAGACAAGCGGGTGTAGTTCAATGGTAGAACCTCAGCTTCCCAAGCGTGCGACACGAGTCGCGTCGGTAGCTGGCCTACTCACAACGTCATCGTGAGGAAAACAGCCCTTTATCCACCAGCGTGCCTGCGCTCCTGGTGGCAGGATCGCAACCTCTATAAGACATCTTCAAGATGTTCGTGGTTCTGAAGCAGGCTTTGTATCGACATTGCGGCGAATGCCGTTTAAGTAGTTGTCTTGCAGATTGCAGGATTTGACAAGACCCGGTGTTCAGCCGCCGGTAGCCTAGGTACGGTGCTGGGTTGGTAACGACCCCGTGCCAAGCGTACTGACAATGTAGCCACCTTACGGGGTACACTAGCTCCGTGAGGAGCCTAGTGTGATATCGGGAGTCGCACCCGGTTGAGGCGCTAGGCTGAGTCGAAGGGTTAGCGTAAGCGAACCGCTATGAAACGTCGTCAAGCTGAACAAGCCAAAAGCGACTGATAGGCTTGACCCAAAATGGGACGTGGTGGGTTGCTCTTCTGCTTGGTAAGGGCACGCTGACAAACAACACCACCGGCGAAGAGGCGGAACCCTAACGACTCTTGCTACTTAAACGGAACGTGGTAAGCCCATATAGGTGTCCTGGCGACAGGACGAGGCAGCCCGTAAGGTTTGCTGATACCTATGTGGGTAAAGGATCGCGGAAAAAGCGAAGGCCGGTTCGTAATGGACCGGATAGGGGATGAAACGATCGCCCCGACCCGAAAGGGTGCAGACTTCCGCGTGGTGGCCTATCGCGAGATAGGTCTGTCAACTAACCCCCGAGGGGATGGATACATCCCTTCGGGGGAGAAATGCGTCCATCTCCGACGGAATCGGGCGGGTGTAGTTCAATGGTAGAACTCGAGCTTCCCAAGCTTGCGACGTGGGTTCGATTCCCATCACCCGCTCCATATTGGAGGCTGATATGGACGCTCTTCCAAAGAGTGATGTCGCTTCCACTACATGGTCAAGTTGGCACGAAATTTCGTGGTCCGACGCCCATCGTGTAGTCGGGAGGTTGCAGACACGCATCGCGAAATCAACAAAAGCAGGCAAATGGCGACGAGTCCGACGCTTGCAATCCCTCCTCACCCGCTCCACCAGTGCAAAAGTGCTGGCGGTCAAGCGCGTCACGGAGAATCAAGGTCGAAAGACGCCCGGCGTCGACGGCCAGACCTGGAGCACCCCGGAAGAGAAGTGGCACGCCGCGCATAATCTGTGCAGCAAGGGCTATCACCCTGCCCCTCTACGCCGGATTCATATCCCCAAAGCGAACGGCGGAAAACGTCCATTGGGCATTCCGACGATGCGCGACCGGGCGATGCAGGCACTTCATCTTCTGGCTTTAGACCCGATAGCGGAAACGCTCGCCGATCCACACTCCTACGGCTTCCGAAAAGGCCGTTCGACGGCGGATGCCATCGAACAGGTACACAACGTACTGGGACGAAAAGCATCTCCGAAGTACGTCCTGGAAGGCGATATCAAGGGGTGTTTCGACCATATCAGCCATGACTGGCTGTTGGCGAATGTCTGCATGGACAAGCGCCTACTCCGGAAATGGCTGAAGGCGGGATATAGGGAACAAGGGTGCCTGTTCCCGACCGAAGCGGGTACACCCCAGGGAGGTATTGTTTCCCCTGTACTCGCAAATTGGGCGCTGGATGGCTTGCAACAACGGCTCGAATCGTTGTTCCAAACGGTTCGGGAAGCCCGCGCAGCCAAGGTCCATCTGGTGCGCTATGCCGACGACTTTGTGATTACCGGCAGTTCGAAAGAATTGCTGGAAACGAAAGTCAAACCTGCTGTCGCCGAATTCCTTCGGGAAAGAGGATTGACGTTGTCGGAGACCAAGACTCGCATTACCCATGTGAGTCAAGGTCTCGACTTTTTGGGTTAGAACGTCCGAATGCACCGATCGATGCTGTTGATACAGCCTTCGAAACGGAACACCAAGGCGTTTCTCGGCAAGGTCAGACAGGTACTCAAGGACCTGCGGGCCGTGAGCCAGGTCACGGTGATCGATACCTTGAACCCGATTCTTCGGGGATGGGCGAACTATCACCGCAGCCAAATGGCGACCCGCACGTTCACCCGATGCGACCATCACATCTGGGGTGCCCTATGGCGCTGGACCGTCCGCCGTCACCCGAACAAAGGGAAACGATGGATCAAGGCAGCGCTATTTTCAGCGCCTGAAGGGTCGTGACTGGCGTTTCGGGGAAAAGGACAAGCTTCTGTTGTGTCTGGGTGGCGTACACAAGCGCAAACACACCAAGATCGCAGCGGAGGCCAATCCCTACGATCCGGCGTTTGATGACTATTTTTCCGGGCGGCTCGCCGCTCGCATGCTTCAGACGCTGGAGGATCGAAAGCGGCTTCGCTGGCTTTGGTGGTTCCAGGGAGGAATCTGTCCGGTATGCAACCAAAAAATCACGGCAGAAACGGGGTGGCATCTCCACCACGTCCTGCCGCGGCGCTTGGGCGGATCGGACACGATGAGCAATCTCGTGCTGCTGCATGAGAATTGCCATCGACAGGTACACGCGAAGGAAAAGCCGACCTTTGTTGGTGGCCTACTCCGAAACGGGTAGGCTTTCAGGCTGCTTGAGCCGGATGCGTGGAAACATGCACGTCCGGTTCTTAGGGGAGGAGATGGCCGCGAGGCCCTCTCCTTACCCGACTGATGACGTGGGTTCGATTCCCATCACCCGCTCCAGGTACCGTTATCTTCGTCATTTTCATCCGTAGCAATCGCTTCGTTATGGCCCGGATGAGCACACCGACATTCGCGGGGCATGGATTAAAGCCCTTCTACGCTGAAATAGAGATCCCTCTTCGTTCTAGTATCGGCTAGGCCCGTGGACCGTTCTGCCGCCCTGTTCCCCAGGGTTGCTTCCGCCGCCGCAGGTGTAACTTCACAAGACTTAAAAATACTCTAAGCGTCTTCGTCGGCAACGGATTCCCGACCTACAACCCTGCCGCCCCGTAGGTCGGGAATCTTTTTCCGACGCCGTGCTCCGGACGAGCGCCTTCGTCGACAAAGGATTGCCGGCCTACGCACTGCACTCGCGCTCCACACAACTTTATGGAATGTAATCAGAACTGAAAATGGATCACAAACACTACCCCGATCAACAGACTGGCATAGATTGCCAGCCTTCGCCGATTCGCCATTCGGGTGGGATAGAGATTCAGATCATCGGACCTTGACGCCATCCATTTGCGGAAACGATATACGACGCTGCGGAAAATAAACCAGCCAAGCACAAAAAAAAGGCCGGCTGAGGAGGCTCGCGCCGACCTTGTACAAGTCTTCCTTCGCTAGTTCGTTGAGGTAGTGAAGCTAGCTACTGCCTTGGAGGGGGAACTTCGGCAGCGAGGTCATCATATAGTATCGACTCGAATCTATCAAGCGCTCGTGATCAGATGGCGATTTCGGGTTCGTCGCTGACAAAGGTTGCCATTCGCGAAGATCCTGCATTTTTGAACTGGAGGCCGAATTGCCGAACCGGTTTCAGACGGCCGTGTGATGGACTGGACGGAAAGCGACAGCGACGGTGAGCAAGCGCAGGCGCACAGCTCAGAACGAACCTACCCCGCACAGGGAAACCGTACAGGTTCGAGGCTCCCCTCGAACGCTGAAACGGGGTAAAAGACAGGACACTCGGATTTCGAAGGATTTCCGCGTTAGGCTAAGAGAACCAACCGGCGTTTCTCAACGTAAGCCCACGCTAAGCCGTACACCTCGGGACCGGGTACAGTTTCTCGCTCCCGAAATACTCCTTAATCCCGTTAGGCCGTACCGGCGGCAGAACGCTCACCGTACTTCTTGGCCGCCTGGCGGCAGAAAGCATCGACAAAAGACTCGGTCACTTCCTTGAAAAAACCGCCAAAAGCCATTCCCAACAGGGCATTGGCGAACTCGAAGTCGAGCCGGAAGGTAGCCTCGCAACCGCCGGTCGCACTCGGCTCGAACCGCCAGTGCCCACGCAAGTGCTTGAATGGTCCTTCAACCAGATTCATCCGGATATGTTTGCTGTCTTCCATGGAATTTTCCGTGGTGAAGGAAAACTTGATCTTGCCTTTGGACAGCGTGATGGTCGCCCTGAGCGCATTGGGCGTTTTTGAAAGCAGTTTCACGTTGCTGCACAAAGGAAGGTAACTGGGATAGGATTGAACATCGTTTACCAGATCGTACATTTCTTTGGGCGTATAGTTGACGCAGACACTCGTGCAGATTACCGCCATATCAAAACCAACCTTAAATTTCTCATATCAGCGTTAGCGGCGCCGGCCGAGGCGATCATCGCACATCTTCGGCCGTACGCGGACATTTCGGGAAAACAGTATTGAACCCAACCGGCCTGCCTCTCATGCACTCGTCACGCGGCAGAGGCATCGGCCTCCTCATTTCGTCAGCTTCGAAACATTCTCCAAACTTTCGCTCAGACGCTTGATCTCTTCCTCGGCGCGGACTTGGCTGGTTACATCATACTGAATGCCGAGATAATAAATGACCTTCCCATCTCGATCGAAGAGCGGCGTGAGTGCGAGATGATTATAAAAGAGCTCGCCGTTCTTTCGATAATTGCGGAGCGTCACTTCGATCGGTTGAGCGTTCGCCAGGGCTTCCCTGATCTGGGCGCAAGCATCCTGATCTCTGTCATTCCCCTGTAAAAACCGGCAGTTTCGCCCAAGGATTTCTTGCCGGCTGTATCCGGTGATCTGTTCAAATGCTTTATTCGCATAGACGATGGGCATGTCTTCCAGGTCCGGGTCGGCCAGAGTTACGCCATTGACGCACGCATCGAGAATCGTGGCCAGCACCTGGGGAATGAGTCCCGGATCCTTATCCACAACGAAGGCCATAATCGGTTCCTCCTATTTCTCACTTCAATCTTTCGCTTCGGCTTATCGTTTGTCGAAAAACCGCGCCAAGTTCCCATTGGCTTATTCGTGGCCTTCCAGCAGGCCTTTCAGATTCTTGACCGTCCGCTCGGCACCATCCTGGACGGCGACTCGAATCAATTTTTCGAAAGGACGCATGAACAGTTCGAGTTCCGACAGCTCGAAAGTAAACGCGACCTGAGTGGATGGAGTCGGCATAGTCTTTTGCTCGAAGTCATAGACACAGCGGTAGGGACTGGACACCCCGCTGAAGCAAAGCCGCTTGTTCGGTTGATAATCGGTTACCCTGAAGGTCGATTCGGTCCGGTGACCATGATCGACTCGAACCTGTCGCGCCAGGGTGCCAAGACGCAACGGCCCTTCCGACAAGCACCTCAATTCGACGACTTCGGGTGACCACTTCGGGTAATTCGCGAAAAACTCGTCGCTTATGAAATGGAAAACTTCGTCTACGGGTTTCTTGATGACCGTGGTCGCCTTGGCCTTAACGGGCTGACTTGAGCCAAACATCATTTGCGCCTCCTGAAGTTCCTGGCGTCGTTACCGTACACACCGATATCCCGTCTATCCGGTTAATCTGCTCGCCCCATGACAATGGCACCGAAACGGAGAGCCCTCCCGACTGCTCCCATACCGCGATCCAAAAACAGAGCGCCCCGACCGACGAAAACCGGACTCGACTGCATTTCCAACCGACCCCGGCCGCTTACAGGACGTAGGTATCGATTCCCGCAAGCAATAGATCGTATTGCGCTTCAACGATTTCCTTCACGATCGTTGCGGGGAATCCCCCCACCACATTACGCTCCAGCGCCAGCCATCCCACCGCGTCCCGCGGCCCCAGGCTGATCACATAGCCCAGGTCGTGGTGAAGGTAAGGCTCCAGCACCTTGACCAGTCCCGAATGCCTGAGAATATTCCGCGCCGCCAACTTGCCTTTGCGCACGGCAGACTGTGCCGTCAGCGCGTTCGAGCCCAGGGAGCGGTAATACGAACAGTCGCCGGCAGTGAAAATACGGTCCAAGACCTCTCCGTCCGCAAGCACCTGACCGAAAAAATTGGCATGCAAGCGAATGCCGGGGCTTTTGCCGACGAACAGCAGAGTCAGATTCGAATCGAGTTCAGACAAGTCGCCCGTTTCCACCGCTTCGATAACGGCATGGTTTGCCTCCTGAGCGCGAAAAAAACACCCGGGCACATATTCGATTGCAAGATCTGCCATTCGAGCCTGCGCATACTGTCCCAATCTGGCATCGAACTGGCTCAGCACCCCATGCTCGGAATCCACCAAGCGCAGCCGGCAGGGAATACGGCGCTCGCGTACGAAATGGGCAATTTCGAACAAGTACTGGATTCCCGTCGCACCGCTCCCGACCACGCTGATCCAAGGCTCGGGAGTGTCCGCTGCCGCCAGGTTTTCCCGCAGAATTTCCGGACCCGATTTTTCGACGAAATCATCGAGATCGATGACTCGGCCGGATTTTTCGAGTTTTTTGAATCCGGTACCGGTTGCGATCAGCAGGTAATCGAACCCGATCTCCTCCGGGCCGACCGGAATGACACGCTCGCTCTGCCACTGTTTCAGGGCGGTATCGTCGAATGTCAGGTCCGCCATGATGTGACGAAAATTGAAACGCTTCTCCAAGGCCTGGAAAGGCAGTTTGAAATCCTCGAGCGGACGGCGAAAACTTTCGTGAAGATGGGTAATCTTAAGGTGATAAGGCCGGCGATCGATGAGGACGATCTCCGCATCGGGACGGTATTTGCGAATCGTGATCAGTGCCGAGAGACCTGAATAGCCACCGCCTATGATGACTAGCTTGAGTGCTTGCTTACTGGGGAAATAAAATGGCAGAAACATATCCGTTCTCGTTTTGCTGTTTTTTCTTCTGTGAATTCCCCACAATCGACGGACTGATTTTTGGAAACGCTACGCTACAGCCATTTTGCCGGGGAAATTCCCGCTTTTCGTAAGACTTGCCGGCCCCCATAAAGATTCCCCTTCGTTCGGCACCGCTGATCCCGCCGCAACCAGGTCCATGAAGATTCGTCGCCCGAACTATGAAAGTATCCAGTTAGATCGTATTGTGTTATCCGGAATCCGCGAACTACGACAATAAGGAACTGATTTATGACCGACCAAGATACCGTCTATCGCCGAGACGAAAAATCCAAGCGAATTCTGGTGGTCGACGACAACACGGACGCCGTCGAAAGTTTGGCTTTGTTGTTGGAGCTTGAAGGCCATGACGTCAGAACCGCCCTCGACGGGCCGGCTGCCCTCGAGTTGGCGTCCGATTTTCGGCCTGAGGCCGTTCTTCTGGATATCGGCCTTCCCGGCATGGACGGCTACGAAGTAGCCCGCAGACTGCGTGACCGTCCGGAAACGCGCGAAGCGTTGATCATCGCCATCACCGGTTATGGCCAACTCGAAGATCGAGCTCTCACCAAAGCCGCGGGGTTCAATCATCACCTGGTAAAGCCGGTCGATCCGGAAGAACTGGGCGCTTTGCTTACCTAGCACCGCGTATTATCAGACATCAGTGGAATAACACATTTTGGGGAATCGCGGGATGAATCGTTCATATTTCTTCCTCAGGCTAGAACCGAAACCCGGCCTTGTCGGTCGGTGCCCCATCGTGGCCGGCCTGAACGGCTACCAGGCGGAACCGGATCACCGCTCATCAGTCGAATCAACCTGACGCTCTGATCGAACAACTCTATTGCGAACCGGGTGTTCCACTTCAAGGGCGATGTTTCTCGAACCCCCACGAAAAGCGAACCGAAAGAGCCGGGCTTTCCGTATCCGCGAGCGTACGGCCTTACTGTGCTACTGGATTTGGGCCTTGGCTTTCATTTCCGGCTGCGCGTCGATCGATTCGGGAACAGCGCCGATGCCGAGGGGCTTTGAACGCTATACCGACATGGCGGTAAAGCTTCCGGTTTCGTCTGCTTTCGGTCCCGACCGGCGGCTTTGGCGAATCGTTCCGACCACCGACCAGATCTACGTCGATTTTTCCACCGACTACGGCAAGACCTTCAGCTCTCCGGTGGCGGTCAACCCGGAGCGCGTGCCGATCCGGACGCAAAGCGAGTACCGTCCGCAGATTGCCGTCGACCCCGCCGGGCGCGTTTATGTCGCCTACCCTGCCTTCGGCTTGCAACCGTGGACCACCTACCTGAGCGTCTCTGAAGATCAAGGCCGCCGTTTCAGCCCGCCGGAACCCTTGAGCAGCACGGCGAGAACCGCCAATTCGTTTCAGGCGGTACTGGCGATGAGTCCCAAAGGCGAGTTGCACGCGTTCTGGCACGATGAGCGCGAAGGCGCCGACGAAGCCCGGGGCAACGACATCTTTCACACGGTCCTGGATGCCCAGGGGAAAACCGTTCGATCCAATCAGAAAATCGCCGACGATGTCTGTAGTTGCTGCCGTCTTGCCGTCGCTTTCGAAAACGACGGACGTCCTGCTTTGGTCACCCGCTTCATTTACACCGGCAATGTCCGCGATCATGGCCTGCTCAAGCCCAAGGACCAAGAGGCAAAATGGCTGGCGACGCGGGTCACCGACGACGCTTGGGAAATCGAGGCCTGTCCCGTTCACGGACCGGCGCTTTCCATCGGCCCGGACGGACGCTATCACCTCGCTTGGTTCACCCAGGGAAGCAAGCGCCAAGGCGTGTTCTATGCCTATTCCGACGATCAGGGGCGAAGCTTCTCCAAACCCATGGCCTTGGGCGTTCGCGACCGCTTGCCGGGACATCCGGCCGTATTGGCCACGAGCGATCGAGTCGTTCTCGCCTGGAACGAGTTCGACGGCCGGAAAAATCAGGCCATGGTCAAACAGTCCCGGGACAGCGGAACAACCTGGTCCGCTGCAACAGCAGCGGCGGAATCGGACTCCGAAGCCGATTTTCCGCTCCTCCTGACCGACGGCCAGGCGATCTTTCTGTCGTGGAATAGCCTAGACAAGGGGTACCGCTTGATCCGCATCGATTGATCGATTCGCTCTCATCCCTTCCGACTCCTATGTGTATCGATATGAAGAAAATATTTGCTCCGCTTTGCCTGCTCCTGACGCTGTGTTCAGCTCCGTTATACGCCGAAAATCAAACGCAGCCGTTCAAAGCCGGCACTCTCAACGAAATTTTGAAAGCTCGACAGGGAAAACCTTTCATGCTCATGTTCTGGTCCCTGGATTGCACGAGTTGCATGAAAGACCTGGATGCCCTTTCGGCCTCGATGAAAAAGCATCCGAAACTGGACCTGGTCATGGTTTCCACCGACGAGGCCGAATTTTCCGGCGAGGTGGCCGAGGTGCTGGAAAAACACAAACTTGGCCAGGTCGAATCGTGGATCTTCGACGAGTCAAACGCACAGCGACTGCGCTACGAAGTGGACCCCTCCTGGTACGGCGAACTACCCCGCAGTTATTTCTACGATGCGGGTCACAACCGCCTGCCGGTCAGTGGTGCCATAACGACCGAGCATATCGATGCCTGGGTCGCGGCGGTCAAACCCTGAGAGGACATAAGGGACAACGAATCCCTTATGTTTTTGGCCGTTGCCGCGACGGCCCGCTTTACCGGGAGTCATTGGCGCTGTCGGCCAGGGTAAATCGACCCAGGTAT
The DNA here is from genome assembly GCF_003584645.1 of Methylocaldum marinum. Taxonomy (GTDB): domain Bacteria; phylum Pseudomonadota; class Gammaproteobacteria; order Methylococcales; family Methylococcaceae; genus Methylocaldum; species Methylocaldum marinum. The sequence goes on from NZ_AP017928.1 coordinate 3,214,085, forward strand.
TCGTAGGTCGGCAATCCTTTGCCGACACAGACGGTTGATCGCCGCTTTATGTCGGAAAAGGATTTCCGAGACTCGCGAGCTCCCGTACGGTAAATATGAAAATGCTCTGGCTTCAAATGACAGCCAGCTCCGGCGGAATCAGGTACTCCCGGATTCCGCCGCATGCTCACGAGTTTTCGGCGCACCGGTCTTCATAAATTCAGCCCACACCGAAGCAACCGGCTGTACCGTCTATCGGGCTTCTTCGACCGCGGTCGGTACCCTGCTTCCGGTTTCGAGTCCCGCAGCGCCGCCGTCAAGAACCATCCGTTTACCGGCTAGCACATAAGGCACAATCTACTATACTTCCGCAGCAGCGTACCACAGGGACAGAGCCGCTTCTGATCGGTGACCGAACCCGCCTCAAAGATTCCGCAACGGATCGGCGACGTATGGAAAAGGATCTGTCCACAGCTTCGTTAGCGAGATGCCCCCTGCCCTGCCAACGAAGTTTGGATGTCCGGATTGGCAAACGTGTTCCCACAACAAAAACAGGAGTTGACTATGGCAATGACATTACGGCGCGGCGACCGCGGGCCCGAAGTACAGCGGTTGCAGGAACTGTTGAATACCCGCCTGAAGCCTATCCCTAGATTGCGGCCGGACGGTGATTTCGGTGCTCTTACGGAAGCGGTTGTCCGTGAGTACCAAGTGTCCGTCGGCCTCGGTATTGACGGAATCGTCGGACCGCGCACTTGGGCAGCATTGGAAAAGGGTCTCGTCACGCCGATGCCCGCAGCCATTCCGGGCCACTACCCGGATGCGCCGTGGATGGCGGTCGCCGGGAAAGAGATCGGACAGAAGGCAGTTGCCGGCAGAGCGTACAATCCGCGCATTCTGGATTACCACGCCACGACCACGTTGCGAGCGCAATCGGATGAGACCGCATGGTGTTCGGCATTCGTCAATTGGTGTCTACGGCAAGCCGGCATTACCGGAACCAATTCCGCGGGCGCCGCCAGTTGGCTGACATGGAAGGGAGGACAACCGGTTGGCCCCCGCCCCGGCGCCATTACCGTCATCCATAACCCTCGCATGGTCAATACCCGTTTATCTCGATCGGGCAATCATGTCGGATTTTTGCTGCAGGACACCGGCAGCCACTATAAGTTGCTGGGCGGTAATCAAAAGGCGATGGTGAAGACTTCGTCCTTTCCAAAGTCATCCTGGCACCTCAAAGGCTATCGATGGCCCAAGCAGTGACGGTGAAAGGAATACAGTATGCTCGTGTTAAGGCTTTTATTACCGCTGATCCTGTTGATTTCCGGCGCATGCGCGGCCGAAGTACCGGACCCGGAACTCCAAGCATTCTGGACTCAGTTTCGGCAAGCCGTGCTGGCCCGCAATAAGAACAAAGTCGCCGCCATGACCCAATTTCCGTTCGAGGTGCGTGGAGTGGTTGATAGCTCTCCCGTCAAGCATTACAACCGCAAGGGATTTTTCGACATCTACGAGCGGCTGATGGTACAGCGCACCGATATTCTCTCCGGCAACCAGTTTATTTCGAAGTCCATGATCGAACTCATCGAAGAGAACCCCGAAATCCCGCCGAAGGACGTCTTGACCGAGAACCAGATGCGCTTCGAGGACTTCGTATTCGAACGGGTTCGAGGCCGCTGGCGGTTTACCCGCGCTTACCTGGAAGAGTGAATCCCGGTCTCCCGGGCGAGAACCTTGCCGGCGCATGGTCATCCGGATGAGAAGGGTGCCGTCGATCGCCTCCGCCGGACCGACCCAAGAAACGCCGGTTTTCAGTCGGAATCTCGCCCGGGCCGTCTTGCAGCAGCCGAAACCGTCCGCGGTACGGCGAAAGGAACACAGCATGCACGCATTAAGGCTTTTATTACCGCTTATCCTGTTGATCTCCTCGATTTCCGGCGCATGCGCGGCCGAAGTACCGGACCCGGAACTCCAGGCATTCTGGACCCGGTTCCGGCAGGCCGTACTGGCCTACGATAAGAACAAAGTCGCCACCATGACCCGGTTTCCGTTCGAGGTGCGTGGAGTGTATTACGGCGATCCCGGCAAGGATTACAACCGCAAGGGATTTCTCGCCATCTACGAGCGGCTGATGGTACAACGGATTTCTGTTCCCTCCGGCAACGTAAGCATTGAGAAATCCATGATCGAATTCATCGAAGATAAGACCGAGATTGCGCCGAAGGACGTCTCGACCGAGAGCCGGATGCGCTTCGAGCAATTCGTATTCGAGCGGGTTCGAGGCCGCTGGCTATTTACGCGCGCTTACCTGGAAGAGTGAGTGCCGGTCGCCCGGGTGAGAACCATCGCCGTCCAGACTTCCGGTCTCTACACAACGCACGACTGCCGCCATGTTCAAACTTTTCGCCTACGGTACCCTCCAGCTTCCGGAGGTGATGCGGGCCGTTACCGGCGGCATTTTCCCGTCGCAGCCCGCCCGGTTACCGCATTACGCCCGCTATCGCATTCGCAACCGGGTTTATCCGGGGCTCCGCAAGGAGCCGGGCAGCTTTACCGACGGGCTGCTTTACGAGGCACTATCGGCAAGAGCGATCAAAGATCTGGACGCATTCGAAGACGACTATTACCGGCGGGAAACCCTGACCGTGGCCACCCTAGACGGGGTTCAAACCGATGCTGAAGTTTATGTCGTTCCGCCCGCGCATTACCGGCTGCTCCTCGACCGGAGCTGGGACCTGGAGCAGTTCAAACAAACCCGGCTCAGTGAATTTTTGACGCGTTGTCGCCGTCTAAATGAATAAATCGAAGGTTTCACGCCGGCCCTGCCTGCCCGACAAGAATGTGAGTACGTCACGCCGCTGGAAATCCGCTTTCGATACGACTCGCAATCGCCGAAAGGCCCAGAATTACAAGCGCTGAAACACACATCCATCGCCGCGTCGGCAGTTCGGCACCAAAACCTTACGCAAAAACCTTGCGCCTATGTCTTTGCCGATGATTTCCACGCTATTATTCCTCGTGCAAACTGTCTTATAGAAATTAGAAACCAGCGGATGTTGGAGCCAAACGATGAATATCTCAACCGAAAATCGTAACGGCAAGACCATTCTCGGCCTGAAGGAGGAGCGCCTCGATGCGCACAACTCCGGCGAGCTGAAGGATTACATCCTCAAGCTTCTGGAAGACGGTCACACACGCTTGGTCATCGATTTGTCGGGCGTCCGTTTCATCGACAGCTCAGGCTTGGGCGCCTTGCTGTCCGGTTACAAAAACGCTACCTTGCGTTCCGGCAGCTTCGTATTGGCGGGACTGCAGCCGCGTGTGCAATCCATGTTCGAGCTTACCCGTCTGCACCGGGTGTTCGATATCTATCCCAGCCTTGGAGAGGTACCGGACAGCAACTAGCCAGGAGATTTCGATGGGCGGCGAGACCGACATCATCAACGTCGAAATTGTGGTTCCGAACCAAACTCGGTACCTGAGTTTGATCGGCAATATCGCCGAACAGGTGGCCAAGACTTTGGATGTCTACACCGGCGACCGCGATGCGCTTGCCTATCATCTCAATCTAGTTTTGACGGAAGCGATGGTCAACGCGATTCAGCATGCGGCGGCCGGGGACGCCGATAAAACCGTGCGGGTATGTATGCGCATACGGGACAAGGATCTCCGGATTTTCGTATACGATCACGGACAGGGTTTCGATTTGAACGCGGTGCCTCCGCCTAATCTCGATGCCCTGAACGAGCGCGGCCGGGGCATTTTTTTTATGCGCACGTTCATGGACTGGGTCAGCTACCGGAAGGCGGACAACGGCAACGTACTGGAGATGTACAAAAAGCTGGCCTGAACCGCACAGGCAACCGAACTCGGCTGCAGCGAAATTCCAACCATCCTTGCCGAGAACCGGCGTCGGCATTGCGATTCGGCGGGAGAAAATGACTATGCCTTGGGAACGCAGCTTCAAAACCTTTCTCGACCAGGCCGCTCGGGAATATCACACAATCGCCCCCACGTTTCCCTACGAACAGGCCTTCTCCGCCGAATACCGCGCCCTGGTTCCGCCGCAACTGGCAACTCGCGACGCGTTCAAGGTAGAAACGGTCATCCGCAGCGGCCACGAGGCCGTCGATCTGTGGGAGCCGGACGGGCAGCTCGGCGATCCGTTCCATCGTCTTCAGCTTTATGGACTGCGCGAGCGAAGCCTGGACGAAATCATTCCCATCCTCCAGGACTTGAACCTGCGGGTCGTCGATCAAGTCCAGTTCAAAGTCGAAATTGCAGCGCAGCGCGTCTGCATCCGCAGTTTCTCGATCAAACCCGCCATCGACGGCCTCGATTCCCTGATGCCCGTAAAAGAGCCGTTGCTCGACGCCTTCATGGCACTTTTGACGGCACGAGCGGACAAGGACGCGCTGAACGGTCTGCTGCTGCTGACCGGGCTATCCTGGCGGGAAATCGACGTGTTCCGTGCCTACCGGAACTACTATTTCCAGCTCGGCAGCCGTTTCGGCCGTTTCCGCTTTCATCAGGCGCTGCTCAACAATCCGAAGACGGCCTTGCTGCTTTTTCATTACTTCGAAAGCCGCTTCAAACCCGACGGACGCTGGATCGATCTCGGCCGGCGCGAGGACGAAGCCATGCTGCCGATTCGCATGGAGCTGGGTTCGGCGCTGAACGAGGTGGAAGACTCGAACGAAGACCGCATTCTCCGCGATCTGTTCAACCTCATCGACGCCACGCTGCGGACCAATTTCTACCAAAGACCGGATCAGCCGGATCATTTCCTCGCCCTCAAGATCAGCAGCCTCGGAGTCATCAACACGCCGGCGCCGCGGCCGTTGTTCGAAATCTATGTCCATTCGGCACTGATGGAAGGCATACACCTGCGCGGAGCCAAGGTAGCTCGCGGCGGCATCCGCTGGTCGGACCGGCCCGACGATTTCCGCAGCGAAATCCTCGACCTGATGCAGACGCAGATGATCAAGAACTCCCTGATCGTTCCACAGGGCGCCAAGGGCGGTTTCGTCGTCAAACAGACTGCTCGCGATCCGGCCGAACGCGAGCGGCTGGTCCAGGAAGCCTATTCCACCTTGATAAGGGGAATGCTGGATTTGACCGACAATTTGGAAGGCACCACCGTAACCGGTCCATTCGGTGTCGTAACCCACGACGATGCCGATCCCTACCTGGTGGTCGCCGCGGACAAAGGAACGGCACGGTTGTCGGACCGCGCCAACGCGATCGCCTCGGAGTACGGCTTCTGGCTCGGAGACGCCTTCGCCAGCGGCGGCTCGCACGGCTATCATCACAAGCAGATCGGCATCACCGCCCGCGGCGCCTGGGAATGCGTGAAACGGCATTTCCTCGAATTGGGACAGAACATCGAAACCCAGCCGTTCACGGCAATCGGCATCGGCAGCATGGACGGCGATGTCTTCGGCAACGGCATGCTGCTGTCCGACAAGATCCGACTGCGCGCCGCGTTCAGCGCCAGCCATATCTTTCTCGACCCGAACCCCGATCCGGCGACGTCGTATCGGGAACGGAAACGTCTCTTCGACCTGCCCTACTCCACATGGGACCACTACGATCGCAGCCTGATTTCGCCCGGCGGCGGCGTGTTCCGGCGCGATGCCAAGGACATTCCGCTGAGCCGGGACGTCCGCGAGTGGCTGGGGGTGCACCATGCCGCGGTCGACGGCGAAGAACTGATCCGCCTGCTGCTGACGGCTCCGGTCGATCTGCTCTGGCTCGGCGGCATCGGAACTTACGTCAAGGCCAGCACGGAAACCAACGAGGAGGTCGGCGACAAGCTCAACGACAGCACCCGCATCGACGCCAACCAGATCAAGGCGAAAGTGGTCGGCGAAGGCGCCAACCTCGGCTTCACCCAACTCGCCCGGGTCGAATACGCGATGAACGGAGGGCGCATCGATACCGACGCGGTCAACAACTCGGGCGGCGTGGATCTGTCCGATCACGAGGTCAATCTCAAGATCCTCATGAATCTGCTGGAGCACAAAGGATTGATCGCAGACCGGGAGGAACGCGATCGATGGCTTGCGGAAATCAGGGACGATGTCTGCCGTTCGGTTCTCGCCAACAACTATGGGCAGAGTCTTTGCCTCTCCCTGGACCAGCAGCGCTGTCTACAGGACGTGGAACCGTTCCTCGAAGCTGCGGCGCGATTGATCAACTCGGGATTGCTCGACCCGGCGGTGGAGTCGTTTCCTTCCCGCAAGGACATCGCGGCACGCCCCCAGCAAGCCTTGACCCGTCCCGAACTCGCAATACTGATGGCTTATGCCAAACTGGCCTTGAAGCGGGCGCTTTTCGACAAGCCCGAGTTTCTGTCCGCATCCTGGACTTCCGACAGCCTGGCGGATTATTTTCCGGCGGCGGTGCGGGAACGTTTCGCGGAAGCGATTGCGGAACATTCGCTCGCCAAAGAAATTACCGCGACCGTGGTCTGCAATACGATCATCAACCAGGCCGGGGCAAGCTTCCTGGTTTGGGTGGACGAACTGGAGCCCGCTTTTCTCGATCTGGCCGTCAGAGCGTATTTTCTGTTCGACCAGGTCATCGGCGGTCGTACCCTGCGCCGTAAGATTTGCGCCCTGGACGGCCGTATCGCGGCTTCCAGGCAGATCGAACTGTTGCTGCGCTCGGAAAACCTGCTGAACGCTTTCTGCCTATGGTCGCTCCAAAAGGGCGAGGCACTCTATCCGAATCCTGAAACGGTAGCACGATGGCGCAAGGACCTGGCGCAACATCTCGATTATCTGGCGAAAACCTTCACGGCAAGTGAACTTCCGGATTACGAGCAGCGTATCGCCGATTCGGAAGCTTTGGGTTTCACCGTGGACGAAGCGCATCTCATGGCGCTCATGGAACGATTGCACGACTTTCCGCCCCTGGTCGACCTGGCCACACGAACCGGCGAGCCGCTGTCGAAAGTTGCGGAGCTGAACGATGCGATTGCCGATTTTCTGGATCTGAGACGGCTGATTCCCCGGCTCGAGAACATAAAACCCCGCAACCGATGGGAACGCCGGGTCCAAACCGTATTACTGGAACGCCTGAAATCCGGCCCGACCCGTTTCAGCCTGTCCATGCTGCGGGCCGGCCTGAGCGACCCGGCCGCATTCTTCGCCGGACAGCGTCTGCAACAGCGACTGGCCAAACTGCGCCGGTTCGCCCGGGAACTCAGCGAGTCCACGGAAGCTTCATTGATTCCGTTCACCGCACTGGTCACGGCACTGGACGCCTTGCGGGAAGCCTGCGAAGACTCCAGCCGCTGATTCCATTCAGCATTCAAGTGAACATTCATCGAGGATGGGTAGAGCGAAGCGAAGCGAAACCCATCGAGGGTGGGTTAGCCCCTCGTTTCCGCTCGGGACAGGCCTTTGACAGACTCAGGCTCTTCGACTGGGCTCAAGACAGGTCCGAGGTTGCTCGGTGGGTTACGGCCTGGCGGCCTAACCCACCCTACAAATATGCGTAGGTCGGCAATCCTTTGCCGACGAATCCATCGGGCAAGCGGCGGCGTCGGCAAAGGATTGCCGACCTACGAATACTTCCGTGCGAAGTGATACGTTGCTGACTTCTCAAAACCCATGGCTGCCTTACTTCAAGTCGCCCAGGCCTGTTTCGACCCATCCAATCGAATCCCCAGCAAGTCCTCCCGGTGAGTGGTTCGTATGCCGTAGGACTTTCCTGAATGTACTTAGAAGGCGTCTCGCCGCCAATAACCCTGAGCCATTTCACTCCTTTGTGCGGCGTTTCACACGCCCGGGCCAAAGCAGGCTCAAGCAACATAAATGTTACACAACGGCACCAAATTTGCATTTCCCCATGAGCGCTCAGCGCCGCAGTCCGCCGATCTTCAATCCGATTGGCGAAAACCGATACGAGACGTCATACGGGAAGAACAAAAAAGCAGACACACCAATACATCCAAACGCATAGACATCGGCTGGAGCGGATAAAGCTGCCTTTCGAATAAAAATGCCCTCGACTTGAGAGAGTCAAACCGGCTTCACGCGGCCGGTCCGAACCAGCCGCCGTTAAAACACCCTCTTCACAACCAACAATATCGGAGCATTCAGTCTCATGGCAGCAAGAATTTTCATGCCCGTCACGGTCATGGCCCAATAGTGTTCGGCACGATTTTTGTCTGAGAGTATGTGGAACCCCGGGAGTCGAAGCCATGGATAGGGTTGATTAAGAGTAGGAGGTTGGAATGAGCGCTCCGTGGGGTCCTCAGATGAAGGACCAACTCCAAGGGTTTAACTATCTGCACCAACTGGATTCGCTGTTGACGGACCTGCATGAGGCCGGTACGGTTCGCGACCGGGCGGGCAATCGGCATCTGTTTTACGATCAGTATGCCCTGTTGCTGCTGCTGTATTTTTTCAATCCGACGATCACCAGCCTGCGCGGGCTGCAACGGACGACGGATCTGTCCAAGGTCCAACAGCTGGGAATTCACCGGACCGCGCTGGGGTCGCTCAGTGAAGCCCAACAGGTCTTCGATGCCGCCTTGCTGGAACAGGTCATTGCCTCTCTCGCGAGCCGGGTGCCGGCCCCAACGCCTCGCGCCGGACCGGAGGCGCTGCTGCCGTTGGTCGCCGTCGACGGGAGCTTGTTGCCGGCGCTGCCCCGCATGGCCTGGGCGCTGTGGCAGGATGACCGGCACCGGGCAGCGAAGCTGCATGTGGCCTTCGGGGTGTTCAAGGCCAATCCCCTCGCCGTCCGCGTGACGGCCGGCACCGGCTCGGAGCGAACCGAGTTGCGGCACTTCGTCCAACCCGGCGGGTTTTATGTCTTCGACCGCGGCTATACCGACTATCGCCTGTTTCAGGACTTGCACGACCACGCGTGCAGCTTTGTCGGCCGGGTCCAGGAGAACGTGGCGTACGAGGTGTGTCGGGAGCGTCCCCTCGCCGACACCGATCGGGCGGCAGGCGTCATCCGCGATGTGGAACTGCGTCGTCTGGGCACACCGCATCACACGCGACGCCTGCCGCAGCCGTTCCGGCTGGTCTGGGTCAGCACCGGCCACCGCCGCGTTGACGGCACGGTCGAGCCCCTCATCCTGGTCACCAACCGCTTGGACCTGGATGCCGAGTTGATCGCCGTGGCCTATCGATATCGCTGGACCGTGGAGCTGTTCTTCCGCTGGCTGAAGTGTGTCCTGGGCTGTCGGCACCTGCTCAGCCAGACCGCTAACGGCGTTACGTTCCAAGTGTATGCCGCCGTCATCGCCAGTTTGCTGCTGAGTCTCTGGATCGGCCACGCCCCAACCAAGGCTACCTATGAAATGGTGTGCCATTACTTCAGTGGCTGGGCCACCGAGGAGGAGTTGATTGCCTATTTGGAGCGAACGCGACAACGCGCTACCTTAAGCAAAAAATGAGCCGAACACTATTGGTCATGGCCCTACTATTCACTCTCTTCACGGGGAACGCTTTGGCTTCCTCGACAGTGCCCGACTGGAACATATCGGGCATTCCGGATGCCGGCTTCCCGCACTTCGAAGACTCGGTAAAGGTTACGTTCGCCAGGAGCGGGTCCAACTGGAAACTCACGGCAAACGAACGGAGCGGAACGCATCGTTTCCAACTGTCCCCCGCCGAGGCCTACAAGGTAACCAATGTCGACTTCTCCCTGGAGGCACTATTCGACAGGAACCTGCGCTTCACAGGAGGCGAGCTAGAGATCGAGGGAAAAATTACCGGTTTGGGCGTGAATACCAAGACTACGTTGTGGGAAGCCAATCTGACCGACTTCGGGGTCGACTACAATCCCTTCGACGGCAGCCCCATCGCCTTGGGCTTTGAGACGGACGACCACGCCGGCTGGGCAACCCTGTTCGATAGCGGCATGCCAGAAAGCGTCTACCTGTTCACCCCGTCGTTGTGGACTCTAGTATTGAACGTTGCGGCTGGAAACGGGACTTCGGCCAGCATCAACGCCACTGCGCTGACAACGGTGCCGGTTCCCGCTGCCGTCTGGCTGCTGGGTTCGGGCCTGATGGCGCTGCTGGGCGGGCGCCGCCGCAACACGGTATCCGCGGCACCGGCCTGAGACTTCGGAGCCCCGGAACAGAAAGCCGCTTTGAGTTGGCACTTTGACGAAGAGCAGAAGCCGCCCCTTCACGTGGCACGGCCGAAAATCGCGGGATCTTACCCTAGGATCGTCGCGCAGCCTCTTCGTCATCGCCGGCTCGTCAGTTCCGAGCATTACCTCGACGGATTTATTCCCGAAAACGACCGGGGCGCTTGGCAGCCCTTTGACGCCCCACTCCGATCAAGAAACCGGAGGAAGCAGCTTAATCGTCGCCACGCGGCGCATTTTGCGGCAAAGGGAAGTATAATGGGATGGCTCGGAAATTTTGGCAGTGCGTCCGGGCGTCAACAATCCACTCCGCCCCGGTAGCTCAGTCGGATAGAGCGTCCCCCTCCTAAGGGGAAGGTCGTACGTTCGAATCGTATCCGGGGCGCCAAACATCTCAAAGGCTTGCGACAACGCAGGCCTTTTTCATTGGTGCTGGGTGCACATTTAAGGAGAGTTTCGACTCTCCAAATCAGGCAAAAACCAGGCTTCAGGCGGGTTGCCGATCAATGGCTGGAACCGGATCAGGCTTTGGTTATTTTCTTTCGGCCTGGCGCCTTTCAGTATGCCTCGTCACCTTCCTTATGGGGATCTGGCTTACCTATTAACCCGGCCTATAAACATAGGCCGGGTTAATCCGGGGCAGGGATGCCCCGGCGCGGCGACAATCCGCGTAAGCCAAGGCCGGACGTGTACCGGCCTGGGCGGTGGCCCGTAAATACCAGGAGGGTATTTACGGGCCTGATTAATAAAAGAACCATGACTGCTCAGCCCCCGTTCCCTCTGATACGCTTCGGGCATGAAGAAGCTCCGTCGCCCGAGCCAAGCCGGACTGAATCAGATGAGCCATGCCGGGAAGGATGCGCTCATCAGGACATTGTTCGATCTGTTGGAAGGCTTGGAAAGGCGTCTGGCGGAAGTGGAACGGAAGGTGGAAAAAACCAGCCGTAATTCGCGCCGGCCGCCCTCGTCGGACGGGCTGAATCGGCAGGCGGCGAAGCCGCGCCAGCCGGGGGCCAAGTCGAATGGCGGACAGCCGGGGCATGTCGGTATCACGCGTCCACCAACTCTCGCAATCCCGCCGGCTCCGGCGCCGCTCAGCCAGCGGGACGCCATCGCCGCCAGAATCTGCTTCGGCAGCACATGCTCCACCTCCTCGTGCACCACTTCCTTGTAGCGGTTCAGGCTTAGGTCGTAGCCGTTGGCGGCGACATCGTAGAACCACACGTGATCAGTGCCGCCGGAATTGGTCTTGGTGGACAACAGAATGGCGGTGGACACACCGGCATACGGCTTGAAGGCGCCGCTGGGGAGAGAAATCACGCCCTCGAGCTTCTGCTCCTCGACCCGGATTTGCCGCAAGGTCTTGTGCGCCTAGCTGAAACCGAACAAGACGCCGTCCGGCACGATCACCGCCGCGCGCCCGCCGGGTTTCAGGAGGCGCAAGGGTGCTCGGTGGGTTACGGCCTCGCGGCCTAACCCATTTCGGCGGATGAAAGTCGGTGCCGAGGCGCAGGTTGGCATCGCGCGGATACGGATCGATCGCCTTGCCGGGATTCATGCGGTTCTCCGCGTCCCAGAGCGCTTTGAACTCCCGGCACGCCTGCACCAACTCTGTTTTAGGCTAAAGCGTTGTATAACTGGCTAAACTGATAGGGTCGAAATCATTTGCGGACAACTCGGCGATGATAAGCCTACTCGAAGCTTTGGCATGTCTGCTTCCCGATCTCATTTGCTTGGCCAGCAAAAACTCCTCAGAAAAGCAACCTCCCGTTCTCCGTGCCCTGCCATTGCCTAACTCCGAATCATTGGGCTCTTCGGCCATTCACTTTGAGACTGAAAATTTGACCGGCACATATTTATCAATCAAGCCAATCGTAACGGCGACTTTCAAGACGAACAGTAACGCTCAAGACCTCGTTTTGGAGGTTTCCGAGAAATCAGATTTGAGAGTCCCGCCACGAGAAAAGAAAACGTTTACCGCACATATCCGCGAGGACGGTTCGAGGATTCCACCCGGCTATCGTTTGCACCAAGTTCATGTCAAAAAAGCGGCCGCCTACCCTTCGACTTCGCTCAGGGCAGGTCTTCACGATGGCGTGCGGACCCAATGAAGTCTGGTTGAACGATCCGACCGACATTCCGACTGACGAAAGTTGGTTGTACATTGATGGATCGAAATCTTTCACAACCGCCGGCGGCGCCAGGCCCGACCAGGCTATCTGTCGCCCGCGGCCTCTGCCCAACAGTTCTGTCGGAGCCGGTGGGCGGCTTAATCTTTGGCGTCCGCTATTGCCGACCGACCTCACGGACGCTTACATGAAATCGAGCTACACTAATTGGCGAGTGTCATTTTCACCCTTGGCACAAGCACGCATCAAAAGCGGAAGTATTTTTTGTATTGTCCACACGGTACTGGCGTCGCGGTATCGCAACGGAAGCTGTAAGCAGGGTCATCCAATTTGGGTTTGAGGTTATGCGGCTACAAAAGTATCGAAGCTCTCGTCGATCCAATGAATTCAGCGTCCATCGCCCACAGGAAAGGCTCGGCTTCCGTTTTGTGGAGCATCGGAGGCAAGATTTCCGCCTAGGAGGTAAATAGAATGACTCTCTTCCTCATCGCATCGATTCCTGAGCTAGCCCTTCATTCCAGGGGACTGGCCTCCGGCGGCGCATCGCGCCACCTCCCGCCAGCCCCTGGATTCGGACGTTAGGGAAACATACGGATGAGATACCTCATTCTTGGATTGCTTTGCACGCTGGCTTTCAGCGCCATGTCAGCTGAGAAACGCTGTGGTTGGCTAGTAAACCCTACACCTGCAAACTTATGGCTGATAGATGGAACCGGCACATGGACAATCTCTATACAAGGCACAGGATTTATAGACGAAGATTCAATGGATAAAATGCCAACTATCGACGAGAAGGAATTTGTTCGAACAAATGGTAATTACGGCTTCTCGTGCGTTTGTTTAGTTGTCCGAGTAGACAAAGAAAAGTCAAGCATCCGAAACATTTATGGCGGTGAGCAGCTCCTTTTAAAGCAATGCTTAGAAGACCCCCAAATTCACAATAAAATGCCATTCCCCCAGATTCACAATGAAATGCCATTGCGGTAGACGCTTTTGTTCCGGCAGTTACAGCGTTTTCAATTTCAGACGGTTACTAAAGAAAGTCCTCGGCCTGTTGGAAATACCCTTGAGCATCATTCGGGGTAATGGATTGGGTGGCTCGGTGCAGGATGTCGAGGAGGTGGTCCACGGTGCGTGGCTTCTCGCGTTTCAGGACGTGCTTGACTTTGGACCACGCTTCCTCACTCGGATTGAGTTCCGGTGAGTACGGCGGCAGGTAGACATAATGGACGTGATGGCGGTCCAGAAACGCCCGGACGGCGCGCGCCTGGTGGACCGGATGGCGGTCGAGAATCAGGGTCTTGCCGGCGAGCAACAGCGGCAGCACATAGACGTCGAGGTACGCCACGAAACGTTCCGCGGTCAGCGGGCCTTGATAGCACCACTGGGCGTCCAGGCCTTGCTCGGTCAACACGGCGACGGTGTTCACGGTGTCGCCGGGCGACACCGGCTGTTCGTCGATCACGCGTTTACCCCGTGGGGCGCGGCCATAAGGCAAGGTCATGTTCAGACGGGCACCGGTTTCATCGAGGTAGAGGCGCTGGTCGAAGGGGATGGCATCGACGACGTGGTGATAGTGCTCGGTTTGGGCTTGATGCTCCGGGCGGTTCTTCTGGGGATCGTAGGTGGACTTTTTTTTCGCGTGATCCGGAGACGCCGGAGGGTGTTGAACATCGTGCCGACGCTGACGGTGACGCCGTAGGTGTCGGCATAGCGTTCACGGAGTTCCTCCAGGGTGAGGTCCACCTCCTCGCGGAGCAGGGCCTGCAAGTACAGTTCGCCCTCGGCGGAGATGGCGCGCGGACGGCCGGCATGGCTGGGCTTCGGGGCCAATTGGCCGGTTTCGATGAAGAGCTTCTTAAGCACGTGAACGGTGTTCGGGCTGACCCGGAACAGCGCGGCCGTCTTACGCACGCTGTGCGTCAGGGCGTAGCTGAACATCCGCATTCTCAGATCGAGTGAGTACGCTTTCATGACACGACTCCAAGGTAATGTTCACCTTTCGACCTCAAGTAATCGCAAAAATTTAAATTTGCTGTAAATCAGAATCATCCGGCCGCTGCCGCATAGATTATGTTCGGGTGTTTGAAATAGCGCCGGATGCGGTCGGGACGTTTCTGCAGCCGGTGCAGATGGAAGCGCGCTTTCCGCTTAAGTAACCTTGATCGAATTGGCGCCTTCGGTCCATTCCGAACCTCGCTGTTTCCACTCGAAGCGACGGCACCGGAATGCATCCTGGTCTTTCAAGTTTGCCCCGGATGATTGATCTACAGATCCGCCCCTTCCCGGTAAAACCTCGTTTTATGCAGGGTATTTCAGAGCGTGAGAAACAGACCTCGTGCGCACCGCTGTGCCATCATGCACCACATTAGTTCACGCGATATTTTTTCGTTCTATTCCCGGTTGCGCAAAACAAGGTAACTGTCATTCTCCATCAACGACTTAGTCAATAGAACAAAAGTTGGCACAAAATACGCTTATCGCAAGTTGAGGTTTATAAAGCAACGGCGCTTTAACCCTTTTTGGGTTATCGCGCTTTTTTTTTGCCTCGGTGATTCTTCGTTGCACGACCTACTAAAAATCGAGCTAGAGGAGAAACTTATGTCGTATTTAGTCCCGTCGGAATTTGTCACGAAAATGGTGGATGCAGGTGAATCAAAAGTCTTCATGTCAACCAGGGATACGGTGATTAGAGCTTATATGGCCGGTGCCATCCTGGCATTGGCCGCTGTTTTTGCGGTTTCAATGACCGTACAGACGGGCTCTCCGCTCGTTGGCGCCATGTTGTTTCCCGTCGGTTTTTCCATGCTGTATTTGTTGGGCTTCGATCTATTGACCGGGGTGTTTGTTTTGACACCGCTTGCATGGCTCGATAAACGCCCCGGGGTGACGATTGGCGGTATCTTGAGAAACTGGGCATTGGTCTTCATCGGCAATTTCTTGGGGGCGTTTACCGTGGCGGTGATGATGTCGATCGTTTTCACGTTCGGTTTCTCGACGGAACCCAATGAAGTAGGTCAAAAGATTGCCGGTATCGGGGAAGCGCGTACGCTAGGTTACGCAAAGTATGGCGCGGCAGGCATGCTGACGCTCTTTATCAGAGGCATGCTTTGCAACTGGATGGTCTCTACCGGCGTAGTCGGCGCGATGATTTCCACTTCGGTGAGCGGTAAGGTGATCGCCATGTGGATGCCGATCATGCTCTTCTTTGCTATGACCTTCGAGCATTCGATCGTCAATATGTTTTTGTTTCCCTCGGGTTTGATCATGGGCGGGAAGTTTTCGATCCTCGATTATCTATTCTGGAATGAAATTCCGACCGTTTTGGGAAATCTGGTTGGCGGGCTTGCGTTTACCGGGCTGACCTTGTATTCCACGCATGTAAAAACGGCACCCCAACGGGTCAGCAAGGGGTCTGTCTCAGTAGGACGAGCAGCCTGACGAGCGACCTCCAATGCCCAAGAGTTGCCGATGGGATCGGCAAATAGATTGCGATGAAAGAGCTTCAACTATCTCCACGCGGTTGAAGCTCCCTCAATCTGCCTGATCCGGCCCATTGCTGCGTGAGAGTGCGTTTATGCCGAGCTTGTCAAAGCCCTGTGGCCTTCGGCAAGCACGAAGCGAGTCGCTTTAAAGCCTGACCAGCCCGGTTCGATAAAAACCCAAATGCCCAGCCAACTAAAAATCTCCGTGGGCCAATACTCCGATAAGGGCCGTAAAGAAGCCAACCAGGATTTTTACGGTACTTGCATACCCAAAGAACCCCAGTTGAGTTCCAAGGGAGTTGCGATTGCCCTGGCGGACGGGATCAGCAGTAGCGCTGTGAGCCAGATTGCCAGCGAAGCCGCTGTCAGGAGTTTTCTTGAGGATTATTTCTGCACTTCAGACGCTTGGTCGGTCAGGAAGTCAGCACAGCGGGTTTTGACTGCGATTAACTCCTGGTTACATTCG
The DNA here is from genome assembly GCF_003584645.1 of Methylocaldum marinum. Taxonomy (GTDB): domain Bacteria; phylum Pseudomonadota; class Gammaproteobacteria; order Methylococcales; family Methylococcaceae; genus Methylocaldum; species Methylocaldum marinum. The sequence continues at coordinate 3,230,266 of NZ_AP017928.1, forward strand.
CAGACCCGGCAAAGCCAGTATCGTTACGATAAAGACAGAGGTTATGTGTGCACCTTAAGCGGCATGGTGATCAAGTCAACCACCGCACATATTTTTCACGTGGGCGATGCGCGCATCTACCGATTTCGTGATAACGGTCTGGAGCAATTGACCAATGATCATCGATTTTGGGTGTCGCGGGATCAAAGCTATCTTGGTCGGGCGCTAGGCATCAACCCCCAACTCGAAATTGATTATCAAGCGCTGCGAGTAGAAGAAGGCGATATTTTTCTACTCCTGACAGACGGCGTTTACGAATATGCCAGCCCTCATTTCATCATCAATACCATTAAAGAGCATGGGAACGATCTGGACGTCGCTGCGAAGGCGATCGTGGACGAGGCCTATCGGCAAGGCAGTCCGGATAATCTCACGGTTCAGGTCGTCGCGATATCAAACTTGCCCGGGCAGGACGCGGATGAGGTTTGTCAGCAGTCAACCGAACTGCCGTTCCCGCCGATCCTGGAAGCCAGAATGGTTTTTGATGGCTACAAAATTGTCAGGGAGGTGCATGCCAGCAGTCGCAGCCACGTTTATCTGGCGGTTGATAATGAAACCGGCACGCCGGTCGCCATCAAAACGCCATCAATCGATCTTCGGGATGATCAGGCTTATTTGGATAGATTCTTGATGGAAGAGTGGATTGCCCGGCGTATCAATAGTGCGTATGTACTGAAGCCCTGCGCGCAAACACGGAAACGCGGCTATCTCTATATCGTCACCGAATTTATTGATGGCCGGACATTGACACAGTGGATGATCGACAACCCGAAGCCGGACCTGGAAACCGTGCGCGGCATCGTTGAACAAATCGCCAAAGGATTACGCGCTTTTCACCGGCTCGAAATGCTGCATCAGGACCTGAGACCTGACAATGTCATGATCGACAACACCGGCACGGTGAAGATTATTGATTTCGGTTCGACGCAAGTTGCCGGCCTGATGGAGATTACAACACCTATTGCACGAAGCCATCTACTGGGCACCGCACAATATACAGCCCCGGAATATTTTCTAGGCGAAAGCGGGACAACGTACTCGGATATGTTTTCTTTAGGCGTTATCGCGTATCAAATGTTGTCGGGGGAACTCCCTTACGGCACCGAGGTCCCCAAAGCCATGACCAGAGCCGCACAAAAGAAGTTAACCTATCGCTCCATACTCCATGACGAAAGGGAAATTCCTGCCTGGATCGATGATGTGCTCAGGAAAGCAGTACATCCGAACCCTTATCGGCGTTACGAGGACTTATCCGAGTTCATCTATGATCTACGCCACCCGAACCAAACGTTTTTGAATAAGACCCGTCCTCCGCTTATCGAACGTAATCCAGTGATTTTCTGGAAGAGCGTTTCACTCATTCTGACAATGATCGTTTTTTTCTTATTGTTTAAGCTGACAAATAGAGGCATCTGAAATGAAAACGACACCGACACAAACCCCGTCCTCCTGCAAATCCGATTCCCAGTTGACCAAAGAACAAATGACGGACCGCATTATTACTGCAAAAGTCAAAAAACAACTCACTTGGACCGCGATTGCCGAACAGATCGGCGTCAATGAAGTTTGGCTGGCCTCGGCTTGTCTCGGCATGAACAGCATGAAACACGACATCGCCGAAAAGCTATGCGCCATTCTGGATCTGCCTATCGAAGTTCAAACCGCCTTGGAAATGTTTCCTTACAAACAATGGTCTTTCGAAATACCCCAAGACCCGCTTATTTATCGGCTTTATGAAATCGTCGGTGTTTACGGAGAAACCTTGAAGGAAATCGTTCATGAAAAGTTCGGAGACGGTATCATGAGCGCAATAGATTTCAGCATGACGGTTGACAAAGAAGAAAACCCTGCCGGTGATCGCGTCGTCATCACCATGAATGGTAAATTCTTGCCTTACAAATCCTGGTAAAGAGGATAGGAAATTCAATGGGCATGGTGAACCGGCTTACCTGAAAGAACCAATAACAAAAACCTGCCCCGCTGACTGAACACGGCGCGGCATCGGTCCGTCCCTGGACCAACCCTGGACATGCTGGCCTGCCCCACGACGGTTCACCTAGAAGCCGCTGCCGTCCCGTTCACGGTTCTTATCGCTGTTGGCTTGATGGTGAGTTCGACGAATTTCAAGAAACTTCTCCCCAAAAGCAGGCGAGTGGTCGCAGGTTACGCCCGGCCGTTATCCCGAGATTGCCGCCGCTAATGCGGATGAATCGGCATGGCGAAGAAATCGAAGAACAACCACAGGATCAGCGACGACGTTATCAGCGTCAGGATCATGGCCGGCGTTCCCTTTTTGAACCACAGTCCGGGTGTGAGGGCCAGTGCGGGATCGTTGGCGTCTTTGGCCAGTCTTTCCGATAGGGTTACGATGAACACGTTGGCTGTGGACCCTAGATGGGTGCCGTTGCCGCCCATGCCGACACCGATGACCAGGCTCCACCATAGTGGAGCGACATTGATGCCTTGCGTCTCCATGCCCAGGATGATGGGCACCATGGCTGCTGTGAAGGGAATGTTATCGATCATTGCCGACAGAATCGCTGATGACCACATCAGAACGATGCTCGCCAGAAGCAGATCGGTCTCCACGAACGGTTGAATGAACTGGGCTACGTATTCGAGGAAGTGGCTGTTTTCGACACCGCCGATAACCACGAACAGGGAGACGAAGAACATCAAAAGGCTCAACTCCACGTCCTCAAACGAAGCGTCCAAGTCCACGTTACGAGCGATGAACACCAGGAGCGTGAGCCCCAGCGCGGCGACGAACCATGCATTCCAGTTTAGGGCATGGTGAAAGATGAAGAGGACCACCATCATGGCCAACACGCCGAGCGCCGCATACCAGGTGCGTTTGTCCTTGATGTGCTCTTGCGGAGTGAAGTCCGGCGTTTGCGCCGGGACGGCGATTTCCTCTCGGAACAGCACTTTGAGAGCCGCGAGTATGGCCAGCCAGGCCACCAGCACCAGGGGTCCCATCTTGATGAAGAAGGTGTTGAAATCGATATGAGCGGCTGAACCGATCATCAGATTGGGCGGATCCCCTACCAGGGTGGCTACGCCGCCCGTATCGGACAGAAGCGCGGCGCCCAGGAGATACGGAATCGGACTCACCCGAAGGGCTTGGCAGATGAGCACGATGAGGGGGCCGAAAATGACCACGGTGGTAACGTTGTCGAGCAGCAGGGAGAGCACCGTCACCGCCGTCCCCATCAACGCGAGCAGCATGAACTGCTTGCCCTTGCTTATGTCGGCGATGCGGTAGGCGATGGCTTGAAATCCGCCGGTGGGAATCATGATGCCGACGATGGTCATCATTGCGCCGAGCAGGAAAACGACGTTCCAATCGATAGATTCGACCGCCTGGCGTGGGCTGTAAAAACCGAAATACTGGCCCAGCAGTATCATGATACCTGCCCCGGCCATAGCGAATTTGGTCCGGTGAAAACCATGAACACCTTCCGTGAAGATGCCAACGAACGTCAAAATCATGATGATGGCCGAGACCAGCATCGGCGTATTCCAGGAGAGGGTTTCAGTCACTTTTTTCTCCAATCTTCGAAGCGCTTAAGAACAAACGATCCGGGTCTATGGACTCCACCCCGTAAATGAGCAGGGCGTGGCCACAAAGTAGAACGTCAACAGGACCCGCATACGTAGAAGTACAGACCCGAGGTTAAAGCATTGGTCGCCGACTTGGCAAAAGAGCGGCGCGTGAAGCTGTCATTCATAACGAGTCGAGGAAGAAAAATGGCGCATTCACTCACGCCCGGCGGCAACCGGACGGAGCCACGCTTTTCGGACTGGCAGTACGACGGGTTTCAAGGTAATGGAAGAAGGACAGGTACGCCCCGTCCCCGCCGCGATCAACAAGGCCGCGAGCCGCTTTGCCGCTCTCCGCGGTGCCGGCACGCTCAAGATGAGCACGGATGGAATCATGCCCTGACCCGCGGCGAAAACTGACTTCGAGAATACCGATATGAAGGTCTACCAGCCCGAATCAGATCCCGAGCCGACAACCCGTCAATGAGCCATGACCACCCGCCATGCCGCCAGCCAAAACGCTGCTGCGGTGACCAGCTTGGGCCAGAACCGCGTTGCGTCGGTCGTCGCGTAAAGAGCGAGCGTCACGGCGACCGCCGTGCTTCCCAAGGGTAGTATCAGGAAGGTGCAAGAACCCGCGAGCGGGTAAAGCGTAGCGACAGGCCGGAGCGCGAGCAGACAGAACGCCGCTACCAATACCAGCAGGTCGGCCATGAACGTGGCGGCTGTTCTTATCCCCAACGATGCCAGCAGGGGGCGCATGGGCGCGCGCTCGGCACCCAGGAGCAACGCCAGTCCGGCCACATGAAATATCAGCGGAACGAATCCCGCCAGCAGCAGGGCTACCGCCACCTGCGGTTGAAATCCGATCGCCTCCCAGCCGGTTCCGAACCAGCCCAGGCTGCCCGCATAAGCCAGCAGGGCCGCTCGGGCCGGCAACCGGCTCCATTGCATCAATGCCAGCGCGTCCATGGCCGCAAGGTTTAACACAGGGTGCCGATACTGGCCGATTCTGCTTCCGATCCGTCAAGATCCGGTCTTCATCACTCCCGTCAAACGCCTGCGCAGACGGAACGCCGCGATCGGTCAGCCCGTGAGCAGGACAAGGGCAAATTCGCGCGCCCCGTCGACGCACAAAGCCAGCATGGCCATCAGCGCACTGGCTGCAACGAGCAATGCGGCCCACGAACCACGCAGTACGAGCTGCTGCACGATGGGCCATTGGATACCGAGGGCCAAGGCCAACAATCCATGCTCCGAACCACCACTACGGGCGGATCCGAGCAGAGAGATTCCGTAGGCGGCGAAGGGCAATAGCAGGGGAAGATCGACGATCAGCAGCAACGTCAGGTCAAGCCCGGTCTCGAAACGAGATAGCCTAGGCAGCGTGCGCAGATATCGCCAGGGTGCGCCTCCTCGCAAGGCATCGGCTTGCACGGCCGCCCAGGCGATGGCAAGCAGTGACAGGATCAGCCAGGCGGTCAGCGCGTAAGCTGGACTGCCGCCTTCCACGATCTTGCGTATCGGCGTCCCGACAGCATCGATTTGTGCGGCAAGTGGCGTGGCAGCCGGCGAAACGACTAAAAGCACAAAGAGCACAGACTGCCAGCGGCGGAGCAAAAGCTTCAGGGTTGCGTCGGCGTAATGGCGCAAGCGCCAGCCGAGCAGACGGAAAAACAGGTGCGATCGGGCCGATTCCGACGGTGGAGGGCGAGACACGTGAACTCTTCTCAAGCCAATTTGACATCCTCCTCGGCCTGAAGGCCGGAGATTCCTACGGCGCTCAGGGGCGGCATTGAGCCGCCCCTGAGTCGCTTCGGTGGGTTCCTGCTGCTGGCGACCCTACTGCATCGCTCACTTCACAGGCGAACCGGGCGTGTCCCGCCCTTAGCACATTGATCGCGCCGACCACCTCGGCGTTTTCCTCGAAGCCACATTCCACACACGCAAATCGGGCTTGCGTCTGCCGGTTGTCGGCAGACACATGGCCGCAGCACGGACAGGTACGGCTCGTGTTCTGTGGCGGCACTGCAACTAGCCAGCCGCCTTGCCACGCCAGCTTGTAATCCAGTTGGCGGCGGAACTCGAACCGGCCTTGATCGAGGATGGACTTGTTCAGGCCGGACTTGGCCCGAACGTTTCGTCCCGGTTGTTCGGTAGTACCTGCCGCTGACCTGGACATGTTCCGTACCTGCAAATCCTCGATACACACCATCGCGTGGTTTTGGCTGATCGCGGTCGAGGTCTTGTGCAGGAAGTCGCGGCGGGCGTTGCCGATGCGGGAATGAATGCGCTGGACGCGGGCTTTCGCCTTCTTCCGGTTGTTGCTGAACTTCACTTTGCGGGAGAGGGCTTGCTGTGCCTTGCGCAAGCGTGTCTCATGCCGCTTGAAGCTGTTGAGCGGCGCGTAGAACGTGCCATCCGAGAGCGTGGCGAACCGGGCCAGCCCCATGTCGATGCCGACCGCGCCACCCTGCGGGATGGGCTGCTCGACCTCGCGCTCGGTCTGGATCGACACGAACCACTTACCGCCCGACAGGCTGACGGTGACGTTCTTCACCGTACCCAGCACATCCCGGCTATTGCGATAGCGCAGCCGGCCGAGCTTGGGCAGGAAGATGCGACTGTTGCCCTGATCGAGCTTGATCTGTTTCGGGTCGGGGTAGCGGAAGCTGTCGCGCTGGCCTTTCTTCTTGAAACGTGGAAAGTCGGCCCGCTTGGCGAAGAAGTTGCTGTAGGCCCGCTCCAAATCCTTGAGAGTCTGTTGCAGCGGATGCACTGGCGCATCCGCCAACCACGCCGTTTCATCGCTGTTGCGCCACTCGGTGAGCAGCTTGCATAGCCCGGCGTAGCCCAGCTTCTTCTCTCCGCGCTCGTAGCGCTCTTTCTGCAACGCCAGCGCCTTGTTGTAGACGAACCGGCACGAGCCGGCGAAGCGGCGCATCCGGCGCTGCTGCTCGCCGGTCGGGCGTAGTTCGAATTTGAAGGCTTTGAGGCGTTGCATGCGCATAGTATAGTTTGGTCTATGAACAATGACAACGATATAAGGCATGGACGGCACTGCGTTTTCAAAATGCACGTCCACTTGGTCTTTGTGGCGAAATATCGCCGCAGGGTATTCGATGGCGACGCCATCAACCGGCTGCGCACGATCTTCGCCAAGGTCTGCGCCGACTTCGAGGCGCAACTGATCGAGATGGACGGCGAGGACGATCACGTTCACCTGCTTGTGGAATACCCGCCCAAGGCGGCTGTCTCCAATCTCGTGAACAGCCTCAAAGGCGTCTCCAGTCGCCTGCTGCGGAAGGAACGGCCCGACATCCAGAAGCGCTACTGGAAAGGCGTGCTGTGGTCGCCGTCCTATTTCGCTTCAAGCTGCGGCGGCGCGCCGATTTCCATCGTGCGCCAGTACATCGAGCAGCAGCAAACCCCACACTGAAACCCAAAGACAAGGACGGCTCCGCCGTCCGCGCTATCCTTCCCCGCCCTGAACGGCGCGGCTTGTCACGCACCGGGTCAGTAAGGATGAATTGCTACATGCAGTTTGGAGTGGGCGGATCGTCTCAGAATCGACCTTGACCAGTCATATCAATGCCGTACGTAAGGCGGTCAGTGACAACGGCGCGGATCAACGCCTGATCCGAACAGTCGCCCGCAAAGGACTCCGGTTCATTGGGGAGGTCAAGGAAACAGAATCGTCAAATGTCGGTTCCCCGAGGACGGAACCGGCCAATTTAAATGAAACACCCGCGCGTTCGCTGGCCTTTCCGGACAAGCCGTCCATCGCTGCCTTGCCGTTCCATAATCTGAGCGGCGATCCCGAACAGGAGTACTTTGCCGACGGTGTAGTCGAGGACATCACCGCTGCATTGTCGCGGATTCGCTGGCTTTTCGTCATCGCGCGCAATTCAAGCTTCACCTATAAGGGGCGGATTGTGGATGTGAAGCAGGTGGGGCGTGAGTTGGGCGTGCGCTACGTGCTGGAAGGCAGCGTACGCAAAGCCGCGACCCGTGTGCGCATCACTGGGCAGCTCATCGATGCAACAACCGGGGTACATGTGTGGGCAGACCGATTCGAAGGTCACCTCGAAGACATCTTTGAGTTTCAGGATCAGATAACCGCGAGTGTCGTTGGCTCGATAGCGCCACAGCTGGAGCGAGCAGAGATCGAACGAGCGAGGCTAAAGCCGACTGAAAGCCTCGACGCTTACGACTTCTATCACGGAGGGTCTGCGAAGAGCAGGGTTGCCGGAATGACAGCCGGATATTGGCTGATGACTATTAGCCTCCCTCTGAATTGACCGAGGTATTCGTTTTTTCCGGCCGTTCCTCCGGTAGATCCTGGAGGATATGTGGTTGCGCGGTGATTAGGCCGTTATCCATAGGGCAGCATTCCCCTCTTTCGGTCGTTGTCCTGGTGCGTTGGCCGCGGCTTAAGATGGAATTTTGCCTCAAACGGGCGCCAGTCTCCTGTGATCGGCCGGCGCCCGGGCGTAGAGTATGGATCTGTAATCAGAACTCCCCCAACGGATTTTCGAGGTCTCGATCAGATCTGCAGAACCTGCCGCACGTGCCGCGCAATCATCCGTTCCTCGTTGGTGGGAACGACAAGCACCCGCACCCGGCTATCGTCCCGGTTCAAGACGGTCCGGCCGCGCGCATTGGCATCGGGATCGATGGCGATGCCCAGCCAGTCCGACAGCTCGCAGATGCGCGCCCGCACCGGCGCGGCGTGCTCGCCGATGCCCCCGGTGAACACCAGAGCGTCCAGTCCGCCCAGTGCGGCCGTCAGCGATCCCAGTTCGCGGGCGATGCGGTAACAGAAATATTCCACGGCGACGGCCGCATCGGGCGAGGAACTCTCCAGGAGATCGCGCATGTCCGAACTGAGGCCGGATAGCCCGAGGAGCCCGGAACGCTGGTAGAGGAGATTCGACAGGGCTGCCACCGACATCCCTTCCTGATCCAATAGATGCAACAGCACGCCCGGATCGATGGCGCCGGAACGGGTGCCCATCGGAATGCCGTCCAGGGCGGTGAACGACATGGTGGTCGCGACGCTGCGGCCATTCCGCATGGCGCAGAGGCTGGCGCCGTTGCCCAGATGGCAGGCCACGGTGCGGCCGGCCGCCGCGTTACGGTCGATCTCCGGCAGACATGAGGCGATGTATTCGTAGGACAGGCCGTGGAAGCCGTAGCGGCGTATTCCCCGCTCCAGGTATTCCCCGGGCAGCGCGAACATGCGTTCGATCCGCGATTGGGTGGCATGGAAAGCGGTATCGAAGCAGGCAACTTGGGGCAGCTCCGGCAGTCGCCCGGCGATCCAGCGTATCGGCGCCAGGTTGTGCGGCTGGTGCAGAGGTGCCAGAGACGACAGAGCGTCGATACAGTCGATCACCTCCGGCGTTATCCGCACCGGCGCGATCAATGTGTCGCCCCCGTGCACCACCCGATGTCCCACGGCCACGGGCCGGAGACCGGGCCGCTCCCGCGCCAGCCAATCGAATAGCCAGATCAGCGCATCGGCATGGTTGCCCGCCGGAATGGGGCCTTCGAATGTTACGCGTCCATTCTCGCGGATTTTCGCCGAGGAGCCATTAGCCCGGGCCACGCCGAGCCGGTCGACCAGTGCCGCCAGGACGGTTTCCTCGCCGTCCAGGAGGGAAAACTTCAATGTGGCGGAACCGGCATTGACTACGGCAATGGGCTGGGGATTCTGATTCACGCGCGCTCCTCGGTCGGTTGTTATGCCATTCGGCATTCGAGTGAACATTCATCGTAGGATGGGTAGAGCGAAGCGAAACCCATCGGTGGCGGGTTAGCCCTTCGACAGGCTCAGGACAGGCCCCTCGTCTCCGCTCGATATAGTCGCTCAGTGGGTTACGGCCGCCGGCCTAACCCACCCTACAAAAATGAATGCCTTATTGACGGATCATACAAGGGTGGACATATCGTCCATATCCAACATTCCCGAATATTCACGCCATTGCGGGAAGAATCCACGGGCAATGAGTCGCTCCTTCGGAACCGCCGGCTCGCGCATCCAGGAAAGAATAAAGTTCTGCTAAATTAGACACCCTTCTCCACCGGTGAACTCGCAAAATTACCAATGTCTCAGGGAAGGACGAACCGGTAGTCTTGTGAAGTCCGTCGAATCGGATTGTGCTGCGGCCGTCCGGACCGGATAAATACGATTAAGGTGCTCGCTCATGACGAATCCCCCCTCTCCTTCCCCGATGGAATCCAGCCGTCTCGAAAGCCCGTCCGGCCTTTCCGTGCAAATGAATGCCAACGGTTCGATCCGGCGCATGGATCACAAGGATATTCTCGTCAACCTCTTTTTAGGTAACGAGCTGGAGGGCGGCCCCGCCAATCTCTATCTGCGTTCGTCCGGAGAGACGGTCGAGACCGTTCCGCTGCTCGGCCCGCGCAGCCCCGCCGCGTTTCGCCACGACCGGCGAGGTCTGGTGGCGAGCGGCGCATGGCGGGACATCCGGTTCACCGTCGCCCTGGTTCTCGCCGAATCCGCGCCCGCCTGGTTTTGGCATGTCCGGCTGGAGAATACGGGCCGTGCACCGCGAACGGTGGAGCTTATCCACACCCAGGACCTGGCACTGGCCCATTACGGCGCGGTGAGGCTCAACGAATATTACGTCAGTCAATACCTGGACCACTCGCCCCTGATCCATCCCGAGCGCGGCATCGTCCTGGCCTCGCGCCAGAATCTGCCCATGGGCGGGCGGAATCCCTGGACAATCGTCGGATCGCTGCGGCGCGGCGTGAGCTACGCCACCGATGCCCTACAGGTCCACGGCCTCGCCACCCGCGCCGGTTTGCTGCCGGGGGGACCGGCCGAGGCTTTGCCCGGCTGCCGCCGCCAGCACGAGCATGCCATGGCGGCGATTCAGGATGCTTCCTTGCGGCTGGAACCCGGCGCCGCGGAAATGCTCGGTTTTTTCGGCGGATTCCGGGAAGACCATCCGGCCGCGACTTCCGACGCCGATCTGATTTGTGTCGATCAGATCCTGAGCCTTCCGGAAGCCATTTATCCCCATCACCCCAGCCCTCTCCCGGCGGGAGAGGGGGTTCGATCGGCAACGCTTTTTAGCAACGCAGCTCTGCTCGACGCGCTGGAACTGACCGAAGCCGATCTTGCAGATCTGTTCGGCTCCGAGCGCCGCGAGGAAGAAATTGTCGACGGGGCGCTGCTGTCCTTTTTCGCCGGCTGCCGCCTGCACGTGGTATTGAAAGCCAAGGAACTGAAGGTGCTGCGGCCCCATGGCCATATCCTCCGGACCGGCAGCGGGCTGACCCCCGACGAGGCCGGCCTGACGTCCACCGTCTGGATGGCCGGCGTGTTCCACTCGATGGTGACCCAGGGACATGTGTCGATCAACCGCTTTCTGTCCACCACGCACACTTATCTGAGCCTGTTTCGATCCCACGGGCAGCGCATCTTCGTGGAAATGGCCGGAGCCTGGCGTTTGCTCGATGTTCCCTCTGCTTTCGAGATCAGCCCCGAGGGCTGCCGCTGGATTTACAAGCACGATGACGGGCTGATCGAAGTGCGAAGCCTGGCCCTCACCGACCGGCACGAGCTGAATCTGGCGGTCGCGGTGCTGTCCGGTGAGCCCGTGCGCTGCCTGGTTTCCAGCCATGTCGCGGTGAACGGCGACGACGGCGCCGAGGCTATACCGGTGCGGTATGAACGGGACGAGCAGGGCGTGTTCGTCCACCCGATTGGCGAAAGCGATGTCGGCCGGCGCTTTCCGGATGGCGGATTCCGTATCGATGCGCTCCCCGGCACGGACCTGGAGCGGGTGGGCGGAGACGAGCTGCTGTTCGCCGATGGCCGTTCCCGCAATCAGCCGTTCCTGTGCCTGGTCACGGCGCCCGCTACGGAGATCGGTTTCCGCATCACCGGCCGTCTGATTGGCGCGGCCGAAACCGCCGGGGGAAAAACCGACGCCGACCGGTACTGGACGGAAGCGGTTGCCGCAGTGCGCATAGCGCCGCCCGTCGGCAGCCCCCTGGCCGGCCAGGCGGCGCGGCTCGCCGACATTCTGCCCTGGTTCGCTCACAACGCGCTTGTCCACTACCTCAGCCCCCGCGGGCTGGAACAGTATTCCGGCGGCGGCTGGGGTACCCGCGACGTGACCCAGGGCCCCCTGGAAATGCTGCTGGCACTGGGCCGCTTCGAGCCCCTGCGCGACCTTCTGATCCGCGTGTTCAAGGCCCAGAACGCCGACGGCGACTGGCCGCAGTGGTTCATGTTCTTCGACCGCGAAAGAAATATCCGGCCCGCCGATTCTCACGGCGATATCGTGTTCTGGCCCATCCTAGCCCTGGCCCAGTATCTTTCCGCCACCGAGAACGCTTCATTGCTGGAGGAACCGGTGCCTTTCTTCCATCCCGAAGGCGACGGCCGGGCCGAATGGACGGCGCTGTGGCAGCACGTGGAGCGAGCGCTCGCGGTCATCTCGGCGCGGACGATACCGGGCACGCGGCTCGCCGCCTACGGCCACGGGGACTGGAACGACGCCCTGCAACCGGTGGACTCACGCATGCGCGAACGGCTGTGCAGCGCCTGGACCGTCACCCTGCATTACCAGACCCTGACCACCCTCGCGCAGGCCTTGCGCCGCCTGGGCCGGAGCGAGCGCGCGGCGGACTTCGACACGATGGCCGAGAATGTCCTCGCGGATTTTCAGCGCCTTTTGCTGGTCGACGGTCTTCTCGCCGGTTTCGCTTATTTCAGGAACGACGGGAGCGTCGATTATCTCCTCCACCCGCGCGATCGGACCACCAGCCTGTCCTACAGCCTGCTGCCGATGATTCACGCCATCATCAACGGCATGCTGACACCGGCCCAGGCGGAAACCCACCTCGCCTGCATACGGGAACATCTCCTGGCGCCCGACGGCGCCCGCCTGTTCGACCGGCCCATGGCCTACCGCGGAGGCCCGCAAAGGATTTTCCAGCGCGCCGAGAGCAGCAGCTTCTTCGGCCGCGAAATCGGTCTCATGTACACCCATGCCCATCTGCGTTATGCCGAGGCTCTGGCCCGCTACGGCGATGCGGAAGGTTTTTTCGAAGCCCTGTGCAAAGTCAATCCCATCGGCCTTCGTGCGCTGGTTCCCGCCGCCACCCTGCGGCAGTCCAACTGCTATTACTCGAGCTCGGACGCGGTCTTTGCCGACCGTTATCAGGCCGGGACCGAGTACGACCGGGTGTTGTGCGGCGAGATTCCCCTCGAAGGCGGCTGGCGAGTTTATTCCAGCGGCGCCGGCATCGGCCTGAGCTTGATTCTTAGAGGTTTCCTGGGCCTGCGCCGGGAGGCGCATCGCTTGGTGATCGATCCGGTGATGCCGAAAAGCCTGGATGGACTGCGGATCGAGACGCAGCTCCTGGGCCGGCCGATCGAAGTGGTCTACCGCGTCGACCGTTCCGGCTGCGGTCCGACCCTGGTGACCCTCAACGGTACCGATCTACCCTTTACCCGCGGGACCAACCCTTACCGCCTCGGTTCCGCCGAGATACCCATGACTGCCGTTTCGGAAAGGCTGGCCGATGGAAACAACCGGCTGACGGTGCGGATCAATTAAGACAGCTCCATTAAGACTCCAATTGCGAGAGGGTGCCTGGGCGTCTGATTGATCTAGATTGCCCTCACCCAATCCTCTTCCAGTGGGAGAGGGCTTTTTCATTTCCTTTACGGCTTACAGGTCGGAAATCCTTTCCCGACGCCGCACCCCGATCGAGCGTCTTTGTCGGCAAGGGATTGCCGACCTACAACCGTGCACCCTGTAGATCGGGAATCCTTCCCAATCGCAAACGGCGTCTTCGGGAGCGCCGAAGCCACCCTTCCCGACGTCACAGCCCAATCAAGCGTCTTCGTCGGCAAAGGATCGCCGGCCTACGAAAGCGTGGTCGCCCCCCTGACCGAAAGCGCCAACAACCTCCGCCAAGCCCGTCCTGCCGTGCAAGCGAGATGAAAACGCTCCGGATGCCGGAGCCGCAAAACGGCGATTTGAAACCAGATCGTCATGCAATCGTCACTCACTTTAAATATGACCGGCGTATTAAATGGCGGCGAATAACGTGAAAGCCGCAACGCCCGGTCATCTGTCAATTTCCGGTCGACCGAGCGAATCGGCCCATAAAGCCTCGGCATATCCAAGACCAAAAAGCGATATCGAGAACCCCATGAAGGCATTATTCGTTTGCGGCTCCTTGAATCAAACCAGGATGATGCACCAAATTTCTCGGCATCTGCCGCAATTCGCAGCCTATTTCACGCCTTATTTCTGCGATGGGCTCGGCAGACTGGTCCAGCGCTCCGGCGCCCTCGATTTCACCGTGCTCGGCGGGCGGTTCCTCGAAAAGACCATGCAATACCTGACCGAACAGGGCGTCGCGCTGGATCCCGAGGGCCGCAGCCGGCGGTACGACCTGGTGGTGACCTGCAGCGATCTGATCGTGCCCCGGCGCATCCGCGGCAGCAAGCTGGTACTGGTGCAGGAAGGCATGACCGACCCCGAGAATTTCGCCTTTCACCTGGTCAGGACCCTGCGCCTCCCCCGCTGGATCGCGCAAACCTCCACCACCGGCCTGTCCGACCTGTACGACATCTTCTGCGTGGCCTCGGAGGGCTACCGCGACTTGTTCGTCCGCAAGGGCGTCAGGCCGGAGAAGGTCCGAGTGACCGGCATCCCGAACTTCGACCATTGCGAATCGTTCCTGGACAACGACTTTCCCCATCGGAATTACGTGCTGGTCGCGACCTCCGACATGCGGGAAACCTTCAAGTACGAGAACCGCCGCAAATTCATCGAAAAGGCGAAGCGCATCGCCGACGGCCGCCCGCTCATTTTCAAGTTCCATCCCAACGAGGACCCGCAAAGGGCGTCCCTGGAGGCAGAACGTCATGCTCCCGGCGCGCTGTATTTCAGCGACGGGAACACGGATCACATGATCGCCAACTGCGAGGCCCTGGTTACCCGTTACTCGTCGGTGGTGTACGTCGCGGCGGCGCTGGGCAAGGAAATTCATTCCGACTTGCCGGCAGAGCAGTTAAACCGGCTTCTGCCCCTGCAGAACGGCGGTACCTCGGCGCAAAACATCGCGCAAGAGTGCCTGCGGCTGTTCGAGCCGGGTGCCGCTCACTACCCGAGGCGGACGCTACCGTTTCGCCGCCGGATTTTCCGGCTATCGCCCGGAACCGTGACGAAACGGGAGAAGCTGGGATGAGGGGCCGGATTATTCTGGTCGTACAGGCACGCATGGGTTCCAGCCGTCTGCCGGGCAAGGTATTGCTGGAAGCTTGCGGCAAACCGCTCCTGGAGCTGATGCTGGAGCGCCTGGCGCGAGTGCGCAGCCCGGTCCTGATCGTGGTCGCGACGACTACGGACGGCGCGGACGATCCCATCGTCGAACTGTGCCGAAGACTCAGAACGGAGGTGTTTCGGGGCCATCCGGCCGATCTGCTGGATCGGCACTACGCGGCGGGACTCGTCTTCGGCGCGGACGCCGTCGCGAAAATCCCGTCGGACTGCCCGCTGATCGATCCCGTCGTGGTGGACCGGGTTCTGGAACGCTTTTCCCGGGGGGATTGCGATTACGCCGGCAACCTGCATCCGGCCTCGTTTCCGGACGGCAACGACGTGGAAGTCATGAGCATGGCGGCGCTGGAGACGGCCTGGCGCGAGGCGCACCTGCCCATGGAGCGGGAGCACACCACGCCCTTCATCTGGGAGCGCGGAGAACGGTTCCGGCTGGCGAACGTCGTCTGGGAAAGCGACGGCAAGGGCGCCCCGCTGCGCGATTTTTCGCTGTCCCACCGCTGGACCCTGGATTATCCCGAAGACTACACATTCATACGGCGGGTCTACGAGGCCCTCTACCCGGCGAATCCCGAATTCGGCCTATGGGACGTTCTCGATTGGCTGGAGACCGAGCCCGAGATCGCCGCGATCAATGCCGCCTACGCCGGGGTCAACTGGTACCGCCACCACCTGCATGAATTGCGCACGGTCGATGCCCGCCATACACGGCCGCATCCCCTCCCCGGCGGACGGGGTACGGAGTCGCGGTACGCGAACGACCGCCCACTTTCCACTTTTTGAATGATTGCCATGCCCAACCGAGTCGAATTCAACGCCGATCTCCCCGACATCACCGAATCCAACGCCTTGTGGCGGCGCGCCGAGCCTTTGATTCCCGCCGGCACCCAGACGCTGGCCAAGGGACCCACCCAGTTTTCCGACGGGGTGGCGCCCAAATATCTGCGGCGCGGCCGCGGTGCGCGGGTATGGGATGTGGATGGCAACGAATTCCTGGATTACAACCTGGGGATAGGTCCCATCATCCTCGGTTATTGTCATCCCGTGGTGGACGAGGCGATCCGCCGCCAGCTGGAAGACGGCATCACCTTTTCCCTCATGCACCCGCTCGAAGTGGAACTGGCGGAACTGCTGCGGGACTGCGTCCCCAATGCCGAGGCGGTGCGCTTTTCCAAAACCGGCTGCGACGTGACCAGCGCCGCGGTACGCCTGGCGCGCGCCTACACCGGCCGCGAGCGGGTGCTGTGCTGCGGCTACCACGGCTGGCACGACTGGTATATCGCCGTCACCGATCGCAACGCCGGCATCCCGGAATGTGTGCAGGAACTCACCCACACCTTCAACTATAACGATCTCGATTCGGTGTTCGACGCCATCGGCGACGAGACCGCCTGCGTCATCCTCGAACCCTGCGTGTTCGAGCGCGAAAACGGAAGCTTTTTGTCCGGGCTCAGAGCGGCCTGCAACCGATACGGCGCCCTGCTGATCTTCGACGAAATGTGGACCGGATTCCGCTGCGCGCTGGGCGGCGCCCAGGAGTTCTTCGGCGTGCGCGCCGACCTCAGCCTGTTCTCCAAGGCCATGGCGAACGGCATGCCGATCTCCGCCATTACCGGGCGCAAGGACGTGATGGCCCTGTTCGAAAAAGAAGTCTTCTTCTTTACCACGTTCGGCGGCGAAGCCCTGTCGCTGGCTGCATCCAAGGCTTGCATCGAGTTCATGCGCGGCCACGATGTCGCCGGCTACATCGCGAACCTGGGGCGGCGGCTCGTGGACGGGATGAATGCCCTCATCGGCGATCTCGGCATGGATTATGTCTCGGTGGCGGGATACCCGTTCCGAACCATCATGAATTTCTCGCCGGCTGCCGGGAACCCGCTGGAGATAAAAACCTTCGTTCAGCAGGAACTGCTGCGCCGGGGCATTTTGTGGTCGGGCATTCAGAATCTCTGTTTCTCCCACACCGAAGCGGATATCGATTACACCTTGGCGGCGTTCGCCGACGCTGCGAGACATGGAGCGAGTGAGCGAGCGAGTCGAGTAGTCCCCGGAAGCCCGAGCGCCGGGTGTGAGACCGAAGGTCGACGCGATAGCGGCGGTCGGAGGTCTCACACAAGGCATCGCGACCGGGCGTCGAGTCATCTGCGAGCGGTGTCCGGACCCCTTGTTGGGTCCGGACCAGACGAGCGGGGACGGCCGGGGCGCCGAAGGCAATAACTCGTCGCCAATTTTTTGCTCCTTTTGGTGACTTGGAGGTCCCAAAAGGTTTCGCAAAAAATGGCGACGCAATCGAACCTTGGATCTGCTGCAACAGGCGGTGGCGGCGGGGGACGTGCGGAATCGGCTCAAGGGCGGAATCCTGCAGCCGGTGTTTCGCAAGACCGGCCATTTCCATGCAAAGCCTCGCCACGCGAACCAAAGGAACGCCGGATGACGCTCGCCGGGCGTTTCGATCTCACCGGCCGCACCGCCATCGTCACCGGGGCCGCGGGCCTGCTCGGCCGTCACCATTGCCGGGCGCTGGCGGAAGCCGGTGCATGGGTGGTGGCGGCCGATCAGGACCTCGATACCTGCGCGGCGGTAGCGGACGAACTGGGCGGGACGGTCACGGCGGTGGCCGCGGACGTGACCGATCCGCGCTCGGTGCAGACCTTGCTGGAACAAGCCCTGGGCCGGACCGGCCGGGCCGACGTGCTGGTCAACAACGCCGCCATCAACGACATGTTCGAAAGCCCGGCGGCGGCCCTGGAACAGTCCCGTTTCGAAAACTATCCCCTGGAATTGTGGCGGCGCTCGCTGGAGGTCAACCTGACCGGGGTGTTCCTGTGCTCCCGGATTATCGGCGCGGAAATGGCGCGCGCGGGACGGGGCAGCATCATCAACATCGGTTCCACCTACGGCGTGGTCGCGCCGGACCAGTCCCTCTACCGCGATCCGGAGGGGCGACAGCGCTTCTATAAATCGCCGGTTTATCCGGCCACCAAGGGCGCGGTGCTGGCGTTTACCCGGTTTCTGGCCGCCTACTGGGGCCATGCGGGCGTGCGGGTCAATGTCCTGTCACCGGGCGGGGTGGAAAACGGCCAGGACGATTTTTTCGTCCGCGAATATGCGCGCCGCACCCCCCTGAACCGCATGGCGGCACCGAGCGATTTCATGGGGGCGCTGGTTTTCCTGGCCTCCGACGCCTCCGCCTATGTGACGGGGGCCAACCTGCTGGTCGACGGCGGCTTCACGGTCTGGTAATGCCGTTCGACCTTCGAGCGCACATGAATCGTTGGATGGTTAGAGCGAAGCGAAACCCATCGATGGCAGGTTAGCCCTTCGACGGAGCTCAGGACAGGCCCTTCGACTGGGCTCAGGTCGCTCGGTGGGTTACGGCCTTACGGGCTAACCCACCCTACAAAAATGAATGCCTTATTGAAAGCGATTTGGAAAAACACCCTTGAGCGAGGAAACAGATGAGCATGGGAACGAGTGAACGGGCAGTCAGAATCGGCAAGCGCTTGATCGGCGACGGCCATCCGGTGTACATCATCGCCGAGATCGGCATCAACCATAACGGTTCCCTGGACACCGCCAGAGAACTCATCTTCGGCGCCGTCGGGGCCGGCGCCGATTGCGTCAAGTTCCAGAAGCGCACGCCCGAACTCTGCGTTCCGAAGGACCAATGGCATCTCGAGCGCGACACGCCCTGGGGACGGATGAGCTACATCGATTACCGGCGCCGCGTCGAATTCGGCCGCGACGAGTACGCGGCGATCGACCGTTATTGCCGGGAGCTGGACATCGACTGGACCGCGTCCTGCTGGGACGAGCCGTCGGTGGACTTCATCGAGCAGTTCGCACCGCCCTTCTACAAAATGGCGAGCGCCTCACTGACCGACATCCCCCTGCTGCTCAAGGCGAGTTCCACCGGGAGGCCGCTGATGATTTCCACGGGCATGTCGACGCTGGAAGAAATCGTCGAGGCGGTGAACACCGTGGGAACCCGCAACCGCTTCGACCGGCCCGGACTCATGATCGCCCATTCCACTTCGACTTATCCGTGCAAGGTCGACGAGTTGAATCTGCGCATGATCACCACCCTGCGCGAACGCTATCCCAACTTCCCCATCGGCTATTCCGGCCACGAAACCGGGCTGTCGCCGTCCCTGGCCGCCGTCGCCCTGGGCGCCAATTTCCTGGAGCGGCACATTACCCTGGACCGCGCCATGTGGGGTACCGACCAGGCCGCTTCGGTGGAACTGGTCGGCTTCGAGAGGCTGGTGCGGGACGTACGCGACATCGAGCGCTCGCTGGGCGACGGGGTCAAGCGGGTTTACGAAAGCGAGCTGGCGCCCCGCCGGAAACTGCGCCGGGTCGGGGCCGGGACGGCGGCATGACGAACCGCTCGAAGGCCACCGATGTCGCGGCCCTGGCCTGCCGCCTGAAGCTGGTCCTCACCGATTGCGACGGCGTGCTGACCGATGGCGGGGTCTATTACTCGGAGCGCGGCGAGGAACTCAAGCGTTTCAATATTCGCGACGGGATGGGCGTGGAAAGGCTGCGCACGCTGGCCGGCATCGAAACCGGCATCGTCACCGGCGAGATTTCGCCCGCGGTGAGCCGGCGCGCGGAAAAGCTCGGAATCAGCGAGTGCCACTTGGGCGCCAAGGACAAGGCTTCCGTGGTGCGTGCCGTCCTGGAGCGGCTCAATCTGAGTTTCGACGAGGCGGCTTACCTGGGCGACGACGTCAACGACCTGCTCGCCTTCGCCGTGGTCGGACTCACGGCCTGTCCGGGGGACGCTTTGGACGAAGTGAAAGCCGCCGCCCACATCATCCTGGAAAAGCCGGGCGGTTACGGCGCATTTCGCGAATTCGTGGAAATCATTCTGAAAGCCCGTGGAGATGGCGCTTGACGGTTGCCAACGCACTGCCGCCGACGGCAATCGCCCGCGCGCGTTCTGTTTCCGGGCGTAGCGCGAAACGGGTGTAATCCATGGCCGGCAGCCCGCGCATTCAAACCGAATCCAAATGGCCTACGGATGAAATCGACGAGTCGGAACTCCGGTCGCTGAACCGGGGCTTCTACGTCATTCTCGCAGCCCAGTTCTTCTCGTCCCTGGGCGATAACACCCTGCTGTTCGGCGCCATCGCCCTGCTCCGGGAATTGCAGGCGCCGCCCTGGCAGACGCCGGTCCTGCAACAGTTTTTCATCTTCGCCTATATCGTGCTGGCGCCCTTCGTCGGCCCGTTTACCGATGCGCTGCCCAAGGGGCAGGTCATGCTCATCAGCAACACGGTCAAAACTTTCGCCTGCGCGGCCATGCTGGCCGGGATGCACCCTTTGATCGCCTACGGCTTCGTCGGCCTCGGCGCCGCCCTGTACTCGCCGGCCAAGTACGGCATACTCACCGAGTATTTCCCGCCACGGCGGCTGGTATGGGCCAACGGCTGGATGGAAGGCCTCACGGTCGCGGCAATCATCCTCGGCGCCATTGTCGGCGGGATGTTCATCGGCGACCGGGTCGGCGGCTTTCTCGCCGGCCGATTGGCGGAAGTGCCGTTCGACATCGGCACGCCGCCGAGATTTACCGTCGCGGCGGTCTTCGGTTTCTACCTGATCGCCGCGCTGTTCAACTTGTACGTTCCCAAACTGCCCATCGACCACACCCTGCCGAAGCGCGCGCCCTGGTATTTGCTCCAGGACTTCCGGCAGTGTTTCAAGCAGCTTTGGCAAGATCCCCTGGGCCAGGTTTCGCTCGCGGTGACCTCGCTGTTCTGGGGCACCGGCACGGTATTGAGGCTGCTCATATTGTTGTGGGCGGCCCAGGCGCTGGACCTGAACCTGGAACAGGCGACCCAGCTCACCGCCGTCGTGGCCGTCGGCATCGCGATCGGCGCCGGCCTCGCCAAGGACGTGCCGCTCGACCGTTGCGTGCGCGTGCTGCCGGTGGGTGTCGCCATGGGGTTCACCGTGGCCGGCATGGTCCTGGTGACCGACTGGCGCGTCGCACTTCCGCTGCTGGCACTGATCGGTGCCATGGGCGGCTATTTCGTGGTGCCCATGAACGCCCTGCTCCAGCATCGCGGCCATTTGCTCATGGGCGCGGGACACTCCATCGCCCTGCAGAACTTCAACGAAAACCTGACCGTTCTGCTGATGCTCGGCCTGTACACCCTGATGATCAGGGCCGAGCTGGCCGTCGACACGATGGTGGTGACTTTCGGGATATTGGTGGCGGCAAGCATGGCCGTGCTGACCAAAATCCACGGGAACGGGCGTCATGGAGAATAAGCACGCCTAATCCCATCCGGCATCCCGACAAACATTCCGTAGGTGGATCTGCCGCTCGGGACAGCCCCTTCGACGGAGCTCAGGACAGGCCCTTCGACAAGCGTAGGATGGGTAGAGCGAAGCGAAAGCCATCGATGGCAGCCTGGCGCGTCCAACTGCCGTTGCCGGTTCAAGACCGAATGGGGATGGAAAAAACGAGATCACCGAATCGGATGTGCTTTTACGGCGGGCAAGCAACGGAATCCGGTAGCGCGTTCACGCCAGCCGTGATCTATCCCGCTTGCTTACCGCCGCCCTGATTTCTTTCTCGGCTCTTTCCATGAGCAGCTGGTCTTTCGCTTTCCATCGGTTATCCCAGCCTCGCTTGTGCGGCTTGCAAAGGCCGCAGCTGCGACGTTTTAGCTTATAGCGTTTTCTCATCGCTCGTTTTCTCCGGTTCTTGCATCGAAGCAAACAATCAGGCTATGTGCGGGCAGGAGAAGCATTCTAATCCCAAATCGCTTTCGATTGCGGAACTTATTTGCGTGGGGTGGGTTGGGCCGCAGGGCCGTAACCCACCGGGCGACCCGGATCGGTGGGTTACGCGGAGCCTGGTTGAAGGGCCTGTCCTGAGCCTAGTCGAAGGGGCGCGACCAAGCCGTGGAGCCCCCCCCCCCACATGAAGTAGCGACACCGCTAGGCGGCCCGCCAGCCGCGCAGGCTCCGGCGCAGCGCGCCATGAAAGCGCCTTAGGCCGAATCAGGCCGTTGTATGATCGAGTACATCGACCATGTCGCCATTTGCGTCGACGCAGCGGAGCTGGGTTTGCTCCACGCTCGGTCCGCCCTTGATCGAGATCTTGCTGGGCACGATCCGGCAGAACTCGGGCGGCTGAGGCAAACGGGAATAGACTTCCTGATTTATCCTGGCGTTCGGCCCTATTTTTGAGAGGGCAGCCTGGATCTGTATTGGTTGCCCGTACGAAGAATCGATTCGTTTGGTTCTGTCCTGACTGTACCAGGTGTACGAACCGCCCTTCTTCAATGAGGCGTTTTTCATCTGCTGGTTCAGGGCCGCGTTATATTGCTGGTTCTCCTGCGGCGTTAAATACTTGGCGAACGCATAGCCGGCGGCGCACCCGAAAGCGGCTCCGGCTGCGGCGCCGATGGCAGCGTTTTTCCCTCTGTCGCGCTTCCCCCCCAACAATGCTCCCGCCGCCGCGCCCAGCAACGCTCCGCCTACCGCGCCGTATCCGCAACCCGCTCCCGACGACATCGGCCCCGTACCCTGGGTTGCGCACCCGTTAAACACCGCGATGCTTAATATGCAAACCGAAACCAGGGTTTTCCAGCTCAGCTGCGTAGAAAAACGATTCATTTGCCCCCCCCAGATTAGCTATTTTGAAAGTTTAACGCTCATGGCGAATGCCGCATCCTTCCCATCGCCCAATTTGGCGCCCGGAATCTGAATCTCGCCGGTCATTTGATCAGGCGAGCCGCTGAGGCTGAATTCCTCCTTGCCTTCCGCGACGATCAAGGGACTGCGGGCCTTGCCTTGCAGGCTACAGCTCTTCTGCTGGCAGAGAAATTCGCCGTCGTCGACCAGAGAGCGCTGTTTCGTGCCGACGGTGAGAATGCTGTCCTGCAACTTGCCGTCACCCTCCACGAACATGAGCAGCTTGCCGCGCCGGACATCGTCCTTGCTTAATGCGATCTCGACCTCGTAGGTTTTGAACGCGCCGGGCGCCTTGGAGCTGAGCACCAGCTCGGAACCGAAATCGGCCAGGCTTCCGGAACCGGACTCGAAAAACGCCTCCCAGAAAGATTTCAAATCATCCGCGCCGCTGTCGGATTGGCCCGTCCCGAATACATGGAATACCGCGTTCTGGAAATTCAGTTTGCGCGTATCCGCCAGCTTGCGAGCCGCTTCCGGCTTCGCGCCGGCGCTGTCGATCAGATCCGACTTTTCCAGCAGATCGCTGTAAACGACCACTCGAATCATGCCGTCGCGGGTGTCGAATCGGGCCAGGTCGTTTTCCAGCGCGCGCACGACTTGTTTTTTCTCCGGCGTGCCGACGAATTCACGGTCGCTTTCCGCCAGAAGTTTTTCCAGTGCGCCGCCCATCTGTCCCCGGAAGATCGCCTGCTGCTCCTTCAACTGCTTGGCCGGATCGGCCTTGGTGATTTTGTCCAGCCAGCCGCCGGCTTGCTGCTTCTTGGCAAGTTCCCCCGGCGGATAATCCGGAAAACAGGCCTTCCAGAGTTCCTGGGCGGTGCCGGATTCGGTCGCCAGCTTGACCAGGGTGACGGGCTCCGAAGGCACCAAATTTGCCGAAAGCTTGGCGATCAACTGCTTGGCCCACTGTATTTCGCCTTTCACCAACATCTGATCGTCGACATAGACCAAGGTTTGGCGAGCGCTCTTCACGTCGCAGAACTGGTCGATCTTGAAGCTCTCCACACCGCCGATCGCCCAAACGCTCGAATGGGCCGCGGAAAGCAGCAGGCCGGCGGCAAGCAAGGTCTTACGGGTTCCCTTCATCATGCGGCTTCTCCCAGTTGATTCCTGAAGCTGAATTCGACGGATTCTTGCCGGAAAGCTTCCAGATCCATGAGTTGACCGCCTTTGTTGAATTGCAGCCCGGGATTTTCGACTGCCGCCAGATCGCCCAGAGCGGAGCGGTAAGTCCTGATCAGGCGAGTGGCCAGACGGTCCGCATCCGATTCGATCCTGTTGGTCTTTTCCGCAACCGTTGCCAGCAAGTCCGCCAGCGGTTTGCCTTCCATTTCGTGCGCGTGGGCACTGTTCTTGAGGTCCTTGATTTCGTTTTCGAGCTTGGAACGGAGCTGAAAGATTTCCGTATCCACTTTCCGCCGTAACGGCTCGAAGATCTTCTTGGCCTTCTTCAACTCGCGCAGCTTCTCCGTGAAGTTCGGGTTTTCGTCATGTACCGCATAAGCAATGGCGGCGCCGACGAACCAGACGAACAGGTTGATCACCATGGACACCGTCACGACCTGCCCGGTATTGATGTTCACGCCCACGTCGCCGCCGAGCGCCCCGCTCCCGACGGATGCCATCTGGCTGGCAAGACTGGTGACCCACAAATAGCGCGCCCCGCCGACCCCGCCAAACGCAAACAATAAAACCGTCGTCACGATGACGAGGACCCGTACATTGCGGCTCCGCTTCGCGAGTTCTACGAAATCACCGAAAAAATGATGGTGTCCCTTCAGCATCGCGCCGTGATAATGCGCCGCCACGGCCACGGCCAGCGCGACCAGGATCGTGGCGCCCGCCGCCATCAATGGAATTTCGGTAAAGTTCAGGAACGTCTCGTAGTTGACCATCCATTCGGCCGCGCCGACCCCCAGCATCAGCACCGCATAAGCCCACAGGGGAAAATCCTTCGCCTCCCGCTGTCCTTCGGCACGACGCATCGCTTCGTATTCTTCCTTCACCTTGACGAAGTTCTTCTCCGCATCGGCGTAATTGGACTGCGACTCGTACTTCTCGGTAATGCGTGCCTGCGCCTGTTCCGATTCCTGCTGTTTTTCGGCGATCTCGCGGTCGATGTTCTGCAGAGCCTGAATCTTCGGCAATTGGGGATGAATTGCGGTGTCGAACGCCCCCTTCAACTGAAAAAAGCGATCGCGCAGTTCCGCCACCGGATCGACACAGGCCGACAACATACCGCTGGTCAAGCCGAATTCGTTCAGCCGCAAGGGATTCTTGCTCTGCGACTCCCGCTCCGCGGTGTCGTCGATGCGCGCGCGGAAAGACGCGTCGGTGCTTGGCCATGCAGACGCCATCAAGGCATCGAAAGCGGTCTGCACCGGTTCGGGTATTCGTGGCTTGGGCGTATATTCGGCCATCGTGGATCGGCTCCTCATTGTGTTTATTGGGTCGGAAAAAGGTGAAATCAGGACGACGGCAGCACGTGCACGGTCTCGGCAGGGATGATCGTTACGACGCGCGTCGATGGTTCCAGTACATCGGCCGTGTCGCCCGGCTTGGGCCGCACGGTTTGCGGGGTCTCGGGCCGGGTAACGATATTCGGCTTCGGCTTGAGCACGACCAGCTCCTTTTTTCCGGTGTCGTGACGCACTGAGGGCGTTTTCGGCTTCACCTCGGTTTCCTGATGGTTATTCAGCCATTGCGCATTGCGTGGAAACTGTTCGATGGCCACATAGTTGGCCTCCTCGAAACGGGACAGCATGAACTCGACACGGCGATTGAGCGCCCGTCCCTGATCGGTGCCGTTGGTGGCTATGGGCTGGGTCTCGCCTATGCCGACGGTGGCCATTTGCTCGAGATTGACGCCGCGTCGCGCCAGTTCGCGCATGACCGCGGCGGCTCGGCTGATGGAAAGGTTGTAGTTGTATTCGTCGGTGCCGATGCTATCGGTATGGCCGAGGATGACCAGACTGGTATCGGGCATGTCTCGATTCATCTGTTCGGCCAGCACGTCGAGCACCGAACCCGCGTCGGGCCGAACGGCGGCGCTTCCGAAATCGAAAAAGGTGCGTTCCGGATAATGGAAGCGAATGACCGGCACCGGGTAGTCGGCTCCCGGCACCTTGCCGACCGCAACCTGGCTTTCGGTGACTCGAGGGGATTGGGCGCCGAATTCGCGCGACAACCGGGCGAGGCGCTGGACGCGAAACTGATGTTCCTTGCCGATGGTCTGGGGCAATGCCTGCAGGTTGAGCGGGGTCACGATTCCGGCATTGCGCGGCGGAAGAGGATATTGCGACTGCCCATAATGTTGAACCGGCTGGACCTGGCATCCGGCTGCGAGAACGGCGGCGACAACCGCAAGCAACGCTCGGATATTAGCGCCCCTGCACTTAAGGAAGCTCTGATCAAGTCTCCAACTCGGAGAAGCGACCAGTGCAACTGATTGATCTAAGCGGCATGTGCCGAGACCCTGCAGCGATAGCCGACTGCCCGCGGCGACTGCAAGCGCGGCAATGTTCATGTTCATGAATGTGTCCCCCCCGTGGCACAAACCTGTCGCGGATTGGCGACAGGTTTCGAAAGTATATTGGCAACCCATGGCAAACACAAGAAACCGCGCCGCCTTTATCGATGTAAGAGAAAGTCGACCCGAAAGTCGGATCTATTCCCAACGAAACGTGACGGATTCGAAAAAAGCGGACTCGATGCCAAGGCTTTCGGGCGGCCGGTGAAAAGTTATCGAGACCGGGATGCTACCGGCGTGGGCTGATGTTCACGGAGACTTCGATCCGTTCAAACGTCCTGAACCGGCAGTCCGGGATAAGGGCAATGGACGATTGCCTCCGATCTTGTTCTCACGAGAGAGAGTTGGAAATCAATTCGGAATATGACTCCGATTTCACTATCGGAACAATAAGGTAACGGCATGCCTTTGAAACTCGCCATTTCCCAACTGCGGTCTACACCAAATTGCAACAATAAAAGCAGCAAAACTGTAACACTATCAGTATCAATCCTGTAACACTTCTTGCCTATATTTCCCGCACTCCACCAAGCCCCTCGGTATTCACCGACCGGATCGGCATTGGGTGCAAATCCTAACCGTGCAAAAAACCAATTGTGAAAGACCCGATATGAACCATAACGCGACTTCTGCATTCCCGTCTAATCGCGAGATACTCGCGGAGCGGAGTAGCTTCGCCCCCGCTCCCAAAAATCCGCATTTTTTCCGTGCAGCTCTTCTGAATCTCTCGGCAATTCTGTTTTTTCAATATTCGCTGCCGGCCAATGCCGATATGCGGCCTCCCACGCCCGGCATCGAAGCGATCGATATCGAGCGAAAAGCGGATGAAATCCAGGCCGGATACATCGGCGAGTTTCGAAAAATGACTTTGACCCTGATTAATGCGGAAGGCCGGGAATCGCAAAGAAAACTGGATTTTTGGGGCCACGAGGAACCGGATAGGCACGATAAGACGCTCGTCAGATTCTCGTTTCCGCCGGACATTAAGGATACCGCCCTGCTCACCTATGAAAAGGGCGCCGAGGACGATGATCAATGGCTGTATTTACCGGCACTGAAACGAGCCAAGCGGATTGCATCGTCCAACAAGAGCGGATCTTTCATGGGATCGGAATTCGCCTATGAAGATCTCGTTGTCCGCCAATTCGAGAAATACAATTTTAAATATCTCGGCGACGATACCGTGGACGGCAAAGATTGCTACGTTATGGAGCGGACTCCGAAAAACTCGAACTCGGGTTATTCGAAGATTATCAGGTGGCGTTACAAGGAAAATCTGCAGGAAGCCAAAAGCCAGTATTTCGACCGAAAAGGGGAACTGGTTAAAGAACGTTTCATGGAAGGACATCATCAAGTCGATGGCATCTGGCGATCCAGGAAAATCACGGTCAGAAACGTCCAGACCAAGAAAGCATCGACGCTTAGCTTCGACGAAATCAAGCTAAAAATCCCCACCGATGCCGCCATGTTCAAGGTTCGGGCGCTCGAATCGCCGCGCTGAAATAATCGCTCGGGTATTCCTCTAAACCGACAAAAAGGAAGATTCGCACTTTGGGGCGCATGAGTTATCCCCGCGGCCCGGACAGGCCGATCCTGTCCGGGCCCGGGGTCGCTCGACACCCGCAAGAGGCCTCCGATCGGCAACGGACTTAACGTATGAGCACGGGATAGCGAAACCTCCTCCTTGCGCGAAAAACCATGTCCTCTCGTCGTGGTTTTTCAAAAAGTGCGGGTTTCTGAATTGAATTAGAGGCGTTCTTGTTGAAGCCAATCATAGCTGCCTTGGGGTTGTATCTGATGCTGTCACCGGAGGTCGGGGTTTGTCGGGACGAAGCCGGTTCGAAAGGCTTATCCGGGTTCCGTTCCTGGATGGATAAGCTGAATATTGCCGGCAATTTCGATTACGAAACTTATCAGTACCCGAAAACCCCTCTTTTTCCCGGGCAGATCGAACAGAATCATGCCTTGCGCCTGGATTTCCGCTCGGAAGCGAGGATCGGCGAAAACTGGCGCTTCGCCTTGGCGCCGTTCGCCCGTTACGACTTCATGGACGGTCGTCAGAATGCCATACGGCTTAACGAAGCGTGGATCGAATATAGCACCGAAAACTGGGATTTCAGGATCGGAAATCAGATTTTTACCTGGGGCCAGATGGAAAGCGTAAACCGGATAGACGTGCTCAATCCCCGAGATTTTCGGGACGATGTGATAGAGCCCAGCAAAATCGGCATACCCGCCGCCCTATTCCGCTTGAAATTCGATAACAGCGATCTCAGTGCGTACGCGCTTCCTTATTACATCACCGACAGTTTTCCCGGGCCGGACCATTTCTACAGCCTGAGCGGCGGCCTTCCGATCCGGCAACCCGAAGAACGATTCGAGGATCAATGGGCGATCCGCTATTTCCATGCCGGTGACGGTTTCGATTTCGCCCTGAGTTGGGCGAACGTCGTCGAGAGGCTGCCGATTTACGATATGAACGAGACCGAAACCAGGCTGATCGGCACCCCTTACAAATCCAACCGGCTCGGCTTCGAATTCACCAAGGTCATCGAGAGTTTGATCGTCAAGGGCGAAGGGTTTTACCGGTTTCCCGAAACCAAATTGCTCAAGCCCGGATTCTTTTATACCGCGGGCCTGGAATATACCTTTCCGGCGATTATCGGCCTGTCCGACCTGACCCTGTTTACCGAATATTTCGGGACGGTCGGAAATGGGCAAGTCAGATTCCAGATACTCGAGAACAGCCTTTTCACCGGATTTCGGCTCACGTTCAACGATCTGGCCCGCCAGGAACTGGAAGTCGGAGCGATCAATAACTTCGAGCCCGCCGGCACCTGGCTGATGCGCGCCCGGTACGCGCGGAACATCGTCGAGCAAGTCCGGTTCGAGCTGACTTATACCGACTCTTTCGGATTTTTCGTTTTTCCCGACCAGGACGAAGACGGTGACGGCGCGTTCCGGGCACGTCTGAGATACAGCTTTTAATTCAAGTCGCGGCGGAATGTCATGAGTGAGAAGAAACTGATAGCGGCGTATGCCGATTGGATCGTCAGGAACCGGATCGGGGTCATACTGGCAAGCCTCGCCGTAATCGTTTTTCTCGGCGGATTCCTGGGGCGGTTGTCCTTCGATTCGAACTACCGCATCTGGTTCGACGAGGACGACCCTTATCTGCAAGGCTACGATCTTTTCGTAAAGGAATTCGGCCACGACGACATGTTCGTGGTGGCGTTCGAAGAGCCGCGGGGGATTCTTCAGCCGAAATCGATCGAAACCATCCAGCGCCTGACCGACAAACTCTGGCACGTGGCCGGCGTGATCCGGGTGGATTCGCTTTCCAACTTCCAGGCCTTGCGCGGCGATAGCGAGGGCTTCAGCGCCGAAGCCCTGTTTCCGAGCGGCAAACCCGTGACTTCGGAGCTGATCGAAGCGGCCCGCCGTTATATCGACCAGGACCCGCTGGTGACCGGCTCGCTGATCTCCCCGGATCGGAAAGTCGGCATCATCCGGGCGCGCATCGCGCCGGTCGCCGTGACCCCGGAGTTGCCGGCCAAGGTCTACGGCCAATTGATGCAAATCCTGGACGAGGAGAAAGCCCGGAGCGGCTATGAGTTTTACATGGCCGGCGGTCCCATCACCGACCAGGCCTTCGACCAGGTGGCGCAGAAGGATATGGGATTCCTGGTGCCGCTGCTGCTGGTCGTTCTGGGCGTGGTGTGGTTCGTCCTGTTCCGCTCGATTCTCGGTGTGCTGCTGGCGCTCGGCATCTCGCTCCTGAGCGTGATCGGCGCCATGGGCCTCACAGGGTTCGTGGGCCACAAGCTGAACGTGGTCACCACCACCACGCCGCAGTTGCTCATCGGCATCGCCGTGGCGGGCTGCGTGCATATGGCGGCGATGTTCGTCAAAGCCAAGCGCAACGGTCTGAATTCCAGGGACGCCGTCAAGGCGTCGCTGCGGATCAATCTGAGCGCAATCGTCATGACCTCGGTCACCACCGCGATCGGCTTCTTCTCCTTTTATTTCACGGCCACCATCATTCCGCTCAAGCTGTTCGGTTTCGAGGCGGGCTGCGGCACTTTGCTGATTCTGCTGCTGACTGTCACCCTGCTGCCGGCGCTCTTGAGTTTCTTCCCGGAAAAAACGCCCCGTCCGGTGTTCGATTCGCCGTGGTTCAAGGATTTTCTGGAAGGACTGCGCCTGGCGTCCGTAAACCGCAGCCGGCAAGTGCTTCTGCGCTGGCTGGTGTTCATCGCCGTCTTTGCGGCTTTTCTGCCGATGCTTACGGTGGATTCCAACCCGGTCTCGTATTTCCGCTCCAGCTTCTGGTTCGCCAAATCGGTCCATTTCCTGGAGGAGAAAGGCTCGGGCGGGGCGGTGTACGAACTGGTGGTGCGCGGCGAGGGGCCGGACGCGATCAAGACGGTGGCGTACATGCGCGACCTCGATGCGTTCACGCAATACCTGGCGAAAGACGCTCCCGGCGGACTGACCAACGTCTATTCCCTGTCCACCGTGCTGCGCAACATCAACCGCGCCCTCCACGAGGACGATCCCGGTTTCCACACCATCCCCGATGACAACGCTTCGATCGCCCAGTACCTGTTCCTCTACAGCCTTTCGGTGCCGGTCGGACAGGACATCAACGACCGCTTCAACGTCGATTATTCGGCGAGCCGGATAACGGCGATCCGCGCCCTGTCGCCCACCCGCGCCAGCCGCGAAAACATGGACATCATCAGCGACTGGGCCGCCAGGAACCTCAAGCACGTCAAGGTCGAGTTCACCGGCCGCGACGTGTTGTACACCAATATGGGCAACAACGTGTCCGACAGCCTGATCAGGTCGTTCACCGTGTCCATGTTAGGGGTGACCGTTCTCATCGGGCTGCTGTTCCGCTCCTGGCTGCTGGGTCTCGCCAGCACGCTGCCGAATTTTCTACCCGTGCTCACGGCCATGGGCTTCATGGGCATGGCCGGCATCTACCTGGATATCGGCACCATCATGGTGGCGAGCATCGGTTACGGCATCGCCGTGGACGACACCATCCATTTCTTCAGCCATTACCGGGAGGCGCGGCGAGCCGGCCGTACCGCGCGGGAAGCGATCGGGGAAGCGTTCTCCGACGTCGGCATTTCCATCACCTTCACCACGATGGTGCTGGTTCTGGCGTTCTGCGTGTTTCTGTTCGGCGATTTCATGCCGAACGTCTACAAAGGCTTGCTGGTGGGTTTGTTCCTGGTGGTGGCGCTGGCCGCCGACCTGTCCATCACGCCGGCCCTCCTGTGCCTGATCGATAAGCCGCGCCGCCTGCGGGCCGGGTCGAGCGAAACCGGCCCCGGAGCAGCCGGTCCCGCCCGGCCCGCCGCCGAGGCCGCCGGGCGTACCGAGTTCGCCGCCCCGGATGCCGACGGTGCCGCCGCGGGCGACGCCGTGTTCGTCGCGAGTCCGGCCGGGCGGAGCGAAAACCCGAATTGATGCTGTCGGAGAATTCTCATGTCCAAGCCACTCATCGAACTGTTCAGCGGCCGGCCGGCGGACAAGGCTGCCCTGATCCAGCCCCGTCCCGCCCCGGGCACGCTGTGTCCGGAGGAAAACCTGGGCCATCTCCTGTTGCGCGCCGCGGACGGCGAGCGCGGAATCGTCTTCGTCCGGGACGAGCGTCAGGAGACCCGTTTTTCCTATCGGACCATCGCCGAGCAGGCGCTGACCCGGCTCGGCACCCTGCGCGCCCTGGGGCTGCGGCGCGGCGATCCGGTCATCCTGATGTTCCGGGAGAGCCACGACTTCATCGTGACTTTCTGGGCGGCGGTGCTGGGCGGCATGGTGCCCGCACCGCTGGCCTATCCGCCGGCGCTCGCCGGGGATAATGCCGTTCTGATCAAGCTGAAAGCCGTCTGGGAGCAGCTCGACCGGCCGCGGGTACTGTCCGATGCCTTCCTGGCGGAACAGCAGTCCGCCTTGCAGCAGGCCCTGGCCGAGCCCCGCATCCGCATCCTGGCGGTTACCGAAGCGCCCGAATCCGCCGCGCCGGCGGACCCGGATCTCGCGGCTCCGGACGAGCTGGCCTTCATCCAGTACAGTTCCGGCAGCACGGGAACGCCGAAGGGCGTCATGGTGACCCATGCAAGTCTGATCACCAACCTGGAAGGCATCATCTTCGGCGCCGACCTGAGCACGCGCGATGCCTATCTGTGCTGGATGCCCTACCACCATGACATGGGCCTCATCGGTTTCCATTTCGTTCCCTTGGCCCTGGGGATCGAGCAGGTGAACATGACCCCGTTCACCTTCGTTCGCAAGCCCACGCTCTGGATGGAAAAAATCCACCTGCACCGTTCGACCGTAACCGGCTCCCCCAACTTCGGCTACCGCCATTTGCTGAGCAAGCTGAAACCGGAACACCTGAAACGCTGGGACTTGTCGTGCCTCCGGATCATTTTCAACGGCGCGGAACCGATTGCGGCCACGGTCATGGAGGAATTCCTGAGCACCCTGGGCCGGTGCGGGCTCAAGCCCGAGGCCATGTATCCGGTGTACGGCATGGCCGAGGCGACCCTGGCGGTGAGCTTTCCGCCGCCCGGCACCCTTCCGCGGGTGCATTGGCTGGATCGCGGGGAACTGGCGCTGGGGCGGGCGGCCGCGGCCGAACCCCACGGCGAGACAGCCGTCGCCGTGGTCGACGAAGGCTACCCGGTGCCGGGCTGCGGGCTGCGAATCGTGGACGGCGACGGTCGGGTACTGCCGGAAGGCCGGGTAGGCCGCATCCAGATCGGCGGCCGCAATGTCACACGCGGCTATTACAACAATCCTTCGGCCAACGCCGCGACGTTTCACGACGGCTGGCTGGACACCGGCGACCTCGGCTTCATGATGGACGGTCGCCTGTGCGTCAGCGGACGGGCCAAGGACATCATCTTCGTCAACGGCCAGAATTTTTATGCCCATGACGTCGAAGCCCAGGCGGAAACGGTCGCCGGCGTAGACCCCGGAAAGACCATCGCCTGCGGCTGGCACGATCCCGGCTCGGGCGAGGAGCAAACCGCGATCTTTCTCGCGATCCGCGATCCGGAAAGCCCCGAGGGCCGGTCGATCATGGCGGCGGTGTGGCAACGGGTGAACCAGGTGCTCGGCATCGCGCTGGATTACGTGGTGCCGGTCAGGGCCATTCCCAAGACGACCAGCGGAAAACTCCAGCGCTACAAGCTCCTGGAAGAGTTCCAGCAGGGCGATTACGACGCCGTAATCCATCGCGGCATCGACCTGGTGAGCGGCGCGCCGGAATCGGATACTGCCGCCGGCGAGGATCTGAGCGATCTGGTCCGGGAGGCCTGGGCGGACGTGCTCGGCCTCCCGCCGGCCAGGATCAAGCCGGACCAATCCTTTCGCTCGCTGGGCGGCACCTCCATCAAGGCGGTGCAGATCCTGGGCCGGCTGGAAGACCGTTTGAACCGGCCTCTGAACCATGAACTGCTGCTGCGTTGCCAGACCGTGCGGCAGATGGCGGAGTGGCTGGGCGGACACTCCGACCGGACTTCGGCGGCGGGTGCAGCGGACACCGTCCGCGCCCCGGATGACGCAATCGCCATCATCGGCACCGCCTGCCGGTTCCCCGGGAGCGATTCGCCGGAGGAATACTGGGAGCTTCTGAGCCAGGGCCGGGAAGCCATCGGTCCCGTGCCCGCCGACCGCTTCGCCCTACCTGAAGGCGGGCGGGACGACGGCTGGCGCGGCGGCTTCGTGCGCGACGTCTACGCCTTCGACGCGGAATTCTTCGGCATCAGTCCCGAAGAAGCCACCGACATGGACCCGCAGCAGCGCCTGTTCCTCGAGGTGGCCGCGGAAACCCTGGAGCGTGCCGGCTACTCCAGGCCGGCCCTGGACGGCGCCGAGGTCGGTTTGTTCATCGGCGCCAGCCACAACAATCACATGGAATTCCTGGTCAATGCCTTGTGCGGCGATGCCCTGGAGAGCTTCGCCAGCCTCCGCCGCCTGCCGCCCGGCGAACGCGACGAACTGCTCAAGGAATGGCAATCCCGCTTCGGGCGACTGTCGCTGCACGTCAATACGGCGGTGGACAATCTGCTCAACATGATCGCGGCGCGTGTCTCCCATACCTTCAACTGGAAAGGTCCCAGCTTCACCATCGACAGCGCCTGTTCCTCATCCCTGGTCGCGGTGCATCTGGCCTGCCAGAGCCTGCGCCAGGGCGAGTGCTCGATGGCGGTCGCCGGCGGCGTGAGTCTCACCCTGAGCCATTTACCCTTCCTGTTGTTCCAGCGCGCCGGCGCGCTGTCGGCTAGCGGCCGTTGCCGGGTGTTCGATGCTTCGGCCGACGGCTTCGTGCTGGGCGAAGGCGCCGGTGCGGTGTTGCTCAAACCGCTCTCCCGCGCGCTGGCGGACGGCGATCCGGTGCTGTCGGTGATTCGCGGCTCGGCGGTGAACAACGACGGGCAATCCCTGGGGGTCATGGCGCCCAACCCGGACGGCCAGCGCCAGGTCATCGATGCCGTATACCGCCAGTTCAAGCTCGACCCCGCTTCCATACAGTTCGTCGAAGCCCATGGCACCGGCACTCCGCTGGGAGATCCGAGCGAGATCCGCGCCCTGACCCAGGCCTTCGGGAACCTGGACCGGCAGAGCTGCGCGGTCGGATCGGTCAAGGCGAACATCGGCCATCTGCTCAGCGCCGCGGGCATCGCCGGCTTGATCAAGGTGGTGCTGGCCCTGCACCACAAACAGATGCCGGGGAACATCAATCTGACCGAGCCCAGCCGGCAAATCGATTTTGCCCGGACGCCCTTTTACCCCCTGACTGCGACCCGCGCCTGGACCGTACCCGAAGGTCTGCCCCGGCGGGCAGCCATCAATTCTTTCGGATTCGGGGGCACCAACTGCCACCTGGTGGTCGAGGAAGGCGTGGCGCGCGAGCAGCCCAGGGGCGTCTGGCCCTATCATCTGCTCTTGCTCTCGGCGCGCAACCGCCCTGCCCTGAACCGCAGCGCCGGACGGCTGGCCGCCTATCTGGAACGCGCGCCCGCGCCGGATCCCGCCGACCTCTGCGCCACGCTGAACAGCCGCCGCAATCACTCGGCATGCAGGTATGCCCTGGTCGCCGAATCGCTCGGCGAACTCGCCGCCGGGCTCAAGGGTCTGGAAAAGCGCCAGCCCGCCGAGACCGGGTCTCCGCCGTCGCTGGCCCTGATGTTTACCGGCCAGGGCGCCCAGTATCCGGGCATGGCCGCCCAGCTCTACGAGCTGTGGCCGCGCTTCCGTCTCGCCATGGATGAGGCGGCGGCCGCCTTCGATCCCTGGCTGGACGTGCCGGTGCTGAGTTCCATTTATCACCACGAAGCCAACCCGGAACAATTGGCGCGAACCGAAATTACCCAGCCGGCAATGTTCGTCACCGATTACGCTCTGGGTCGCGCCTTGCTGGAACTGGGGGTGCGTCCGGCCGCACTGATCGGACACAGCGTCGGCGAGTATGCCGCGGCCTGCCTGGCCGGCGCCGTGGATCTGGCCGACGCCGCCAAGGTCGTCGCCGCGCGCGGACGGCTGATGTCCGAGTTGCCGGGGCAAGGCGGCATGCTGGCGGTATTCGCGCGAGCCGATGAGTTGTCGGCCTACCTCGAGGATTATCGGGGACGGCTCTGGTTTGCGGCCAACAACGGCTCGCACCAGGTCGTGGCCGGATACCGGGACGCCGTGGCCGAACTCGCCCGCACCCTGGAAAGCCTGGGTCGCCGGGTCAAGCCCTTGCGCGTGTCCCACGCGTTTCACACGCCGCTCCTGCAACCGATGCTGGAACCCTTCGCCAAGGTGCTGGCCGAGGTGGAATGGCGTGCGCCACGGCTGCCCATCATTTCCAATATCACCGGGGACTGGCTGGCGGCCGACGGGTTCGATGCCTATTACTGGTCGCGCCACGTGCTGGAGGCCGTCCGTTTCGAGCAGGGCATACGCACCGCGCATGCCGGCGGCATCCGCACATTCGTCGAATGCGGACCGGACAGCGTTCTCACCCACCTGGCCGCCACCGTACTGGCCGGGGAACGCGTGACCCTTGCGGCCATGATCGATCGTCGCCGGGAAAACGCCAGGACCTTGCCGGAAACCCTGGGTATTCTTTACACGGCGGGCGTCGACCTGGACTGGCGCGCTCTCGGCGAAGATTTTCCGGGCCGGCGCATCCCGCTCCCGGCCTCTCCGTTCGAGCGCAAAATCTATCGTCTGCCCCCGCTGCCGCCGGCCAAAACGCAAGGCCAGGCTTTGCTGCATCGCTGGGAATGGCCTCAAACGCCGCGCGGCGACGCCATCGCGCTGCCGCCCGGT
The DNA here is from genome assembly GCF_003584645.1 of Methylocaldum marinum. Lineage (GTDB taxonomy): Bacteria > Pseudomonadota > Gammaproteobacteria > Methylococcales > Methylococcaceae > Methylocaldum > Methylocaldum marinum. The sequence goes on from NZ_AP017928.1 coordinate 3,266,770, forward strand.
GCGCTATTGGTGTTCGCGGGCGAGGGGCAATCGGCCTGGCTCGAGGCGCTGCGCATCCGTTTGGGGCCGGAGCGGCCGGTTCTGGCGGTGCGGCCCGGGGCGGCGTTCTCGGCCACCGACGGGACTTTCACGGTCAACCTTTCGGATGCGGGCGACTACCGGCGGTTATGGCAAGCGGTGCTCGCCGATTACGGCGCCCCGGCCGCGGTAGTCCATGCCTGGAATGCGGATTCGGCGAGCGCGCAGAGAAACGACGACGAGGCGCTTTACTCCGGCATCTTCAGCCTCACCTTCCTGGCCCAGGCCATGCGCGAGCCGGCGCCCGCGGAACCGTGCCGAATCCTCTGGCTGACTCGGCGCGCCCATGTCCTGGACAGCCTGGAGCCGCCGCCCGATCCGTACCAGCTGCTCGGGGTTACGTTCGCGCTGGGACTGGGGGAAGAAAACGATCATCTGGTGTTGCAGGCGGCCGATCTGGATCCCGCGCCGGCCGCTCCGGACGAGGACGTGGAGACCGTGCTCGCGGAGCTGGGGACGGCGGAATTCGGCGGCGAGATGCTCGCGATCCGCCGTTCCCGCCGCTTCCGGCGCCGTTTCGGCGCGGTCTACAACGAAACCGGCGTCTCCGAACCGCTGCTCGAGGACGGCGACACCTGCCTGATCACCGGCGGGATCGCCGGGATCGGGGCCGAAACCGCCATCGCCCTGGCGCGATCGGCCCGGATCAACCTGGTCCTGACCGGACGGCGTCCCCTGCCGGACCGGCAAACCTGGAACGAGCTGCCGGACGGACATCCCGACGCCGCGCGCGTGGCGCTGGTGCGCCGGCTCGAATCCCTGGGCGCGACGGTGGACTACCATGCCGCCGACGTGGCCGACGCCGAAGCGATGACCGAAGCCGTCAAACGCGCGCGGGAACGCTTCGGCAGGCTGGACGGCGTCATCCATTCCGCGGGAGTGGTCGACCGCAAGGTGCTCCGCGCCACCGACAAGAACGTGGAATCGATACGGGCGGTGCTGGCCCCGAAAGTCGAAGGCAGCCTGCTGCTCCATCGGCTGACGGCCGACCAGCCGCTGAAATTCTTCATTTTGTATTCGTCCATCGCCGCCACTTGCCCGGTGTGGGCGGCCAGCCTCACCGATTATGCCGCGGCCAACGCTTTCCTCGACGGCTTCGCGGAGTGGCGGAACCGCTCCGGGGCGAAAGGCCGCGCCCTGGCGCTAAACTGGTCGCTCTGGGACGAGACCGGCATGGGCCGCGACACCGGCCTGATGGCGCTGGTCCGCAGCAAAGGCTTGCGCGCACTGGTTCCGGAAACCGCCTGCGCCGCCTTGGCGCGGGCGCTCGCCATTCCCGGCGCCGCGGTCGTGCACGTCATCGATTTCGAGGCGGAAACGGAGACTCCGGCACCCGCCGCGACGGCACCGTCCCCGGAGCCCGCGCCGGTCGAGCGTGAGCCGCTGGCCGCCCATCCTCCGGTACACGCCGCGGACTGGCTCGATCTGGTCCGCCAGCTCACCGGCGCGTACCTGAATGCGCCGGCGGAAGGGATCGATCCCGGCCGCAGGTTTCAGGAATTGGGCGTGGACTCGCGGGGCGCCGTGGAAATGGCGGAAAAACTGGCGGCGCTCCTGGGCTGCCATATCACCCCGACCCTCTTGTTCGAGTTCCAGTCGCCCCTGGACCTGGCGCGCCACCTGGAAAGCCGGCACGGCTCCGAATTCTTCTCCCGGCCGCCGGACGCTCCCGCCCCGGCCCGCCCGATAAGCGTCGCGGCCGGCGTCGCCTCCCGCTCCGAGCGCGCCGCCGACGACCGCATCGCCGTCGTCGGCATGAGCTTGCGGGTACCCGGCTGCGCCAGCACCGACCAATACTGGCGCATGCTGGCGGAGGGTCGCTGCGAAATTCGCGAGGTGCCGCGGGAACGCTGGTCGCCGGATGATTATTTCGATGCCGCGAATCGCCACAGCCACGCCAGTTATTCGAAATGGGGCGGTTTCCTGGATCGGGTCCACGAATTCGATCCGCAGTTCTTCGGCATCTCGCCGCGCGAAGCCAAGGCCATGGACCCGCAGCAAAGAATTTTCATGGAAGTGGCTTACGAGGCCCTGCAACAATCGGGTTACGCCGGCGAGGGGCAGGCCCGGCGCCTCGGCGTGTTCGTCGGCTGCGAACAGAACTATTACGCGGAACATTTCATCAACCAGCAGCGCTATTGCCGCTTGCGCGACCGGATCAGGAACGCCGACTGGTACCGCCGGCTTCCGATGAGCGCACGGGCGGATTGGGACGAGGCGCTGCGCGACGTGTTGCGGCCCGCGGAGCTTCAGTCGGACGCCATCGCCGGCAACGGACTGAACGAGATCGCTTGCCGCCTGAGCCACTGGCTGAACGTGCGCGGACCGAGCCTGATCGTCAACACCGCGTGCTCCGCCGCCCTGGTCGCCACCCATCTCGCCTGCCAGAGCCTGCGCTCCGGCGAGTCGCGCATCGCCGTGGCCGGCGGGGCTTATCTGAACATGGGCTCCACCCCGTTCGTGTTTCTGAGCCGGGTCAACGCCATGTCGCCCGACGGCCGCTGTTATCCGTTCGACCGCCGGGCCAACGGCATGGTCCTGGGCGAAGGGGTCGCGGTCCTGGTGCTCAAACCGCTGGCGGACGCCTTGGCCGACGGCGACTTTATCCACGGCGTGATCCTGGGCTCGGCGATGAACAACGACGGCCACTCTTCCGGCCTGACCGCGCCCAATCCGGCCGGCCAGGCGGATTGCGTCGCCCGCGCCTACCGCGAATCCGGTGTCGATCCCGCCACGGTCTCTTACGTGGAATGCCACGGCACCGGCACCTCCCTGGGCGATCCGGTCGAAGTGGAAGGCATGACCCAGGCCTTCCGCCGCTTCACCGACCGGCGCGGATTCTGCGGCATCGGTTCGGTGAAATCCTCCATCGGCCACATGCTGTCGGCCGCGGGCATCCCCAGCGCCATCAAGGTCCTCCTGGCGATGCGGCACGGTTACCTGCCGCCCACGGTCAATTACGCCGAACCCAATCCTTATATCGATTTCGATGCTTCGCCATTCTTCGTCGTCGACGGCCAGGGCCGGCCGTGGACCGGAAACGGGCAGCCGCGGCGGGCCGGCGTGAACGCTTTCGGCTTCGGGGGCACCAATTGCCACCTGATCCTGGAGGAGCCTCCCCGCGCCGTGGATCAGCCTACCGGCATGGACCGGCTGCCGCTATCCGACCCGCAGCTGCTGTGCCTGACGGCCCGCACGCAGAGCGCCGTCTGCGCCTATGCCGAGGCACTGCATGCGCATCTCCGGGAAAACCCGTCCATATCCGCCGAGCAGGTGGTTTATTCCCTGAACGGCGCCCAGAGAGAAATGAATTTCCGCGCTGCTGCGGTGGTACGGGGACGGGACGAGCTCCTGGCGGTGCTAGCCGCCGTGGCCGGATCGGGCAAACACGACCGGCTGCTCCAGGGTCGCGCCAATCCGAAGCAGCCGCCGGCGATGGCCTGGATGTTCGACGACGGCCCATGGCCGGAGGGAACCGCGGATACGCTGGCACGGCGCTGTTCGGTGTTTGCCGACGCCTGGACCGCGTTCCGGAAGGCGCTGCCTCCCGGGCACGAAGCCGAACCGCACCTGCGCGCGGCGGCGGAACAATACTCACTCGGCCGGCTGCTACGGGAGCTGGACTTGGTTCCCTCGGGCCTTTGGGCCGAGGGCGCCTCAAGCCCGGTCGCCGCGGCAGTAGCGGGATGGCTGAGCCCGGCCGCCGCCGCAAGCGTGCTGATCGGCGGCGACGCGGTTCCGGAGCACGCTGCCGGCGATCGGATCTGGCGGATTCCGATCCACACGAGCGCCGGAAAAATTTCCGTGGACAGCCCGGATTGGCCGATCCGCTTGCGTTCGGCGGCGAGCAGCCGATCCGATGGACTGGCGCCTCCCACGGATGCGCGCTTCCGGACCCTGCTCCTGGGCGGCAAGGCCGGCGAGGCGTCGGGACCGCTACCGATGATCGGGGCCGAGCCCGACGGCGGGAGCCTGCTGACCGCGCTGGCACGCTTGTACATCGACGGCTTGAAGCTTGATACGCGCGCCTTGTGCCCGTCCGGGCTCACCCGCGTACTGCTGCCGGCCTATCCCTTCGAGCGAAAGGCCTATCTCTACGATCCGCCGCCGGCCGAAATCGACGAATCCGCCGATATCCCGTCTCCGTCGGCGGAGCCGAATCCGCCGGAGCCGGCGCATCCCGGCCCGGCAACCGCGAGCAAGGAGCCTCAACAAGATATCGCAACCGCCCTGCTCGACGAACTGAACCGCATCATCCTGCCCCGGCAAGCCATGAACGAGCATTCCTGAGCAGGTGCGAATCGAGCGGCCGCAGAACCGGCTTGCGGCCCCCGTGAGCCGAAAAACGACCCATACGCTGAATACGTGAGGACTACGACCATGCAAGACCATCCCGCCGCCCGGCTCGAAAAATGTGTGTACAAGGCCGTGGCGGAAGTGACCGGACACGCGCTCGACGAGCTTTCGCCGGACTTGTTTCTGGAGAGCGATCTCGGCCTGGATTCGATCAAGACCGTGGAGCTGATGAACGCCATCCCGCCACAACTGCCGGACCACCTGCGGGAAGCCTTCGACGCCCAACTCGGCGCCGGGACGCTATTCCAATTGCAGACCCTGGGCGAGTTGGTCGCGATCATCGCGGCCATGGGGAGCGGCGAAGCGCCCCTTCCAGCCGCGGAGGCCGATCCGCTCGCCGCGGCGCACCGTACTCCCGTTCTCGACGTCGCAGGTCGGCAAGCCTTTGCCGACGAACCCGCCGGCTCGTCGGCTTCCTCCCGCCGCTCCGACGCGGGCGAGAAATCCGGGCTGGCGCGCAACATCCGCGAAACGGTCGCCGGCATTACCGGCCACGATCCGTCCGAACTCACCGCCGATATGTTCCTGGAGAGCGATCTGGGGCTGGATTCGATCAAGACCGTGGAGCTCATGAACGCCCTGGCTTCGGCCTTGCCGGCGGAGCTGCAGGACGATTTCGGCGCCAAGCTCGCGTCGGGCGCGCTGTTCAACATTCAGACCCTGGGCGAGCTGGAGGCTCTGATCCGAGGCGAGGAACCGGGCGCCCCGGCTCCGGCAGCCCTTGAATGCGCCTCCCCGTGCGCCAAGAGCGCGGCTCCGGCCTTGCCGGCCGATCAGCCGCCGGCCGTGGAACCGGTGGCGCGGCCGATGGATATTCTGTTCTCCCAGTATCCCTTCCTGGTCTCCCACTGGGCGGTCTGCACCTGCAGTCTCAGCTCCCGCATCCGCCTGCAAGGTCCGTTCGACGCGGAGTTGGCGCGGCGCGCCTGGAATGCCCTGCTGGAGCGTCACCCGATGCTCAGGGCGCGTTTCGTCATTCCGCCCGGATGTCAGAGCCTCAAGGAATACCGGCTCGAAGTCCTGGACGGGGTGACCGCACCGGCGGTCGACGTGACCGATTTGCGCCATCTCGACGCTCCCGCCCGGGATGCCTTTCTGAACGACGAAACCCATCGTCTGTTGGACAAGGAATGGCACCTGGATCAATGGCCGGTGCATCAGTTCGCCGCCTATCGCTTGGCGGACGATCTCCACGAAGTGGTGTTCTCGAACCATCACGTGTTCTCGGACGGTCTCGGCAATCAGCTGGTCATGCGCGAATTCGTCACCTTGTACGCTGCCGCCGCGACCGGCCGGCCCGCGCCGCTGCCGCCCTCAACCGCGCTGGAGCGTTACCGGGAAACCGTGCAACGCATCAATGGCTGGCAGGACCCCGAGGCGGAAAAGGCCCTGGAAGCGTTTCTCCGCGCCCAGGGCAAGGACCGCTTTTTCTGGAGTCCGGAGAAGAAAGGACTGCCGAAAAATACACGGGCCGCCAATCGGACCCATCACTTCTGCGCGGATCCCGAGACCACGGCGGCATTGCTGCGGTCGGCCGGCAAATGGCGGCTGCCGGTAAACACCCTGCTGGCGGCCGCCTACCTGCGCGCGCTGGGGTCCCTCGATCCGGCGCTGACACAGGTCATTCTGAACATTCCCACCAGCGGACGCGTTTACCCCGGCACCGACGCCGGACACATGGTGGGCTGCTTTGCCCAGAACCTGGCCTTGACGCTGACTCTGCCGGGCGAGCACGAAGCGCTGGAGAATTACCTGCCGCAACTGCACGAGCGTATCGAGAGCGCCATCGCGGCCGGTTATGACCGGGCGCAAACCCGCCAGGCCGCCGTGGCGGTGGTCGATCAGCTCCGCCTGCAGGACGGCCGCGTCGGCGAACCGCTGGCGACCCTGATCCGCTCCACGATCAAGTCGAACCTGTATCTGCCCTATATCGGCCAGACCCGCATCGAGGAATCCTACGGCCCGCTGCGGGTGGTCGAATATCACGCCGCGACCTCGACCAATCCCGGGACCCTCGACGTCCTGGTGGAAGTCTTCCATGGCCGCTTCAACATGACCGCCAACTACGACGCGGACTATTTCACACCCGCGCTCGTGGCTGCCATCGCCGAGGAATTCGTCCGCCGGATCGGCGATGTTGCCCGCGCCGGCGAACGGCTCTCCGCGCCTCCGCCGGCTCCGCTCGCCGCGGTGGACGAGTCCCTGGCCGCCCGCTTGCTGCGCGTGACCGGGGAAGTCGCGCACCGCGCCGTGGGGCCGGAAGCCCTGGACTACGATCTGGAATCGGAGCTCGGCCTGGACTCGCTGGAACGGATTCGCATCGTCGGCCGTCTGCAGCAGCAGATGGGGCCGGTGGACACCCGCGCTCTGCTGGGCTGCCGGCGACTGCGGGAAATGGCCACCCTGTTGCAGGGAGCGGCGGGTAAAACCGAGGCCGGCGAAACAAACGCGATGGCTCGACCGGTCCCTCCGCCGACCCTCCGTCCCATGAACGAAGAACTTCCGCCCATCCCCTATCTGCACGTGCAGGCGCAATGCCGCCGCACACCCGAAGCCCTGGCGGTACAGGCGGAACATGAGGAACTCTCCTATGGCCGGCTGCATACCGAATCGAACCGGCTGGCACATTTTCTCAGAGCCCGCGGGGTGCGTCCCGGCATCGTGGTGGGATTGCTGCTGACCCGGTCGTCCAATTTCGCGACGGCGGTGATGGGGGTGCTCAAGGCCGGCGGCGCCTACGTTCCGATCGACCCCGCCTATCCCCCGGCGCGCATCGAATACATCGTGGCGCACGCCCGCATCGACACCATCCTCACCGAGGAATCCGTCCTGGAAACCATGGGCGGCGCGGTAACCGCCGCCCTGCCGGCGCGCACCTTCCTGCTCATGGACTGCGACTACGCCGGCCTGCATCGTGCCGATTCCCGTTGCGGCGACCATCGCGACTGGCTGGGACGCGCGGTCTGGGCGAGCTATCCGGAGCACGAGCCGGAATGCCTGAACGGGCCGGACGATCTCATGGTGGTGCTCTACACCTCGGGTTCGACCGGGACGCCCAAGGGCGTCGCCCTCGCCCATCGCGGCTACATGAACCGCCTGGTCTGGCATCAGAAACTGTTTCAGCTCGAGCCGGGCGAGCGCGTCGCCCAAAGAACCTCGATTTGTTTCGACATCTCGGTCTGGGAGCTCTTCTGGCCTCTCATGTACGGCGGCGTGGTCTGCCCGGTCGGCGCGGACGTGCTGCGCGATCCCTGGCGGCTGGCGGACTGGATCGAGACCCGGCGGATCGCCGCAATGCACTTCGTGCCTTCCCTGTTCGGCGAGTTCCTGATCGCCATGGACAACAAATCGCCCCGCTGCGAGCACTTGCGGTGGCTGATTTTCAGCGGCGAGGCGCTGCCCGTGGCCCATGTGCAGCGCTGGTTCGACCGCTGCGGCGAACGGGTCGGCCTCGCCAATCTGTACGGTCCCACCGAGGCCTCGATCGACGTGACCGCCCATCTGATACGCTCGCGGCCGCCGGAAGGGACGCTGCGTATCCCGATCGGACCGGCCATGCCCGGGGTATACCTGCGAATCCTGGATGAAAGCATGAAACCCGCGCCGGAGGGCGCCGTGGGTGAGCTCTGGATCGGCGGGACGCAGTTGGCGCAGGGTTATCTCCACGATCCCGAGCGGACCCGCGAGAGTTTCAGGATCAATCCTTTCTCCGACATACCCGGCCGCTGGCTATATCGCACCGGCGACCTGGTGCAGCGCTTGCCGAACGGCAGCTACGACTTCCACGGACGGGTCGACGGCCAGATCAAGATCCGCGGCTTCCGGGTGGAACTCGGCGAGATCGAAGCCGCTCTCGGCGTCCTGCCGGGTATTCGGGAAGCCGCCGCTCTCGCCATCGACACGCCGAATGGGCACAAGCGCCTGGTGGCCTGGCTGGTCGGACGCGAATTCCCCCTGAAGGACCTGCGCGCCGCCCTGGCGAAACAACTGCCGGAGTACATGCTGCCCCACGAGGTCCGTCAGGCCGATGCGCTGCCCAAGAATCATAACGGCAAACTCGACCGCAAGTCGCTCAAAGAGTGGACCGAAACCGGCAAGGCGCCCCCCTTGAAGGCGGTTTCCGGCACGCCGGAGATCCAGCTGCCGAGCGCCGATCCTAGCGCCGGCTTGCCCCTGGGGCCGGCGCAATCCTGGATCACCCGCTTCTTCCAGCCGCCTTACCAATGGGCCGGCTACACCCGCTTCCGCTATTTGCAGCCGCTGGACGTCGACGTTTTCCGCAAGGCCATAGACGCGCTCGCTCGGCGCCATCCGGTGCTGCGCTCCCTGTTCTACCAGGAGCACGGCGAATGGCGGCAAACCGTGGCCCCGCCCGAGTCCGAATTCAGCCTGGATTTTTATGACGGCGCCCACCTCACGGCCGAACAGCGCAGCGTGGAAATTCGGCGGCTGGTAAGGGAAATCACGGATGAACTGCGCATCGACCGGTTCCCCTTGTGGCGGGTGCTGGTCATCAAGGAGCGCGACGACGCCCACGACCTGACCATAGTGGGTCACCACATGATCAGCGACCTGGTCAGCAACAGCATTCTGTTCCGGGAGCTCTGGCAGATTTACGGACAGTTGCTGGTCGATCGGGCGCCGGAGCTTGCGCCTCCCCCGCCCTCGTATTTCGATTTCGTGCAATGGCTGGCCCAGCCGGAGCAGCAGGAAGCGCAGCGCCGTTACGCGGACTACTGGCGCGCCTGTTTCCCGAGCCGGGAATATGCCTTCCGGGTGCCGCTCGACCATCATCTCGGCGCGAACGACGAGGCCTCTTCCGCCAGCGAGCGTTTCGTACTCGGCCATTCCGGCTTTCATGCGCTCAACGAGGCGCGCAAGCATCTCCAGGGCCAGCTCTACCATCTCCTGCTGGCGGCGGCCTACCGGCTGATGGCCGAATGGAGCGGCCAATCCCGGGTGGTCCTGAGCCACCGCTCGCACGGACGCGATCCGGGCAATGGCCTGACCTTGTACGACAGCGTGGGCAATTACGCCGTGAATTTCCCGCTCGCCGTGGAACTGGACACCGGAGAAAGCTGGCGCGAACTGATCGGCCGAATCGCCCGCGGCCTTGCCGAAGCGCCGTTGAACGGGATCAGCTTCGACGTGGTGGGCCGCCAATTGCCCGCGCACATCTACCCGGACAACAATCTGACCCCGGTACGCATCAATTATTTGGGAAATCGCAGCTTACCGAAGTCCAACATCTTCGAGTTCATCGATACCGATTGGGATCAACGCTACTCGCCCCCGAGCCAGCAGCGCATATCCCTGATCGAGATTTTCCTTTCCATGGTCGAAGGCGAACTCCGGGTCGAGCTCAATTATTCCCGGAATTTTTTCAAGGCCGAGACCATCGAGCGTCTCGGCCGGCGCTACCTGGAACTGCTGAACGAGCTGAGTGCAACGCCGAACTCGCCGACCGCGCTCCGCCTGGTGAGCCCGCCGGCGGTGCCGGCGAGCGAAGCTCCGGCCCTGATACCGCTGAAAACGCCCCGGCTGCAGGAAATCCCCCTGTCGGCGCGCTCCGCCGGCCGCGCCGTCAAAGCGGCGCTGGTTACCGGCGCGAGCCGCGGCATCGGCCGGGCGATCGCCCGAAAACTCGCCGGCCAGGGCATTGCCGTGGCGCTTTCCGCCCGCGACCCGGCCGGGCTCGAGGCCGTGGCCCGGGAAATCGCCGACAGCGGCGGCACCGCCCTGGTCGTTCCGGCGGATGTGCGCAAGCTCGATGAGGTGCAACACCTGGTGGGCAAAGTCCTTTGCCGCTTCGGCCGCCTGGACGTACTGGTCAACAATGCCGGAATCACCGGCATGTCGGCCTTGGCGAGCTCCTCGCCGGAAGAATGGAAACGCATCGTCGAAGTCAATCTGTTCGGCGCCTATCATCTGTGCCGCAGCGTGGTGCCGCACATGATCGAGCGGCGCAGCGGGAAAATCGTGAACCTGGGTTCCGATTCCAGCCATATCGGCTATCCGCTGTTCAGCGCCTACGCCGCCTCCAAGCACGCGGTGCTGGGCCTGACCAAGTCGCTGAGCGAGGAACTGAAGCCGCACGATGTCCAGGTCAACGCGGTCTGCCCGGCGTTCGTCGACACCGACATGACCCCGCCCGGCTACCGCGCGCGATCCATTCCGGTCGACGCGGTCGCGGACGCGGTGGCCTTCCTGGCGTCGGCGGAGGCCGACTGGATCACCGGCCAGCATCTCTGCATCTACGGCCGCCAGGACATGTACTGGTTCGGCTCGGAAAAAATGGCGGCCGTCGAGACGCGATCGGGAGTCCGCCAATCGGAGGGCGCGAGCACGGAGCGGCGGCATGCCTAAATCCGGTCCGCCCACGCCCGAACATCCGCTGGCGGGCGTCGCGCTGGGAACGCTGTACGCCCTCGGCGGGTTGCTGGGAATATCGCTCGGAATCCTCAACCCGATCATCGCCATCGTCCTGGAAGAGCGCGGCGTCGACGGGGTATTGATAGGCGCCAACGCATCGCTGCCGTTTGTCTGCGTGGCCCTGGCCGCCCCCCTGGCCGGCCGTGCTCTGCGGCGGGTCGGGCTGCGCCGGGTCGTGGCCGTGGGCCTCCTGGCCTACGCGGGTGCGGCCGTGGCCTTTCCCGAGCAAACCGGCATCGGCGCCTGGTTCGGCTTGCGCGGATTGATGGGCCTGGGTCTGGCCTGTGCGATGATCGGCACTCAAACCGGCCTGTCATGTTTTGCCGGGGAGGAACGCCGGGCGCTGGCCAACGGTATTTACGGCTTGTGTTTCGGCATCGGATTGGCCGTGGGCCCGGTCGTGGGTTCATATTTGTACGGGCTCGCCCATCATCTGCCGTTCTCCGCCGCCGCCGTGCTCCTGGTTCAAGCCGGCGTCCTGGTGGCCATCGGCCTGCCCGGCGCGCGCGCCGAACCGGAACGCGCAAGCGCCCGCCTGCTGCTGCGCGCCGCAATCCCGGTGCAGGCGGTATTGGCCTACGGCTTTGCGGAAGCCACCCTACTGACGTTGTATCCCGCGGTACTGGTGCGACAGGGTTTCACCGCCATGGCCGTTGCCCATCACCTGGCGGCGTTCGTCCTGGGGGGCTTGCTGGGCACTCTGCCGGTCAGCCACCTCGGGGACCGTCTGGGCTACCGCCGTGTGCTGTTCGGTTGCGGCCTGGCAGGCATCATCGCCCTGGCGGCACTGATGCGGATCGATTCGGTCTGTACCCTTATCGCCGATGTCTGGGCACTCCTGGGGCTGGAATCCAGGCCACCCGCCGCGGAGTTCGTCGCCGGCGCGGCGGCCATTGCGACCGGACTGACCCTGGGACCGGTATTCGCCCTGGCTCTCGCGCTGCTCGCCACGCTCCTGTCCAGAGCCCAACTTCCGGGCGGCACCGCCTTGTTCACCGCGGCCTTCGCCGTCGGCTCGGCCGGCGGCCCCTGGCTGTCGGCGTGGCTCGTGCAGCATGAGGGTGGCCGGCACCTGTTCACGCCTTCCATGGCCCTGTTCGGGCTGCTGGTGCTGAGCCTGGCGATGAACTGGTTGTGGCGCCGGCTCCGGAGCCTCGCGGGTGCCTATGCGATCGATGCCGGCTGAATCGATACGGCGGCGGGCCGGCCGGAGCGACGTCCGCGTCTTCTCCGGCCCGCGCTGGCCTACACCCGACTACAATTAATGAAACACATGTTCGTCAAGGCCGATGAAAAGGAAATGCAGCATGACCCGCCCCGATCCGATCCTGCAGAGCCGTCGGCGATTTCTGCGCCAAACCGGCGCTCTCGCCGCCGGCGCGGTCATCTCTCCGGACTTGTTCAGGGCCGCTCACGCGGCGCAGAGCACTTCGCCGTACCTCGCGTGGGAACAAACTACCAAAGGCGACCTGACCGATCTGGAATACGTGGCGCTCTGCGGCACACTGGCCGCCAATGCCCACAACACTCAGCCCTGGGCCTTCAACCTGCTGGGCAATCGGATCGTTCTCTACGCCGACCTTGCCCGCCACCTGGGCCGGGCCGATCCCCGCCGCCGGCTCATGCTGATGGGCCTGGGCTGCGCAGCCGAGAACATGGTCGTGGCGGCGGCGCAGCTCGGTTATGCAGCCACGGTGGCCGACACGGAGGCCGGTGGTTTTCTGGAAAACGGGGGCCGTTGTGCGGCGCTGGAGTTGACCCGGCGATCCGATTCGAACAGTCACCCGTGGTTTCCGGCCCTATTCCGCCGCCAGACCACCCGCGCCGAGTTCGGGCCGTTGTCGATCCCCCGCAACGAATTCACCGCAAGCCTTGACGTCCATGGCGAAATCCCGGGCGTTCACCTCGCCTGGTATGGCACCGCCTCCGAACATGAAGCCATCGTCCGAATCACCGCCGATGCCGCCGCCGAGTTCGTGGCGAACGATGCGGCCTACCGGGATTCGATGGCCTGGTTCCGCCGGTCCAGGCGGGAATGGGAAACCTACCGCGACGGGATCTCGATCTTCACCAGCGATGCTCCCTGGCTGGTGAAAGAATGGGTGGAGCTCCTGTCCACCCCCGAGGATCTGGTATCGGCCGAGTTCCGCCAGGGCGAGATCGACGTCGTGAAACGCCTGGCCGAAGCGACGCCGCTTTGGAGCTTGGTGTGGAGCGAGCGGGATACCCCGCACGCCTGGTTTCAGGGCGGTCGGCTGATGGAGCGGGTTTATCTCGCGGCCGCCGCACAGGGGCTTGCCCTACATCCCCTGGCGTACCCGACCGAATCTCCCGTGGGCTCCGCCGGTTTGGCGAAGTCGCTCGGCCTTGCTCCGGGGGCGGTGCCTCTGATGCTGCTGCGCGTCGGCCTCGCCCGGCCTTTGGAGCGTTCGGTGCGCCGGCCACTGGAAGCGGTACTTCGTTGATTCATGCTGACAAAATTAGGCGGTCCCATGCTAGACAAGATTCTTTCGCTCCGGAACTCCCCGATCCATACCCGTTATTTCATCAGTCGTATCCGGGGATTACTCGACGCCGGACTGGACGCGGCAACGCCGGATCCGGTACGGACACAACACACCCTGTTCCCCACGGCGGGGATCGACGTTGCCTTGCCCAAAGTCGGGCGCGACATGATCGGCGAAGTGATTCCCCACCGCGGCGAAATGCTGCTGCTGGACTACATCGCCTGGGTCGACGATGATTTCCGCCGCGGTCTGGCGGTAAAAAAGATCAGGGAGGACGAGTTCTGGGTGGCCGGCCATTTCCCCGGGCATCCCATCATGCCCGGCGCACTCATGCTCGAAGCCAGCGCGCAACTGGCCCTGTACTTGTCCAACCGGCGCCTGGCGGAACCGGCGGTCGGACTGTTCGTGCGTATCGAGAATGCCCGCTTCCGAAGCACCGCCGAACCCGGCGACGAGTTGCTCATCCTCTGCGAAAACGTCGAACAAGCCCGCAATATCTTTTATTACGACGTGCAAGGACTAATCAAGGACCGCATCGTCTTCGAGAGCCGAATCGTCGGCCTGCTGTCGAAAGCCAAGAAGAAATGAATGGCGCCGTGGGCACGCATCAATCGACTCACGCATTGGTAGGTCGGCAATCCTTTGCCGACGAACCGGCTGACCCATCCGCACCGTCGGCAAGGGATTGCCGACCTACGCACTGCACTCGCGTTCCACACAACTTTTTCACATCATTCTTTGGGAAATTCACGAAGTGCAGCCTGCTCCTCCGTGGTCTAAGGATGTACCCCGTTGAAAATCGGAAAGGAGCCCAGGAGGTGAAAGATGAAACGCATCATCATCGCGTTGTCCTTGATGGCGACGCTGGCTTTGACTGGCTTAGGCCTAGCTCAAACGGAACCGGATTACGCGAAGCACGTACGAGAAGCTCGCCAGCACGTGACCCTGGCCGTAACGGAGGGCGAGAAGGGCGATGCCGAGGCGCTCGTGCAACATGCTCGTACCGGTTTGGACCACGTCGGAATGGCGCAGAAAGAGAAGTCTCTTCCCGACTTGGAGAAAGCGGCCGAAAGTTTGCAGGATGCCATTAGCCAAGGCCAGGCGGGCAATACCGACAAAGCAACCGAACGCGCCAAAGAATCGGTCGAATATCTCGATGCGGTCTTAAGCGGTCTAGGTGGATGAACCGAACGCTACGATCTGCGCAGCCTTCGTCGGCAAAGGATTGCCGACCTGCGCCTCGACCCGTTGTCATTTCCGGCCCCGTCAGTCGATCGGGAATCCTTTCAGGAACCCCCGAATCACCTTGACATGATCGAAACCTTCCGCATTTGATCGGTACGCTAGGACCGTGCCGAAGTCGAAAGTAAACTATGGCGCACGGGTCGAAACGTGCTTTGAATCGGGACGGCGCCCCGGTTCGACTTTGGCTGTGAGTACGATTTCGACTGTCGGGAATTCCCAAGAACACGCTTCACCATGTCTGACTTTCACCACACCTATACTTTCGATCCCACCTACGGCTATACCCAGAACGCGCTACTCCAGGTCGGAACTCCGGACATTCCGGACGATTTCGCCGCATTTTGGGAGTCCCGCTACCGCCGGGCGCTGACAACCTCGCCCCAACCGCGCCTGAACCAATGGCCGGACGATAGGGAGGGTTTTGCCGTGTACGACCTCGAATACCGTTCCACCGACGATTTCACCATCGGCGGATGGCTGCTCCTGCCGCAAGGCCGGCCGGTGCGGCGCGGCGTGGTGGTGGGACACGGCTACGGCGGCCGGGATGGTCCGGATTTCGACCTGCCCGTCGCCGACGCCGCCTTCCTGTTTCCCTGTTTTCGCGGCCTTTCCAGAAGCCGCCGGCCGCCCATTTCGGACGAACCCTACTGGCACGTTCTGCACGACATCGACAAGCGCGACCGCTACATTCTCGGCGGCTGCGTGGATGATGTGTGGCTCGCGGTTTCGGCCCTCCTCGAACTGTGCCCCGAAACCGCCGCTCATATCGGCTACATGGGCATCAGCTTCGGTGGCGGCATCGGCGCCCTGGCCCTGCCCTGGGACCCCCGCATCCGGCGAGCGCACCTGAACATGCCCACCTTCGGCCATCACCCCCTGCGCCTCGAACTCCCGACGGTGGGCAGCGGACACGCCATCAGAAATTACCAGCAACAGCACGGTAACGTTATGGACACATTGCGCTATTACGATGCCGCAGGTGCGGCGGCGCATACCCAAGTCCCCGTGCTGGTCGCCGCCGCCTTGTTCGACCCGGTGGTGGCGCCGCCCGGACAATTCGCAGTCTATAACGCTCTCGCCGGACCGAAGAGCCTTTATATTCTGGAAGCCGGACATGTCGACTATCCGGCCAGAATGCGTCAGGATGCGGAATTGCGGAACATCATCGCTGACTTTTTTCAGGCACTGTAAATCTCATGGAACCACAGGTCTTCGATTGCTGCTCAGCCCCCCCGGTTATCGGCATGAACCGTGAATATCATCGTTGGTACAGCCCCAGGCTGAGTCGAGACATGGAACTGCTGGTGTTCGGCCATGGCGGAGCGAAAGTGCTGGTGTTCCCTACGCGCGACGGCCGTTTTTACGAATACGAGGACCTCCGCATCGTTCAAGCCCTGGCTCACAAGATCGAGGCGGGGCAATTGCAACTCTATTGCGTCGAGGGCCTGGCGAACGAAACGTTTTACTGCACCTGGCGACACCCCGCGGACCGCATTCGGCGCTATATCGCGTACGAGGAATACATCCTCAACGAAGTGTTGCCGTTCATGGCCGCGAAAAACCCGCATTCCTGCATCATCGCCCATGGCTGCAGCCTGGGCGCCTTCTATGCCGCCAACATCGCCTTCCGCCACCCGCACCTGTTTCGCAAGCTCAGCGCCTTTTCCGGACGCTACGATCTGACCCTCGGGGTCGAACATTTCAGCGACCTGTATGACGGGTATTACGACGAAAACATCTATTACAACACCCCCTGCCATTTCCTGCCCAACCTCGGCGAAGGCAGCCAACTGGACGCCTTGCGCGCCATGGACATCATCCTCGTCATCGGCCGCGAGGATCCGTTTCTCGAGAACAATCGCTATCTGAGCCGCGTGCTCTGGGATAAAGGCGTGTGGAACCACTTGAGCGAGTGGGACGGCCGCGCCCATCAAGCGCACTACTGGCGCAAGATGGCACCGCTCTACGTGTGATTCGGCTTTCGCTTTTCAGACTAAAGCGCTTGCGCGGAAATGCCGCATGGACCATGTACGACCGTCCGAATTCTTTTTGTTATAGTCGAGCCGAAGCTCAGCTTTCGTCACTGCGACGTACCGCAGCAGGAAACCCCTCCCATGTTGTTTTTATGCAGGTATCGCCATGGTCAAAAAAACATCCTCCGATACGAATCAGACTGGGGAAGAAATCCTTCAGGAAAGCACTATCCCGACGACTTCCGAATCGCACGAGGAAGCCGTGATGGAAACGACCGCCTTAGACACCGTTCCCGCAACGCCGGTACAGGCTGCGGTACAAGGCCTGCAGAACGGTGCGAGCGATGCGCGGGAAGCCGTTTCCGGAACCGTCTCGAACGTGAGTCAAACCCTTTCCAAGCTCGTCTATAACGGCTTTTATTATCTTTCATACGGGGTCGTCTACAGCGCGCTTGCGGTCTCGAACCTGATTCCAACCGATAATGCCATGGGCGAAGGGTTACAGGCTGGAGCAGAGGCTGCCAGGAAATCCTTCGACGAGCACCAGAAGGAGCGGGCTGCCGCCTTCGAGCCCCCCGCTGACGCCGGCTTGGCCACATCCTGATCTTTCACTCCTCTTCGGAAAAACCCCGCCTCTGTCGCGGGGTTTTTTCGTTCATCACAAGCTGGGCCAACGAAGCTCTGAATAAGCCCTCTCCCTCTGGGAGGATTGGGTGAGGGCCTGTTGGATCAATTAGTTGCACATATTATTACTCTGAATCTGAGACTTAATCGGTGGATTACTCGGAGCCTGTCATCGATGGGTTTCGCTTCGCTCTACCCATCCGATTTATGTTCAGTTGAACGCCGAATGGAATAATCCACCGCTTCCGGGCCACTCGGCGGGTTACCGTCTTGCAGCCTTCGTAGGTCGGCAATCCTTTGCCGACGAACCCGTTTACCCAACGGCTCAAGTGCGGGGTGCGGGATCACGCTCAAATCGAGGGAAAACGCCACCGCCGCGACCGAGTATTCGTAGGTCGGCAATCCCTTGCCGACGCCGACGATTGATCGATCCTTTATGTCGGAAAAGGATTTCCAAGACTCGCGCCTTCCCGGACGGTAGATATGAAAATGCTCTACTGCCCTTCCCCTCGACCGCGTACCGCTTCCCGAAACGCTCCGATCCCGTCTGCACGACGGCCGGCGCCGAATCCGTAACGTTCACGAATCAGTCATGGACCTGTCATCAGGATGACCCGAAGCGATTTATAGAATCCGGGTCTCCAGAAGTCTCGAGAGGTATCCCATGCACGCCTTCGTTTTACCGAAACCAACGAAAAATTCGTCTCCCATGCGCAAAGCCGCCGTGCCCGCCCTGGCGCTGGCATTGAGCGCCAGCGTCCAGGTCTTCGCGGACACCGGCGAATTCCAGACTGTCGACAGGCAAAATATCACCGAATCCAACCAAGCCGATTTGCCTTCGGTCCCGCAAATGGAACAAGGCATCCAGTTCGGCGATGTCGGCGACGGGCGCGCTATCGTCTGGAGCCGCTGCGATCGCCCGGCCCGCATGTGGGTGGAATACGCGTTCGACGAGCAATTCACCGATTCCAAAATCATCCGCGGCCCGCACGCGCTCGAAGTCTCCGATTTCACGGCGCGCCAGGAGCTGACCGGACTGCCGTCCGGAAAAGACGTGTATGTGAAAGTCTGGTTCGAGGATCTGACCAACGCCCGCAACAAGAGCGAGCCGGTCACCGGCCGTTTCCACACCGTCGGCAAGCACGAGGATATCCGCTTCGTCTGGGGCGGCGACACCGCCGGCCAGGGTTGGGGCATCAACGAGGCCTTCGGCGGCATGAAGATCTATGAAGCCATGCGCCAGGTGAAGCCCCTTTTCTTCATCCAGAGCGGCGACAGCGTCTATTCAGACAGCCCCATCGAAGCGAGCCAGGAGGCCGAAAACGGCCAGATCTGGACCAATATCGTGACACCCGAGGTCGCCAAGGTCGCCGAAACCCTGGCCGAATTCCGCGGCCGCTACAAGTACAACCTGCTGGATGCAAACCTCCGCCGCTTTAATGCCGAAGTGCCCCAAATCTGGCAATGGGATGACCATGAAGTCGTCAACAACTGGTCGGACGCCAAGGATTTGGACAACGACCCCCGTTATACGGTCAAGGATGTCCCGCTCCTGATCGGCCGCGCAGCCCGGGCTTTCCAGGAGTATGCGCCGTTGCGCCCGCATACTGCAGAAGAGTCCGAACGACTCTACCGTAAAATTTCCTATGGTCCGTTGCTGGATGTGTTCGTCATCGACATGCGCAACTACCGTGGCCCGAACACGGCAAACCTGCAAACCACCGAAGGACCTGAAACGGCATTCCTGGGCGAAGAACAGTTGAAGTGGCTGGAACAAGGATTGAAGGATTCGCGCGCGACCTGGAAAGTCATTTCCGCCGACATGCCGATCGGACTCAACATCGGTGACGGGGTGGACGAGCAGGGTCAGCCCCGCTGGGAAGCCATCGCCAACGGCGACAACGGCCCGGCCGCCGGCCGCGAACTGGAAATCGCCCGTCTGCTTCGATTCATCAAGCACAAGCGGATTCACAACATCGTGTGGCTGACCGCCGACGTCCATTACGCCGCCGCCCATTTCTACGATCCCGGCCGGGCGCAATTCAAGGATTTTTCGCCGTTCTGGGAATTCGTCGCCGGCCCGCTCAATGCCGGTTCCTTCGGCCCCAACACAACCGATGGCACCTTCGGGCTGCAAGTCGTCTTCGCCAAGGCTCCGCCCGCGGGTCAGGCCAACCTCTCGCCCTATGCCGGCTTACAGTTCTTCGGCGAAGTCAACATCGATCGCAAAACCCGCGAATTGACGGTGGACCTGAAGGATTTGTACGGCACATCGG
The DNA here is from genome assembly GCF_003584645.1 of Methylocaldum marinum. Taxonomy (GTDB): domain Bacteria; phylum Pseudomonadota; class Gammaproteobacteria; order Methylococcales; family Methylococcaceae; genus Methylocaldum; species Methylocaldum marinum. The sequence continues at coordinate 3,286,261 of NZ_AP017928.1, forward strand.
TATTCAGCAAAACGCTGAGGGCAAAACCGGGCCGATAGTCCGACTCAGCGGGCAAAGCGGGGCCGATTCGCGGATGAATCCGCCCCCTACGCCCGCTCGGAATCGCTCGCGGCGGACCGGCCGCCTTCCATGATTCCAAATCACTTTCAAAAAGGCATTCATTTTTGTAGGGTGGGTTAGGCCGCCAGGCCGTAACCCACCACGCAACCTCGCATCGGTGGTGACGCGGAGCCTGTCCTGAGCCCAGTCGAAGGGCTAACCCGCCATCGATGGGTTTCGCTTCGCTCTAACCCATCCTACGATGAATGTTCACTCGAATGCCGAATGGAATTGCCGGCAATGTAGTAGGTTGCGATCTATGTCTCAGTTTTTTTACATATGATGTACTAAAATGAGTGATTTGCCTTGCGATATGTGTCATATACCGCATTTTCCAGTTTTAGCCTCGAATCCTGGAGAGCCTTATGGGTTTTCAAGCGTGGTTTCGCTCATATGGCCTATCGGATTATCTCCTTTGTTTACTGGGCTTCTCGGTTTTTTTCGGTAAAGAGCCTGGCTTTGTCCCCATGGGGTGGTACGAGAATTGTTTTAGGAATTCGTGCAACCCGATGAGTGGTTCGCCCGTAATGGCTTAGGGATGCCAACACTCATCGCCGTTGTGCATTAGATCCCAGAAGAACCGTTAATAGCATCAGTTAAGGAGAAAACGATGAACAGAATGTTGTTCGCTATGGTAGCGATGGGCGTGACTGCATTCGCTCCGATTCAGGAAGCGTCTGCGCACGTCGGCTGGGGAAACCGCGATTTGATTTTGAATGCGGAAAACATGATCGACAATGGCAATGACTCGACCAGATACGAATATCGATTCGGCAGTGTCACAGGCAACTACGGCTGGGCCGACGGTCTGGATTACGACTGGGGTAACAGTCATCGCGTGAGGTTTACCAAGTTCGAGATCACTAATCCCACGGGCGCCCTGGTAGACATCAGCGTTTGGGCGGCTAGCGAGCTGACCAATCCCGATACCGGAGAAGTCACGACGGCTTTGGGCGATTTGAATCCTGCTATCACCTTGTACAAAGGCGTCGGTGAAGTGGTGGACTACGGCGGTACCACAGGTGCCCATAGTCTTGTACCGGCCAGTTCTTTTGATACAACAGAGTTCCTTAATGCGGACGATTTAGGCAAGGAAGGCTTGTTCAGAGCGCTGCACGACGTCACGATGTGCAACACATCGGGCCAGTGCGGCACGCAGGCATACGTAGCGCACGCAGGTGAAATCAACGATCCGGGCGACAGCATATCCTTGGCCGGTCTTTTCCTGGAACCGGGTTGGTATTCATTGGTCATCGGCGGCAATTCGCATATCGGTATTCCCCTCTTTAAAAACGATTTCGCTGGCGCTGGGATCAATGATCCTGACGGCGTAAGAGGTTTTCATGTAGATCTGACGGTCACGGCCGTTCCGGTTCCGGCAGCTGTCTGGCTGATGGGGTCCGCTCTGGTCGGATTGATCGGCATGAGAAAACGGGTAGCGGCGGTCTGACGGTGTTCGGGCTTCATCCCTGATTGAAAACCGCCGAGATTCTGATATCGATGCATTGTCTCGGTTCGCAAGCCGTACGGACGCAGTTTCCCCCGGACAGGGAAGTCGTTTTCTCCAGAGTTTCGATTCTTGCCGGAACGCGCAACTTCGCGGCTTTTGATTTTCCGGCCGTTTCAATCAGTGCAGAGCACTGGATAAGCGTGGATTGACGATTATCGACCCAACACGACACGCCCGGCATTCGGGCTTCGCACGTTCTTTTATGGCCAAATCGCTTTCGAATGCGTCCGCTCACACCAAACCCGATTCCGTTTCGGCGCTGGACCGCACCGTTCTTTATCTTACCGTTTCACTGACCGGCGCCTCCGTGATGGTGCTGGAACTGCTCGGGACTCGGCTGATCGGGCCTTTTTACGGCGTCAGCATCTATGTCTGGTCATCGTTGATTTCGGTGACAATGATCGCCTTGGCGTTGGGCTATTGGCTCGGCGGCATGATTGCCGATCGGATTCCGGGGCTACGCCTGTCCTATTTGATCGCGTCGGCCGCCGTGGCCACGCTGCTGATTCCAATATTGATACGTCCGGTACTGTTGTTGACCGATCCGATGGGATTGCGCGCGGGAGCGTTTTTCAGCGCGCTGCTGCTGTTTACGGTGCCGCTGACTCTTTTGGCGATGACCGGACCTTATGTCATCAAGCTGGCCGCGCGGCAACTCGCGAATGTGGGGGCTCTGTCGGGTTCGGTCTACGCGGTCAGCACGCTCGGCAGCGTGATCGGAACCATCGCACTCGGGTTCTATCTGCTTCCGATGACCGGGGCGCGTGCGGTGCTTTACGGTCTCAGTGCATTGCTCGGCTTGTTGGCGTCGACCCTGGTGTTGTACGAGCGGCGCGGTTTAGGGGGCAACGTCGCGACGCTATGCGTTGCGGTGATCGTTTTCGCGTGTTTCGGCGGCGGCGCTCTAGCCTACGAGCATCATCGCCCGCAGCCCTGGGGCAAGGGTTTGACGCTGCTTTACGAATCCGAGAGCGTCTACGGCTGGGTTCGGGTTATCGACGACCAGGCGCAGAAGGTGCGGTTCATGATGTCGGACGCCTCGACGATCAGTGCCGCGGATTTGGATAATGTCCGCTCGGGCTTGTTGTCGTATCAATGGGTGACGCAACGGCTGCCGGTCTTCAGGCCCGCTGCCCGCTCCGCGCTGTTGATCGGCCTGGGCGGCGGTCATATCGCGGCCGGCCTGGAGCGCCAGGGCGTCAAGACCGATGCGATCGAGATCGATCCCGCGGTTGCCTACGCAGCTTCGCGCTATTTCCATTATCACCCCTCCGGCGACTTGCTCATCGGCGATGCCCGTTACCAAATCCGGCGCCTGAACAAGACATACGATTTCATCATTCACGATTGTTTCACCGGCGGCTCGGAGCCGGCCCATCTGATGAGTATCGAGACTTTGAGGGAACTGAAGGCGCATCTCAATTCGGGCGGCATATTGGCCATCAACTTCGTCGGCTTTGCCGAGGGCGAGCGCCGAATGCCCGCTCAGCTGGTTTACCGGACCTTGGGGGAAGTATTCGAGCATCGCCGGGTTTACGTATCGGAACCCGATTCCGAATTCAACGATTTCATCTTCTTTGCCGCGGACGAGCCGATCAACGTCCATCCGGAAGCGGCCAGCGCGAGAACGCTGGACTTATTGGCTAAGCGTCGGTTTTTTGGAATGACCGAAGGCGAACGCATCGTGACCGATGATTTCAATCCGCTTGAAAGCCTGCAAGTCAGCAAGGCGGAAATGTACCGCAAGGTGCTACTGGAGCGGGTCGGTATGGATGTCTTGCTGCGCTGACGATCGCCATCAGGCCCGAGCAACGAAGCGTTTCCGAAGGAGCCCGGCGTCAATCCGCCGGGAAGCGGCCCAGTTCCAGTCGCAAGGTATTCCATGCAGGCCTTCGTTTTACCAAAACGCAAAATTCCGTCTCCCGTCCGCAAAGCCGCCGTGCCCACCCTTGCGCTGGCATTGAGCGTCAGCGTCCAGGTCTTCGCGGACGCCGACGAACTCCTCAGGGCGCCTTCCTTATTCCAAATCGCCTTCAAAAAGGCATTCATTTCTGTAGGGTGAGTTAGGCCGCTATGAGGCAGGCATCCTTTAAACACGATCGAAAGCCAGGCTCTCGTCCAGCCCGTCGGCGGGAAATCGGCACTCCCTCCCCCGGCATCCCGACCAAAAAGTAACCAAAAATTTACTTTTTTCGAACCGCGTCCGCATAATTTTCGGCTAGCCTTAAGCGTTACCTAACAAGAACGATCCACGCAGGATGTCGTTTCCAATCCCCGGCTGCAGCGCATCGGGGACGCCGGGCCTCCTTCCCGGTGGACTGAAATCCCAACTGTAGCGAACTCGCCCGAAACATCGGCTCAGGACCGAACAACGCCCATGACATACATCCAAGGAACACGACTGATCAAGGTTTATTCCCCGCTCGGCCCGGACGTTTTGCTGTTTCACGACATGACCGGCCGGGAACGCCTGGGCGGCCTGTTCAGCTATGAACTGGATCTCCTCAGCACCGTCGGCAGCCTCAACCCGGACCAGCTCCTCGGCGACCGCCTGGATGTCGCCCTGACCCTCCCCGACGACAGCGTCCGCTATTTCAACGGCGTCGTCTGCCGCTTCGCCCAACTCGGCGCCACCGAGGACGAACGGCGCACCCTGGTCCGTTACCGGGTCACCTTGAGACCCTGGCTCTGGCTGCTCACCCGCACCGCGAACTGCCGCATCTTCCAAAAGAAAACCGCCCCCGACATCACGGTGCTGCGCTACGTGCAGCAAGGGTGCCATTGGATCACCCTGATTCTGGACAATGCCCGCACCCATCGGCACGCCATGGAAGTGGCCGCAAGGGAGTTGCTGTCGGAGATCGCCGAACTCGCCCACTGGCCGGACTTGGAAGCCACCACGGTGGAGTTTCTGCATACCCCCCCGTACTCGCCCGCTCTCAACCCGGCCGAGTATCTGATCCATTGGGTTCGCCAAGAGACTCTTTATCATCTACCCTGCACCTTCACGCTCCAGGAAAAGGCGGATCGCGTTCGTCACCATCTCGCCCAGGCGCCGCCCTTCACTCCCGAACAAATGCAAAAGCTCCTGCGCCATATTTACAAGTTGCCAAAGGATAAAACAGTAAAATAGACATTATCGGAAACCACCTTTCATAACCGGAACAGAGGAAAAGGCCGGCTATCAATAACTCTGGTTTCGGCAGTAGCTCCTGTAATTGTGCAGGCCGCAGGCCAATTCAATGACGACATCGTCGTAGCCTTCCTTGGTGTTCCTGAACACGTCTTTGACGACGCGGCACCGCTTGATTCCCGAGATGATGTGTTCGATGATCACGCGGATGCTTGAGTGGAGCCGGTTGGCCTCCTGGTCGTCGGCCGAAAGCCGGCCGTTGCGCGGCCTCTTCTTCGGCTGGTGGACTGTGACATTCGCCAGTTCGTGTCCCTGGAAGCCGCTGTCGCGATACAGCTCGACGCCGTCGGGGAACCGGGTCCCTTCTTCGTCGCAGATCTTCTTGTCGTGCTTCTTGCCCTCATGGGTCGAACCCAAGTACTTGACCTGCCTGTCCTCCAGGCCGCCGACAAGGTTGTTCTTCACAGTGTGGCATTTTTTTTACCGCTGTAGTGGATGCGTTGCCCCAGGTCGTTGACGGGGCGGTTGATGCGCCTTTCCGTCCCGTCTATGCCCAAGTCCTGCCGCGCCTCCTGCTCCAGCCTGGACAGCATCTCCTCGGTGAGCCGGGCGGGCTTGTGCCCGCGGGCGTCAAGTGTCTTGTTGAGCACCCTGCTCAACAGGTGGATCGTGAAGTTGGCCCGGGGTTGGCTCATGCCGAACAGATGCGCGATGACCTCTTGCAGAGGGTAGGTCTTCAGATAGAACAGGATGAACAGCAGCCGGTCGGCCATGCTCGCGATAATCGGCGGACGCCCTCCTTTAGTCAGATTCCTGCCGGTTTCTTCGGCCCATGTCGCCGCAAAAGAAACCAAGAGTTCCTCAAACTCGGAGGCCTTCAGACTGGTCATGGCCATCAATGTCTTCGGCTTTTGCTTCACGTCTTCGTAGGAAAGCATACTCTTGCCCTTAGTTCTCTTAGTTCTCTTCGTTATTCAATGACAGACTGTCATGCTAGTTTCCGATAATGTCTAATGGCCTAAATTGGAATGAGAATGTGGTATATAATCGAAACAGATCAGCAAACATGAAAGTCCAGCACCTTAACCTTAAGTTTCTCTTTATATTTATTGCCCTGCTATTTTTTGTAGAAAAGGTATCTGCCATGTCACTATTCGCTAAAAAAGTCATGTTTTCCGAGGTTACGGGCTTTGTCACCTTAAATGGTGAGCCGGTAAAAGGAGCTGAAATCGATCAGGTGTACCAATGGTCGTGGGACGAAAAAAAAGAGGAAGCTCGAACCACCACGGATGACCAGGGTGTATTCACATTTCCCCTGCGTGAAAAAAGCGGCGTTATATCTAGCATCATGCCCCATGAGCCTGTAATATTTCAACAGATTACCATTAAATACCAAGGCAAAAATTATGTCGCCTGGCAACATTCCAAGCATAATTATGATCGGTATGGGGAATTAAAAGGCAAAAAGTTAGTATTGCGTTGCGAGTTATCTGATCAGCCCCGAAATGACGGTTATGTGTTCGGGATTTGTACATATTAATTGACGAAAGGAGTTATTGATGGCCGAGTTAACCCCTAAAGAAGCCGCCAATCTGGCAAGAAAAGTCTATGACGTTAAAACAGAGTTAACATGGAATGCCATGTTAAATCAGATTGCCAGCGACCCTTCACTAGCCGGTTTTAATCAAAATCCCAGCAAGGGCATAGGCAAATCGGGCTGGGGACAAACATCCGGATTTGCCTATATGGCACATGGCTGCGGCACACATAGCGGTGAAAGACTGGTGGCAATTAGAGGCACCGCTTCATTAGCAGACGGGCTGACCGATGTTCGTTGCAGCTTTACGTATTCTCCTTCCGGTTATGTCGTTCATCGTGGCTTTGCATTGGCTTTTGAGTCGATTAAACCGGATATCGATAAATTTTTTAAACAAGCCGGAAGCCAGTCTTCGCAAGTGCATGTGGTGGGTCATAGTCTAGGGGGAGCCATTGCCTGCTTAACAGCCGAATATTTAAGTCTCCTCGGCAATAATGTCACTCTCTACACATTTGGTTGTCCGCGTGTGGGAAATGGCGCATACGCCAGTGCCATGGATAAATTGTTGGGTACCCATAACATCCATCGCGTCTATCATGAGGCCGACCCGGTCAGCATGATACCTTTATACCCTTTCGTGCCGGTTTCAAATAGTTGTTTAGGTCACAAGCTGCCCTGGAAAGGCATAATGGGTTCTCCTCACGCGCATTTCATGGATAATTATATTGCAACTTTAGCGGATTGCAGTTGGCGTTCGTTGCCCACCGTACAAAACCATGATTTTTTTGCTTCCATGGAGGCTTGGTTAGAGCAGGCAGGCAAGGACGGCGGTACAGTCAAAATGTATTCCTGTGCATCATTGAACCAGATATTCAAGGCATTGAAATGGGTTTTAGAATCCATGCACAATTTGGGAGCCGCCATGGCTCAATTTGCCTTTTCCGGCGGCATTATCCTCATTGATGTTTTGGCTTATCTACTTTATCAAGGTAGTTTGCTCGGCGTGACAATTGCCGGCTATGTAAAAGCCATTTTAAAAGCCATTCTTAAGTTTCTTGGCCGTGCGGTTGACAGTATCCAGAATGTAACCGTTGCTTTCATCAAATATGTACTGGATATGTTTTTCAGGTTGCTGGCCAGCGCCGCCTCACGGGCCATAAATCTAATTGCATGATCGCTAGGCTGGCATGGACTGACGCGCAGATCGAGTGATTAAACCTATTCGTTATCTTTTGCCGACTCTTTATTTCGCCACGGGTGAACCCTCAAAAAAATCAGCGGCCTCCGGGGCGCTTTCGTCTTCTGTTTTAACAGCCGCACCGATTAGTTCGGCAATCGCCGCGATCACGCCCCGGTTTTCCTGCAAAAACGCCCCAGCGCGCCGAGCCAGCTCCGCCCGGCGTTCAGGGTCGGCATACAATGAATGAACCGTGCTGACAATGTCTTGTTGAGTCCGACATTGCAGCGCGGCGTTCCTCTCCAGCACGCCGGCCGCTATCTCCTTGAAATTGACCATGGCAAGTAAATCGGTAAAACTACGTTAGTTCTCAAATTTTTATTCAATCACGATATCTTGATTGATTCCCAATATATTGGCCTCGTCATCGAATATCGCATTTCTCGAAATCGGCATATACCGGGTTCCTGAGCAATCATGGCTTGCAAAAGCGTGCGACTCCTCAGCAGGTGCCGATTAAGTGTTTAGCCCCAGGCATAGCCGGCCAGAATCGAGCAGATCATCGCCTTGACCTCGGGCTGCTGCTTCGGATGAAAAATCACATCCTGGAAGCGGCCCTCGTACCAGGCGTCGACGAATACCCGGAACGTATCGACGCCGCGCTTCAACGGGCGTGCGTATCGTGTTCCCAGTCGACCGGGCTCGCCCCGGAACTGCCGGTCCAGCACCGCCGTTGCCAATGTCGCCGACTTCATCGCAATCGTCACGCCCGAGGAAAACACCGGATCGAGGAATTCGACGGCATTGCCGAGCAAGGCATAGCCCTTGCCGTAGAGGCTTTTCACGTTCGCAGAATAGCGACCAGCGTGTTGATCTTGTCGTCGAATACCGCGTCGTTCAGAATCCGCCGCAGACCCGGCGCCTCGGCGATCAAGTCCTGCAACTTGGCGCCGTAATCCTCGCCCGGCGCATAAAACCGCTGCTCGGCGACCACGCCGATGCTGCTGCTGCGGCCGTTATGGCCAAATCGCTTTCGAATGCGTCCGCTCACACCAAACCCGATTCCGTTTCGGCGCTGGACCGCACCGTTCTTTATCTTACCGTTTCACTGACCGGCGCCTCCGTGATGGTGCTGGAACTGCTCGGGACTCGGCTGATCGGGCCTTTTTACGGCGTCAGCATCTATGTCTGGTCATCGTTGATTTCGGTGACAATGATCGCCTTGGCGTTGGGCTATTGGCTCGGCGGCATGATTGCCGATCGGATTCCGGGGCTACGCCTGTCCTATTTGATCGCGTCGGCCGCCGTGGCCACGCTGCTGATTCCAATATTGATACGTCCGGTACTGTTGTTGACCGATCCGATGGGATTGCGCGCGGGAGCGTTTTTCAGCGCGCTGCTGCTGTTTACGGTGCCGCTGACTCTTTTGGCGATGACCGGACCTTATGTCATCAAGCTGGCCGCGCGGCAACTCGCGAATGTGGGGGCTCTGTCGGGTTCGGTCTACGCGGTCAGCACGCTCGGCAGCGTGATCGGAACCATCGCACTCGGGTTCTATCTGCTTCCGATGACCGGGGCGCGTGCGGTGCTTTACGGTCTCAGTGCATTGCTCGGCTTGTTGGCGTCGACCCTGGTGTTGTACGAGCGGCGCGGTTTAGGGGGCAACGTCGCGACGCTATGCGTTGCGGTGATCGTTTTCGCGTGTTTCGGCGGCGGCGCTCTAGCCTACGAGCATCATCGCCCGCAGCCCTGGGGCAAGGGTTTGACGCTGCTTTACGAATCCGAGAGCGTCTACGGCTGGGTTCGGGTTATCGACGACCAGGCGCAGAAGGTGCGGTTCATGATGTCGGACGCCTCGACGATCAGTGCCGCGGATTTGGATAATGTCCGCTCGGGCTTGTTGTCGTATCAATGGGTGACGCAACGGCTGCCGGTCTTCAGGCCCGCTGCCCGCTCCGCGCTGTTGATCGGCCTGGGCGGCGGTCATATCGCGGCCGGCCTGGAGCGCCAGGGCGTCAAGACCGATGCGATCGAGATCGATCCCGCGGTTGCCTACGCAGCTTCGCGCTATTTCCATTATCACCCCTCCGGCGACTTGCTCATCGGCGATGCCCGTTACCAAATCCGGCGCCTGAACAAGACATACGATTTCATCATTCACGATTGTTTCACCGGCGGCTCGGAGCCGGCCCATCTGATGAGTATCGAGACTTTGAGGGAACTGAAGGCGCATCTCAATTCGGGCGGCATATTGGCCATCAACTTCGTCGGCTTTGCCGAGGGCGAGCGCCGAATGCCCGCTCAGCTGGTTTACCGGACCTTGGGGGAAGTATTCGAGCATCGCCGGGTTTACGTATCGGAACCCGATTCCGAATTCAACGATTTCATCTTCTTTGCCGCGGACGAGCCGATCAACGTCCATCCGGAAGCGGCCAGCGCGAGAACGCTGGACTTATTGGCTAAGCGTCGGTTTTTTGGAATGACCGAAGGCGAACGCATCGTGACCGATGATTTCAATCCGCTTGAAAGCCTGCAAGTCAGCAAGGCGGAAATGTACCGCAAGGTGCTACTGGAGCGGGTCGGTATGGATGTCTTGCTGCGCTGACGATCGCCATCAGGCCCGAGCAACGAAGCGTTTCCGAAGGAGCCCGGCGTCAATCCGCCGGGAAGCGGCCCAGTTCCAGTCGCAAGGTATTCCATGCAGGCCTTCGTTTTACCAAAACGCAAAATTCCGTCTCCCGTCCGCAAAGCCGCCGTGCCCACCCTTGCGCTGGCATTGAGCGTCAGCGTCCAGGTCTTCGCGGACGCCGACGAACTCCTCAGGGCGCCTTCCTTATTCCAAATCGCCTTCAAAAAGGCATTCATTTCTGTAGGGTGAGTTAGGCCGCTATGAGGCAGGCATCCTTTAAACACGATCGAAAGCCAGGCTCTCGTCCAGCCCGTCGGCGGGAAATCGGCACTCCCTCCCCCGGCATCCCGACCAAAAAGTAACCAAAAATTTACTTTTTTCGAACCGCGTCCGCATAATTTTCGGCTAGCCTTAAGCGTTACCTAACAAGAACGATCCACGCAGGATGTCGTTTCCAATCCCCGGCTGCAGCGCATCGGGGACGCCGGGCCTCCTTCCCGGTGGACTGAAATCCCAACTGTAGCGAACTCGCCCGAAACATCGGCTCAGGACCGAACAACGCCCATGACATACATCCAAGGAACACGACTGATCAAGGTTTATTCCCCGCTCGGCCCGGACGTTTTGCTGTTTCACGACATGACCGGCCGGGAACGCCTGGGCGGCCTGTTCAGCTATGAACTGGATCTCCTCAGCACCGTCGGCAGCCTCAACCCGGACCAGCTCCTCGGCGACCGCCTGGATGTCGCCCTGACCCTCCCCGACGACAGCGTCCGCTATTTCAACGGCGTCGTCTGCCGCTTCGCCCAGCTCGGCGCCACCGAGGACGAACGGCGCACCCTGGTCCATTACCGGGTGACCTTGAGACCCTGGCTCTGGCTGCTCACCCGCACCGCGAACTGCCGCATCTTCCAAAAGAAGACCGCCCCCGACATCATCGTCCAGGTGTTCCGCGACCACGGCTTCACCGATTTCGAAACGCGCCTCACCCGCACCTATCCGCTGCGGGACTACTGCGTCCAATACCGCGAATCCGACTTCAACTTCGTCAGCCGGCTCATGGAAGAAGAAGGCCTCTACTATTTCTTCGAGCACACCCGGGGCAAGCACACCCTGATCCTGGCCGATGCCGCCGCCGCCCACCCGAAGATGCCCGGCTACGAATCCATCCCCTACTTCGAACCGAACAACAGCACCCGGCGCGAGCGCGATCACCTGTACGCCTGGTCGTTCGCCCGTGCAATCCAGCCGGGCCGGTACGTCCTCATCGATGATCCTGGAAACGGCAGTTGGACGTGCTCGAGTGTGCGGCGGGCGGGCCGGCTGGCAAGGCGCGACGCCGCCGCGGGGTAATCTCCCGCAAGAAGGAGCAACGCCGCCAGGTGGCCCGCCCGCCGTGCAATCGGGTACGTAGCGGCTTCACCCAAGCAGTGACCTCGCTAGAAGGGACGGTGCTCGTAATCCATGCGGCGTTTCTACGCCATCTAAGCGGTCAACTGCCATTTCCAGGATGATGACTTCACCAAGCCCCGGGCGGACCTCAAGGTCATGCACCGGCAGCCGCGCCCTCATGCCCAGGCCGAGTGGGAAGTGTTCGACTACCCGGGCCGCTACGTCCAGCCCGAGCACGGCGAGCATTACGCCCGCACCCGTCTCGAAGCCTTCCACACCCGGCACGAACAGGCCCGGGCCGAGGGCAATGCCCGCGGCCTGACCTGCGGCGCGCTGTTCAACCTGACCGATTACCCCCGCGCCGATCAGAACCGCGAATACCTGATCGTCGCCGCCACCTATCGGCTGCAAAGCGATGCGTACCTGTCGGGCGGTTCCGTCCTCGAAGGGGACGCATTCCACTGCACCCTGACCGCCCTCGACAGCCGCCAGCCCTACCGGCCGCCGCGCAAGACCCGGAAGCCCTTCGTCCAGGGGCCGCAGACCGCGGTGGTGGTGGGTCCCCCGGGCGAGGAGATCTACACCGACCGCCATGGCCGGGTGAAGGTCCAGTTCCACTGGGACCGGGAAGGGCAGCGGAACGAGAACAGCTCGTGCTGGCTCCGGGTATCGCAGCCCTGGGCGGGCCAGGGCTGGGGCACGGTGGCGATCCCCCGGATCGGCCAGGAAGTCATCGTCGATTTCCTGGAAGGCGACCCCGACCAGCCCCTCATCACCGGGCGGGTGTACAACGCCCGGCAGCGGCTGCCGTATCCCTTGCCGGCCGCGGCCCACATGATGGGCTTCAAGAGCAACTCCACGCCGGGCGGCAACGGTTATTGCGAGATGGTGATCCACGACCGGGCCGGCGAGGAAAAGATCGTCCTCCATTCGCAGAAGGACATGAGCACCACGGTGCGCAACAACGACACCCAGCACGTGATGGCGGACCGGACGATCCAGGTCGACGGCCATCACACCGAGACCATCCGCAAGGACCTGCAGCTGATCGTCACCGAGGGCAACCAGAGCAACGTGGTCCAGTCCGGGCATCTCTATCTCGAGGCGGCGGAGAGCATTACCCTGAAAGTGGGGAACAGCACCTTGCAGATGAACAAGGACGGCCATATTTCGGTGAACGGCGTGTATGTCCGGATCGTCGGCTCCGACCGGATCGATCTCAACGTGGACGAGGCTGCCGGCACGGGGAGCGATCTATTGGGAGTGTTTGGCGCCGAGGCCGCGAGCATCGCGGAAAACCTGAGTGAACAGCTGCGATCGCTGGCCAACGATCCCGTTCAGCACCTCGCGAACAACCTCGACCGGCAGTTCGAGCTCCTGGACCGGGTGGCGAAAGGCGATCGGGAGGCAACCGATGAGCTGATCTCGGCCATGCTGCCGGTCGGAGGATTGGCGGGTACGGTACGGGGTGTTACAAACAGAATTGTAAATTTCTCGCAAAAGCAACTCGATAAGAAGTTCAAGCACGCCTCGGATTTTGGAATCGGTACAGTCAAGAAAAACGCCGATACGCTTGCCCAGTTTGAGTCAGCTTTGCGGAGTCACTTAGGGGATCCTGCGACTGTTGAAAATGGTACCTATGGATTTGTCAAAGATTCAAAAGTGTTTTTTAACCCAACCACAAACAACGCCGTTGTTCTCGACAACGCAGATAATTTTGTTACCGGATTCAAGCTTGCACCGGGAACCCGTCAATTTGAGAACTTCATGAAGAACGGAGTACTACGATGAGCGTCACGATTCTGGAATTTGCGAGATCATTTGTTGACGAACGGTTGTCCGCTGATGAGTTCGCCAATTGTTATTTAGAACTCTGGAAAATTGAAAGGGACAACAATCTTCTGCAACAGGATGATGACAAGCTAAGCGAATGTTTATCGAGTATTTTTTGCTTGGCTGATCAATATAATCCCGATCATGATCGCGACGAACATGAGTTGGATGCCGTGCAGCTCCGGGAGGAAGTAGCCAAACTCATCAGCGGGTTTGGTTTTTAGCCCGCAAGCGGAATACGCAAGGGCGTGACGTTTTGGCATCCCATTACCCACAACTGTCAGCCGACGCCATAGACATTGCGGGCGGCCTGAAACGCCTCAACGTACGCCATGAGCTTCAGCATGCCCTCCCAAAGCGCCTTGGGGCCGGGATGGCCGTCGCCCTTGCGTCCCGGGAAGCCGCCGAAGCCGGCGACCATCCGGGTCATCTCCCCTAGCGTAGGCGGTGTTTCGGGCGGCGGCTGGCGTTTCGCCACCAACCACGCCGCCTGCCATTCCTCGGGAGCGAAAACGACCTCGCAAGGCAACTGCGGACAGTCGCGGCCCAGCGTAACCAAGTGCAGAATCCGCCAGGCGATGATCAGATAAACCACCAACGCTCGTTCCAAGCGCTCCACCGTCGCCAATTGCAGGGCCTCGACCCGGCAGCCGCTTTTCAAAATGCGGAAGAAAATCTCTACCAGCCAGCGCCGGCGGTACCAGGCGATGCGCAGACACGCCTCGTCTAGGGTCTCGACTGCTTCATTGGTGAGCAACAGCCACGCGATGGGCTTCTCGCCGGCCGGCGGCGACTCCTCCCGCGCCAAGATCACAGTGACCTCGCAGGTTTTGCTACCGCACCGCGCCAGCGTCACCCGCGCCATGCGCAGGCTTTGCACCACGGTCCGGCCCGTCCGCCCCGGCGCCGGCGGCAAGGCAAATTCCACCTCCCCTAGCGCCGACTGGCTTTCCACTTGGGCGCGCAGTTTCCCACCCTCGGCCAGCACCCGGTCATGCCGCGCCCGAACCAGATAATCCGCCGGATGCCCCAGCGCCGCCGCGCGGTCCAACAGCGCACGGATGTCACCCTCGCGGTCGGCTACATAGACCAATCGGGTCGAAGGAACCTGTGCCGCCAGTTCTGCCACCCGCTCATAGCCTTCGATCCAGCGCAGGCTTTCCGGCACGTCCGCCTCGCTCTTGGGCTTGTGCGCCCACATCCAGGCGTCCAGCACCCCCAACGCCACCCCACTTTCACTCACCGCCAGAGTCGGATGCAGGTACATCCCGTGTTGCCGCTCATAGCTCAAGCGCCCCAGGCCCACGATCCAAGGCGGGCTGGTAAAATCCAACTCCGTCGTATCCTGCAGGCACAGCACCCGCTCCAGGCCGACCATTGAGCGAAGACCTGCTGAAAAACGGCCTGGAGCTGGAAACCGTCTCCCTCACCAGCCTGGACCAAACCGGCAAGGAATTCTTCAATCCCAACAATGCCTTCGACGCCGAGGGTCTGACCCGGATCACCGAGGAAACCGAACGCCGCCGCAAGGAACGCAACGACATCGAACAGGACACCGAAATGGCGGTGCGGCAGAAAAACCTCGCCGCCGAACAGCAGCGGCTGGAAATCGAGCGCCAGCAGGAATTCCTCCATCTGGAGCAGCAGCAGGCGGTGGCCAAGCAGCGAGCCGAGCAGTCGGCCCTCATCGCCGCCACCCAAGCCGAGAAAAACCGCGAGGCGGAACAGGCCAAGATCGCGTCCCAGCAGCAGATCGACCAGTCCCGTATCGCCGCCGAGCGCCAGGTCAAGGAGGCCGAACTGGAGCGCGACCGGCTTATCCGGCAAAAAGAGATCGAAACCCAGCAGCAGATCGAAGTATCCCGCATCAATCAGCAGAAAGTAACGCAGATCGCCGAGCAGGATAAGGCGGTATCCGTCGCCAGGAAATCCGAAGAGCAATCGGAGGCCGAAGCCAGGGCCGACAAGGCGCGGGCCGAGGCCGTCATGGCCGAGGAAGGGGTGAAGACCGCCCGCGAAACCGCCGTGGCCGAGCGCGACAAAGCCATAGCCCTGGTGCAGGCCAGCCGCGAGGCGGAACAGCAGGCCATCGGCATCAAAGTCGCTGCCGAAGCGCAGAAACAGGCTGCCGAGGATCAGGCCGAAGCGGCGAAGATCAAGGCCGAGGCCGACCGCGTCGCCTACGAGGTGGAAGCCTTGGGCAAACGGCAGATCAACGAAGCCATCAACACGCTGTCGGTGGAGCAAATCGCCATGCAGGTCAAGCTCGCCCTGATCGAAGCCCTACCGCGGATCATCGAGAAAAGCGTCGAACCCATGAAGCAAATCGAAGGCATCAAGATCATCCAGGTCGACGGTCTGACCCGCCCGAACGGCGGCGACGGAAGCGCGTCGAACGGGGCCTCCAATCTGGCCGAGCAGGCCGTGAGCGCCGCCCTCAACTACCGGGTGCAGCAACCCTTGGTCGATGCCCTGCTGAATGACGTCGGACTGAAAAGCGGAAGTCTCGCAGGTCTAACGCAAGCGGCGCTCTCCGCTGCTTCGAAACCGGAACAGCCGAACGCCCCGAGCGAGAACCATTAATAATCGTACGCCCGACCGACGATGAAAAATTGAAAAGCGTTAATGCCGACGATCGGTTTTTGTGGCGTTTTATCGAACAGCCAGAACGATAGCTTAAGGAGGAATTTAGAATGGTGAAACGAACGCTGATCGCTTCCGGCTTGACGGCTGCCCTCTCGCTGTCTGCGGGCGTGACCTTAGCCGCCGGGCAGCAGGAGCAAGTCTATGGCAGCCAGCTCATGACGCCGAAGGAACGCGACGAATATCGCACCAGGATGCGCTCCGCCAAAACCCCTGAGGAACGGGAGCGAATCCGGGAGGAACATCACGAACGCATGAAAGAGCGAGCTAACGAACGAGGCATGACGCTACCGGACGAGCCGCCCGCGAGAGGACGGGGCATGGGGCCGGGCGGTGGAATGGGACCGGGAGGCGGCGGAATGGGTCCCGGCGATGGCGGAATGGCGCCCGGCGGCAGGCGCAGTCGCTGACCGGAGCGCCGGCCGGGCCGGTTTCATCTCGCGTGTACGACGAAACAGGCCGGGCGGAAATTCTTGGAGGCTTCAGCCAGAGTAGATAATCTTCGTCGGCAAGCCTTTGCCGACGAAGGTGCCCGGACGGGACGCGGCGTCGGGAAGGACGGTTTCGGCGCTCCCGAAGGCGCCGTTTGCGATTGCAAAAGGATTTCCGACCTATCCGCTGGCGGAGTCCACGATCGTCCGGCAGCACGGCGTAAGCCCCCGCAGCAGCCGGCTCGCGTCCAAGTTGCGATCGCATTCCTTTTCCAGACCCCGGCTGCTGCGCACCCGATTTAGCTAGCCATAGAGGTAAAGCTTCGGCAGCGCCACCGACGGGAAAGCCGGCTGGCCCGCCGTGCTCGGGTACGCTGCCATCCGCACAAAGCTCGGGCCCGCCAAGTCCAACCCATCCACAGGCGTCGACCGCACGCACCGAATGATCCACCCCCAGGCAGGCCGGCAGCGGACCCGCGGTCTACGCCCTCCTTATGTCGGCGAATCATCACGGACCTTTGGCTGAGTGCATGGAACCAGGCCGCCATGCTGACAAGAGGTTTTTCTTTCACCGCCTTGCAGCGCATTACCGGAACATGGGAGTTACGGAATTCTCAATGTTCCCACATGCTCGCTACGGGTTACCGCTTCAGGTCCTTCTCAAAAGCGTATCGTCACACCGCCGATGACTGTTCGGCTTGCGCCCGGGCGCAAGCCGTTCGAATAGTCGGAAATATATAGCTTGTCCGTCAGATTGCGTCCTTGCACCCAGAGCGTCACCGGCGTGTTCGGGATAGCGTAGCTCGCGCGCGCCGAAAGAAGGGTACGGCTAGGAACGGCACCCAGAACGATGGGCTCGCGCAGATCGATCACGTCGTCGGGCCCCAGGCGCTCGCCATCTTCGTCCGTCAGGATGGGATCGCGGGTGTTGGCCGGATCGGTGAAGAAGCTGTCCATATGCGTCAGGGTCGCGCTGATATGCCAGCCGCTGGCGTGTTCCAGGCCCAAGGTCAAACTACCCGTGTGCAGCGGAACCTCGGGCACTTGATTACCCTTGCTGACGCCTTCGGTGAATCTCGCATCCGTATAGTTGTAGGCCAGCATACCGAAGAAATTATAGGGCGACTGGAAATAAGCGGACGAGTCGACCCGCACCGCGACATCGACACCGACGGCTTCGGAATCTTCCGCATTGATAAAAATATCCCGCCCGGTGTTCGGGTCGATGAAAGGGAGCTGCACGAGCGTGTTGTTCAAGACGTTGTAGAAGCCCGCCAGTTCGAAATTGACGCCTTTCAGGAAGCTGGAGCGTACCCCAATCTGCGAGTTGATGCCGGTCTCGGGAACCAGAGGGAAGTCGCTGCCACGCGCCGGGGCCGGCGTGTAACCGCGCTGCACGCTGGCAAAAATCTGAGTGTCGGTGAAGCCGCTATAAAGAAAGCTGATGCCCGGCAGCAGAATCGAAGTGTGGTCTTGTTCTTTCGGTCGAGGGCCGCTGCTAGCATCGAAGACGCGCGTCTTGTTTTGGGTGTAGTGCTCCATGCGAAGACCCGGAGTTATCGTCCAGTCGCCGAAACGCATGGCATCCTGCACGAAGGCCGAATAAGCCGAAGCCTGATAGCGTTCGTCGCGGGTCAATGTGCCGCGGTTATCCACGTCGATTACCTCGCCCACCTCGCCTCTCGTGCGCTTGTCTTCGAACAGGTGGCGCTCGAAGCGTAGGCCCCATTGAAACGTGTGATCCAGACCGAATGCCTGGACGTTGCCGTATTCCATGCGGCTCTCGATCCCGTAGGTGCTGTAATGACGATTACGGCTGATCATCCGCCCATTGCCGTTAGGCCCTTTCACGAAGGTTCCGTCGCCATCGTCCAGAACGAGTTCCGGCAAGGCGCCGACTGCGTACTCGCCGGGGTCTACCGTGAAGCGCGGCCGGTCGAGATCGGTCACGAAGAATTTGGTGGACATCGACCAGTCGTCGTTGATTTGAAAATTATGCGTGATGTCGCCCTTGAAGTAGTCGACCGCGATCGTATCGTATTCCTGGCCGAAACGGCCCTTCTTCCGCCTCGGCGCGATCTTGAACTCCTGCGGCGTCAAATTGCTCTCATCGTAGTGGGAACGCTCGCGCAAATGGGTAAAAGACACGCGGAGGTCATGTCGGGAATCGATCTGCCAGTCGAGGCTGCCGAAGAAATCATGAAATTCCATGCTTTCCACATCGAATCCGTCTTCCACTTCGTACCGGGTATAGGAGATCACAGTCCCGACGGAGCCGTCCGTGCGTCGATGCATGAAGTGCTGCTTGGACGTGTTGTTTTCGCCGACCGCCCCTTCTATGGTTGTTTCCGGCACCAGGGTCGGACGCTTGTTGCGGAAGTTGATGATGCCGTGATTGTTGAGCGGACCGTAGAGAATCTGACCGTTTCCTTTCAGCACGTCGACACGCTCGAGCCGTTCCGTGGGCGGCGTATAGTGTGCGCTCGGGTCCAGATAGGTTGAGGCGTTGATCGGTGTGCCGTCCTCCATCAAGAGCACTTTGCGCGACCGCCGCGCCGGCGCTCCGCGGATACCGATGCCGGAACGGCGCCCAAAAACATCGTCGTCCAGCGTGCGCACACCGGGCATGAAATTCAAGGTGTCGTGCAAAGTCAGAGGCCGAAGTTTTTCGATCTCCTCGGCGGTAAGAACCGCCGTTGCACCGGGCGCGGCATCGATGCTCGGCGGCAGAATCTCCTGCACGTCGATGGTCGGTAGCGTCGTGACGGCCTGAGACGATGTGCCTGCTCTGCTTATGTCTACGTTCGCCTCCTGCTGTTCCGCCGTGGCCGTTTCGATGGAAATCAGTTCGAAAACAACGCTCATCGCGGTGCTGAACAAGAGTCTTGAAGTAATGAATCGAGTCATGCCCCCCCCTTGAGTATTTTTCTTGTCGATAAAGGAGACGATTAAACGTTATCGGGCGGAGACGAGTAATAGGCTTTCGTCAAAAAGGAAAATACCCTGACTATTAATGGGAAATGTTCATATTTTGTTACAGGCCAAATACCAAAAATAGGGCATGGAAAAAGCGCATAACGATCTCGGAAACAAGTGGGGTGACTGTTTCGCTTCGAGCGATGACCGCCTTTCTCGATGCAGAATGTGCGAAATACGTCAACAAAATAACGTGCCTTGCAGATACAAAAGTAGTAAAAGTGTAACGCGCTCGTTGTTCGAATGTGCAGGTGACGATCTATAGGGAGGAAGAAATCTATAGGGAGGAAGAACATGAAAACGTGTTACAACAGTAGAGCTTGGCTCCCAGCCCTTTAAAGGTGGAATCAAAAACGCGAGTATGTCTGCCCTGATTCCTGATTTGATTTCACCCCGCCTATCACCTCGGATACCCCACTCGTTATGATTGAACTGCTCTGCCGGAAAATGCCCCTCTCGAGCTTGCTGCGCGGGTTATTGGAGCGCTGCTTTGCCGCGGAACGGCTGGAGGCTTTGTTCGAAGCGCACGCGCGCGAGCAATACACCCGTGACTTATTGTTCTCCACGGTCTGCGATCTGCTGCTCTCCGTCGTTCTGCGCGTGTATCCCTCGACCCACGCCGCGTACCCAGACCGCCAGCAGGAACTGAACGTCTCGGTCGTCGCCCTGTATGACAAGCTCAAAGGGATCGAAGTCGCCGTCTCGGCGGCGCTGGTCCGGGAAACCGCAGGGGATTTGTCGGCCCTCCTCGACGCCCTGGACTGCCCGCCGGAACCCGGGTTGCCCGGCTATGCCGTGCGCATCCTGGACGGGAATTGCCTGGAAGCCAGCGAGAAGCGGCTGGGCGTCCACCAGGGGCTTGCCGCGGCCGCGTTGCCGGGCAAGTCCCGGGTCGTGCTGGACCCGGAGCGCCGCCTGCTGGTCGAGGTCGTCCCTTGCGAGGACGGCCACGCCCAGGAACGGTCGTTGCTGGAAGCCGTGCTGCCGACCGTCCAGGCCGGAGAGGTGTGGATCGCCGCCCGCAACTTCTGCACCCTCGGCTTCCTGCGGGGCCTCCAGGAACGTCAGGCCGCGGTGGTGGTGCGCCGGCACGGGAGCCTCCCCTTCGGGGAACAAACCCCCTTCGCCCCGGCTGTCGGGGGGGAGGAGGGCCAGCGCCTCTTCGAGCAACGGATCGAAGTGGAAGGCCGCACCTACCGGTGCGTCCGCATCGAACTCCCCGCACCGACCCGCGACGGCGACACTCATCTCGACGTGCTCACCGACCTGCCAGACACGGTTGACGCCGCCACCGTGGCCCGCCTGTACCGGAAGCGCTGGCCCCTGGAAACCGCGTTCCAACACCTCGAGCAGCACTTCGCCTCGGAACTCAATACGCTGGCCTATCCGCGAGCGGCTCTGTTCGGATTTTGCCTGGCCCTGGTCACTTACAACGTCTTCTCGGTCATGCGTGCAGCGCTCGACAGTGCCCACTCGGAACCCGTCTCTAAGGGCGTGTCCTCCTATGACATCGCGCATGAGATCAGCGCGACTTTCCGCGCACTGCTCCTGCTGGGCGAGGCCCTCGACTGGCAATTCCTGGCGACCTGTCCTCCGGTCCAGTTCGCTCACTGGCTTCGCGACGTGGCGCGGAACGTCCGCTTGGACAGCCTCAAAAAACATGGACGCGGCCCCAAAAAGCCTCCCCAGAAAAAACCGTATGATCCCAAACAGCCCCATGTCTCCACGTACAAGTTGCTCCGGGATCAATAGCGGACACCTTAAAAGGGCTGAGCTTGGCTCCTTATCATGGGGCTATTGTTTATGGGCCCGTTTAGTGTTCCTGTTTATGCTGAAGAGCAATTAATCGAATTCGCAACGTTAGCCAAATTTTCTACTGTGCAAACAAGGGATCCTGATTTTTTTGAGCTAATCCGGAACGGAGCAAGGTATGACGTTGTGATACAGCAAATTTAAATTTTTGCGATTACTGGCGGTCGAAGAGTGAACATTACCTTGGAGTCGTGTCATGAAAGCGTACTCACTCGATCTGAGAATCCGGATGTTCAGCTACGCCCTGACGCACAGCGTGCGTAAGACGGCCGCGCTGTTCCGGGTCAGCCCGAACACCGTTCACGTGCTTAAGAAGCTCTTCATCGAAACCGGCCAATTGGCCCCGAAGCCCAGCCATGCCGGCCGTCCGCGCGCCATCTCCGCCGAGGGCGAACTGTACTTGCAGGCCCTGCTCCGCGAGGAGGTGGACCTCACCCTGGAGGAACTCCGTGAACGCTATGCCGACACCTATGGCGTCACCGTCAGCGTCGGCACGATGTTCAACACCCTCCGGCGTCTCCGGATCACGCGAAAAAAAAGTCCACCTACGATCCCCAGAAGAACCGCCCGGAGCATCAAGCCCAAACCGAGCACTATCACCACGTCGTCGATGCCATCCCCTTCGACCAGCGCCTCTACCTCGATGAAACCGGTGCCCGTCTGAACATGACCTTGCCTTATGGCCGCGCCCCACGGGGTGAACGCGTGATCGACGAACAGCCGGTGTCGCCCGGCGAGACCGTGAACACCGTCGCCGTGTTGACCGAGCAAGGCCTGGACGCCCAGTGGTGCTATCAAGGCCCGCTGACCGCGGAACGTTTCGTGGCGTACCTCGACGTCTATGTGCTGCCGCTCTTGCTCGCCGGCAAGACCCTGATTCTCGACCGCCATCCGGTCCACCGGGCGCGCGCCGTCCGGGCGTTTCTGGACCGGCATCACGTCCGTTATGTCTACCTGCCGCCGTACTCACCGGAACTCAATCCGAGTGAGGAAGCGTGGTCCAAAGTCAAGCACGTCCTGAAACGCGAGAAGCCACGCACCGTGGACCATCTCCTCGACATCCTTCACCGAGCCGCCCAATCCATTACCCCGAATGATGCTCAAGGGTATTTCCAACAGGCCGAGGACTTTTCTTTAGTAACCGTCTGAAATTGAAAACGCTGTAACTGTGTAACTGGAGTTAGTTCATAGGGTAACCCTTTCGCCGAAGAGGATCACGAAGTGGTTCAAAGCCCGCTTCCAATCCTGGACCGGCATGGTCCATTTCTTCTCGATCCGCTGCAGCCCGAGGTACAGGACTTTCAGAATCGCCTCATCGTTTGGAAGGGTGGCTCCGGCGCTCCCGAAGACACCGTTTGCGATTGAAAACGCGCCGCGGGTCTTAAGCAGCTTGCGCAGGCTGAAGTTGAGCGATTCGATGGCGTTGGTGGTATACAACACTTTGCGGATTTGAGGCAGCGCATCCTGCGCTGCCCGCTTCGCGCGCCGGTGCATCCAAATTTGGCTCCCGGCCAATCTGTCCGGCGGATCATCGAAGAACACGGTCAAGCGCGCTCAAGCCGCCCGCCAGCTTTCGCTGATGACCGGGTATTTCGCGTCCCAGGTGTCAGCAAACCGCGCCAGGGCGGCGGCCCGTAAATACCATCCTGGTATAGGACTTACGCAGAAGTGCTTTCGGTTCCCTCTCCCTTTGGGCTTACCTTTGCCCATGAATCTCAAAAATGTTTTAAAAACAATAATTTGTTATCTTTCTATCTTTTCCAGAATAATGTTGATTTTTTGACATTTTCTTATTTTGTGGGCAAAGGTAAGCCCAAAGGGAGAGGGTTGGGGTGAGGGGGATGAGAAATAAGGACATTTTCCTTTTTGATCCCCTCATCCCAACCTTCTCCCTGAGAGAAGAAGGGGCGAAATGCGTAAGTCCTGCTGGTATTTACGGACCTGATTAATAACGGGTCCGATGAATTTCATACCGCCCCTCCCGCAAGCCGTTCATAAACTCCACCCGGGATAGGTGTCGAGTCTGTTCCGTCCCGCGTATCCAATCATTCTCGACATACCGGACCACCACGCTTGCGCAGCTCCGTATGTGCTCTCGGACGGACGCTACCGTGCGGCCGGTTCTCCCGGCCTGACCCCGCGCGCCGGTGCCGCCGATCGGGCGAGATAATCCTCCCACTTGCGCGCCGTCAACTGCTGGAACAGCGGCACCACGGGATTGAGTTCTATGGGCGGTGCATCCCAATGCCGTTCGTAGCCCCGTTGCTCGGCTTCCAGGGCAACCCCGTCCTCCAGCAATATGGGCTTGAACACCCAATGTTTGGCGATATTCAGCACCATCTGGGTCAGCCATTTCGGCGTTTTCGCGGAGATCAGGGGAATTTTCACGCTGTCGAAATAGAACAGAAAAAACACCCGGGTGGTCCGCTCGTCGATGGGCAGCAGAAAAGACCAGTTCTTGATGCTGTCGCCGGTGTTGGTCCACTGGTAGGGATATTCGTAGCAGAGCTCTATCGAGCGGGTGTTGACCCGGTTACGGTCGACGAAGATCCCCGAAATCGGGCCGGCGGCCATGTAAGCGTCGTAAGTCAGGTAAACCCGATTCTCGTCGGACTCGTGATGGGTCAGCTTGGCGTCGATGAAAGGGCGGTACTTCCGGTGCAGGAAAGCATGGGCGAAGTCGCAGATATTGTCGATCACCATGGAGTGGTGGGTACGCCAGGTGAAATCCACGGCAAAATTGGCCCAGGGATTGTCGCCGGTGAGTTCGGGAATCTCCGGAATCTTACGCTCTTCCGCCAGCGCGGGATCGCCCGGGAATACCCAGATCAGGCCGTAGCGGATTTGTACCGGGTAGGTGCGCAGGCGGCTCTTGATGAGCGGCTTGCCGAAGCTGTCGTGGGAATAATCGACCAGCCGGCCTTCCCGGTCGAAAGACCAGCCGTGATAGGCGCAGCGCAGATGGCACCGTTCCACGACGCCATGACTGAGCTTGAGCTGGCGATGCGGACAGTGATTCTGCACGGCCGCGAGGCCGCCGTCCTCGCCCCGGAACAGAGCTATGGCGCTGTTCCAGAAAACGACTTCCCTCACCTGCCCTTTCCTGACGGCGCTGTCGTATTCCACGGCGTACCAGCGATCCGGATCCAGGCCCGCGGCACGGGCTTTTTGCCGCGAATTGCCGGCTTCTACGAAACCGGGCGGCGACCGCAAGGATGTCTCTCGCGTATTCATCATCGTCGGGACTCTCCATATTTACTAATCGTCAAGAAAGTAAAGCTACAGGAACTCCCTCTCCCTCTGGGAGAGGGCTGGGGTGAGGGCGATTCGAATAGGGCTTTACTTTCCTTCACACAGTAACCAAGGGATGGCAGAACATTAATCGGGTGGGTTAGCCCTTCGACGGAGCTCAGGACAGGCTCCGCGTAACCCACCGGTTCGAGATCTTTCGGTGGGTTACGGCCTTGCGGCCTAACCCACCCTACAAAAAATGAATGCCTCATTGAAAGCGATTTGGAATAACGCCGTATTATTTCAGCGGGACGATGACACCACGGCGCACGAAATCGTCGTAGGCTTCCCGAATCGCTTCGGCCAGGCTGGTCGGACCATAGCCCAACTCGCGTTTGGCCTTCTCGTGATCCGCCCGGCGCCGCATCTGCAGCAGGCGTACCGCAGCGGGCGTGAATCGCCTGGGCCGGTTGGGAAATACCCGGAACCAGGTTTTGTCGGCCACTTCCGCCAACGCGGCCATGACGGGTGCCGGCAAGCGCAGCCGCGGCGGCGGCCGGCCGGTCACCTGTTCGTAAAGGGACATCAGCTCATCGACGCTGGCGTAGGCGGTGCTCATGATGTACTTCTGTCCGGAACGGCCTTTCCGCATGGCGAGGACATGGCCTTCGGCAATATCGCGGGTCGAGACGAATTCGAAGCCGCCGGGGATATAGGCTCTGAGCCGGCCGTGGGCGTAGTCTATGAGCACGCGTCCCATGCGCGACGGCACGTAGTCATGGGGGCCGACGATGGCGCAGGCGGTGGCGACGACCACCTGGAGTCCGTCGGCATGGGCGCGCAGAGCTTCGTGTTCGACCAGATGCTTGCTGAAGCCGTAGGGCGGGTGGCGATCGAAAGGATAGAACGGCATACCCTCGTGGCTGGGAATGTCGGGCTGGTAGCCGGTAGCGCTGAGCGATCCGGAAACCACGACCTTGTCGACCGAGTGACGGGCGGCTGCTTGAAGAATGTACCGCGTGCCGAGGACATTGGTATCGAATACCTCGCGCTTATGGGCGGCGTTCCCGTCTATGGTCGAAACCAGGGCCGCGCTGTGATAGACACGGGAACAGCCGCGCACGGCCGCGTCAACTGCCGCAAAATCCCGGAGATCGCCGTAAACCCGCTCCACGTCGAGCCCCGCCAAGGCCCCGTTGTCGTGTCCCCGGCGCATCAGGACGCGGATTTCTTCGCCGTCGGCCAGCAGGCGGCGTACCAGGTTGGCGCCGAGATGGCCGGTTGCTCCGGTGACGAGAACTTTTCCCGAATACATGCTGAGGCCGGTTTCCGTGGTTCGAGACCGGATGGTAACACGATCCGCTCGTGGAAAAGACTTAGCGCAGATCGGCCGTTTTTTGCCGACCGGGGCTGCTACAACGTCGAGGTTTCCTTCATGACATCCATGGTGCTCAATAGCCCGTGAAATTGATATAAACGCGCCACTCCGTTATCCGCCCGCAATCGGTCGCAGATCATTTCGAGGCTCAACTTGGAAATCCGTACTTCTTCAGCCAATTGAGCGAGTTGTTCCTGATGTTCGCAGAGCGGACAAAGATCGAAAATGGTCCGAATTCCGATTCGACGGAGCTTTTCGATATCTTCCTTGAAATAGACATACAGTTTGGCTTGAGCGACCCAATCGACCAACTGACTCGGATTGAAGGGGGTTTTCAAGAATAATTCTATGACATTGGCCTCGGCGAGATTCTGCGCATTATCTATTCCCACTTCTCCCAATCTCACCTTGTGGAACATATTGATGCCTTCGATCATCTGCAGCGGGAGGTCATGGCTTCTGTCATTCGAATTCTCGGAAAAAATGCGAAATCGCTCTCTGAGATAAATCAGCGCATTATTGGGCAACATGCCGGTCAATAACATGTTGCTTTTCCCGGGATTCAGCGAAACCAAGTCCGCACCGAACAAGAGCATGGAAAATCCGAACAAGCATACGGTGGTGACGAAGGCGAGCGGCAACAAATAATCGCCGGATGCGTATTCTTCACCGATCGCCCGCGTGGAGAATTCCACTTCGTTGTTGCTGATGCCGAGCACCCTGACCAATTTCTCGTATTCCGCCTCTTTCTTCTTGATCCGAAACAGGAGGAAGGAAACCGCGGAGAAAATCATGAACGTGCTGAGAAACGCGACTAAAGCGATCTTGAAATACCGTGTCGATTCGGCAAATGGTTCATCGACGACATAAGAGACGATTTCCATTTTTATTGCCTTGAGGCGTCAAGCGAGGGATACGATAACCTTAAGCAAAAAAACCGCTGGACACCAATGACATATTCACGTTTTCACGAACTCTCCACGGTCGATCTTCGATCAGGATTTCGAGATTCCCGCCACCAAGGCAGGCGCCCGGCGCGCTCACCCGCGGTTTGCTCGCGGAAAGATAGAAGTTCATGCGCGCTACCGCAGTCTGCCGTTGGACGCCGCCAGGCGCAGCCCGACATTGAGCAGCGTGACCTTGTGGCCGAGCAGATGGACGCTTCCGCGGCGGCGGTTGTCGCCGGTATCGCTGTACTCGAAAGAGTAAACCCGCGCCAAGGCCAATCTCCCGGCTTCGTTCCTTTTAAGCCGCAAACTGCTGAGAGCGATCGTCTCGTCGAGCAGTTGCAATCCGTCCGCTTCACAGGCCGTCCGCACGGCCCGGATGCCGGCTTCGCGTGCCGCGAAGCTGTCGAACCATAACCAGGCGAGTCCTCCCAATACGAGGAGAAAGACAATGTTCAAGATCAATCACTCCAATGGAACCAACTAAGCGGAGTTCCGTTTGCAGGTTAAATCGAAGGCCTCATATTGCCACACCGGAGCATTAAGGAAGTTCTGATTAAGTCCTTCGACAGGCCTGTCGAAGGGCATGAACGGAATCAACTTGTTTAGAGCTTCCTTAAGGGCGCCGGCCCGCGAGAGCCGTACATCCCGCACAATTCGAAAGCTGGAGCTGTTTCGTACCACCTGTATGGGCGCTCGCAAGTAGGTCGGAAATCCTTTCCCGACGCCGCCTCCCGACCAAGCGTCTTTGTCGGCAAAGGATTGCCGACCTACGACTGTGCCGCTTTGTAGATACTGTTATCCGGGTCAAGTGCCATGGAGTGCTGGATCGAAGGGTTTTCCGGACTTGAGGACGCCGAAAGCGACCTGGAGGAGCTTGCGCATCATGGCACCGATGATGAGCTTGGCGGGCTTGCCCGAGAGCGCGAGCCGGTTCTTGAAGGGCTGGCCCCAAGCGGTCTTATACAGGATCACCATAGCCGGCATGTAGAGGGCTTTGCGCAAGAAGGCATGGCCGACTTTGGACAGCCGCGGCTTGGTTTTCACGCTCGTTCCGGACTCCTGCCGGCGCGGGTCGAGCCCGGCGAAGGCGACGGCTTGTCGGCTATTGGCGAAGCGGCTGGGCTCGGCATAGAAGGCGAGCAGAATGGCGATGGTGCGTTCCCCGATACCGGGGATGCTCTCGAGTAATTCGCGCTTTCCCTTCAGATCGGGGTTAGAGTCGATGTGCTCATTGATGGTTTTGATCAGGCTCTTGATCTGCTGATCGAGCCAATTCAGGTGTTCTTGAATGTTGGTGCGCACCGCGTCCCGGGCGACCTCCAGGCGGTTACTTTCCTGGGTCCGCAGGGCTTGCAACGCATCCAGACGCAACACGAGCGCGCGCAAGGCGATTTCGGCTTCGCTTCTCGCCTGCCAGGGAGGCGGATGGCGTTCGGCGCAAAATTCGGCGATGAGGCGCGCATCGACGGCATCGGTTTTGGTCCGGGTTAAGCGGGAAGCGGCATAGGCTTTGATTTGGGCGGGGTTGATGACGCTGACAGTGAACCCTTGGGTAGCCAAGCACTGGGCGACGTCTTCCCAATACACCCCAGTGGCTTCCATGCACACGTGAACATTCCGTGCCTCTGGGCCGGTGAGCCAAGTGACGAGGGTGGCGAACCCGTCTTGGGAGTTGGCGATGACTTTGGTTCGGAACTTCCCGTTGGGGAGGCGTAACGCGCAGTCCAGTTTGGCTTTGGCGACGTCAATTCCGAGATAAAACGTGGGCATCATGAACCTCAAATGATCTACCTTGTGAATGCGGGCTGCCGGCAAGCCGGGCCGAAGATACTGTTCGATCGCTCGATGAGGGTGAGCGACTGCTGCATCGATCTACGCAACGGGCTTGGTGTCCCAAGGGCGGGAACGGCATCCAGTCGCTCAAACCTGGAGCGCCCTCCAGGCCTGGGGTGACCGGTCGGGAGTCTTCTCCAACCCCTTCCGAACCACACGGAATTCATAATACAAGGTCGGGAATCCCTTCCCGACACCTTCGTCGGCAAAGGGTTGCCGACCTACCTGACCCCGGCACGAACCGCCCTAAAAGAACTTGCGCAAATCCATCCCCGCATAAAGCTGCGCCACCTGATTCCCATACCCGTTGAACGGCAAGGTGGGACGCTTGAAGAATTCGCCGATGCGGCGCTCCTTGGCCTGGCTCCAGCGGGGATGGTCGACCTCCGGGTTCACGTTGGCGTAGAACCCATATTCCCGCGTACCCGCCTTCATCCAGGTGGAAACCGGCTGCTTTTCCACGAAGCGGATGCGCACAATGGATTTGGCACTCTTGAAGCCGTACTTCCAGGGCACCACCAGCCGGATCGGCGCGCCGTTCTGCTTGGGCAGGACTTCGCCGTACAGCCCCACCGCGAGCAGGGTCAAGGGGTGCATGGCCTCGTCCATGCGCAGCCCTTCGACATAGGGCCAGTCCAGCACCGCCGAGCGCTGGCCCGGCATCTGCTCCGGGTCCAGCAGGGTAGTGAACGCCACGAACTTGGCGTTGCCCGTGGGTTCCGCCCGCTTGATCAGTTCCCCCAAAGGAAAGCCCACCCAGGGCACCACCATGGACCAGGCTTCGACGCAGCGCAGGCGATAGACGCGCTCTTCCAGCGGCGCCAGTTTCAATAGCTCGTCGATATCGTAGATCTTGGGCTTGCGGACTTCGCCCTCCACCGCCACCGTCCAGGGCCGGGTCTTGAGGCTTCCCGACCGTTGCGCGGGCGCTTCCTTGTCGGTACCGAACTCGTAGAAATTGTTGTAGCGGGTGATGTCCTCGTAAGGCGTGGCCTTGTCCGGCAGCACGTAATCGCTTTTCCGGACATCCGGCAGCTTCTCGCCGGCGGCGAGTCCGGGCGGCACGAGAGCCAGGGCCGAGGCGCCGGCCGCGAGTTGCAGGAAGCGCCTTCGCCCGTAGAACAGCTCGCGCGGGGTGATCTCCGAGAGCTTGATATCGGAGGGTTTCTTAATCAGCATGGCGATTGACCTCTTGAACGGGCTGATTCCAAATCGCTTTCAACGGGTTTCGCTTCGCTCTACCCATCCTACGATTATTAACCCGGCCTATAAATATAGGCCGGGTTAATCCGGGGCAGGGATGCCCCGGCGCTGCGACAAGCCGCGTGAGCCCAGGCCGGGCGTGTACCGGCCTGGGCGGCGGCCCGTAAATACCAGGAGGGTATTTACGGGCCTGATTAATAATGTTCACTCGAATGCCGCATGGAGTAAGGCCTGAGCGTCGGATAACCCTCGACGAAAACCAGGTCGGTTCCCTGGCCGGCTCATGACAGGAAAGACAGCTCTCGGCATAGCCCTTGGAAACGTTGAGATTTCGGTTGCCTGCCTGGTAGAGCGCCCATCCCCATCCCTCTCCCCAATTGGGATTTCCCTTGAAACGGCCGCGGGCGTCCTTGACCATCACGAACCAGACGGCGTTCTCCCCCGCCCATTGCGCCGGGCCGGTGGTCCTGGAGCCGGACTCGATCTTGCGGATTTCCTTCACCAGGACGGCGCCGTCGGGGAACCGGCCGGTTTTCCGAAAGGCCTCGACCGTTTCGGGTTGGGTTTAGACGTCGTGAAAGCCGTGTCCCGGCGCTTTCTGGTCGGCGACAATCCAGGACCCCAGATGGCTCCAGCGCTGCCGATACCCTTCCGGCAGCCGGATTTCGCCCGCCTCGCTCACGTAATCGGCGTAGGTTCCGGCCGCAAGCTCGTCAGCCCGGACGCCGGCCGAAAACACGGCGCCGGCCAGGACGATCGTTCGTACTAAGTAGTTCATGGTTTTTCCTTCTCGGTTCGGTTATCGGATTGCCTGGTTTTGCCGATCCGCCACCACGCTTCCAGCACCGTGGCCACGGACCAGGCCTGGGACGGACAGCCTTGCGGCGCGTGCGGCGGATCGGCGTCGAAAATTTCGCTGACGGTGCCCAGCCCCGCGTCCAACAGGTGATCGCGGATCGGTTGGAGGCGGCTCAAGGCCCGCCCGGCGTCGCCGCTCACCCGGAATTCGGCCAGGGCGTAGTGCCCCAGCAGCCAGGCCCAGACGGTACCCTGGTGATAGGCCCCGTCCCGCTCCCGCACGCCGCCCCGGTAGCCGGAGCGGTAATCGGCATGGCCCGGCGCCAGGGAGCGGAGGCCGTAGGACGTCAGCAGGGTCTTGCCACAGACCGCCAGCACCGCCGCCTGCCGGTCGGGGCTGAGCGGGCTGTAAGGCAGGCTGACCGCCAGGATCTGGTTGGGCCGGAGCGACCCATCGTCGCCGCCGGGTCCGTCCAGCACATCGAACAGCCCGCCGTTCGGATGGACGAAACGCCGGAACCCCAGGCGGACGAATTCGGCCAGCGTTTCGTATTCGTCTCCAGCCAGCTTCAGCCGGCCGGCGAAATCCGCCATGACGCGCAGCGCGTTGTACCAAAGGGCGTTGATCTCCACCGGCTTGCCGATGCGGGGCGTGACCACCCAGTCGCCCACCTTGGCGTCCATCCAGGTGAGCTGCACGCCGGGCTCGCCGGCCCGGATCAGGCCGTCGCGCTCGCTCATCCCGATCCCGAAGCGGGTGCCGGAACGGTAGCCGGCGACGATCTCCCGCAACGCCGGGAAAACCGCGCGCAACGCCGCCAAGTCGCCGGTGGCATCGACATAGGCCCGCCAGGCCTCGATGTACCAGAGCGCGGCGTCCACCGTGTTGTACTCCGGCACGGCACTACCCTCGGGAAACACGTTGGGCAGCATTCCCCGGTCGACGAAGCGGGCGAAGGTTTCCAGGATGCGCCGGGCCTCGTCGCAGCGCCCGGTCGCCAGGGGGAGTCCCGGCAGCGCGATCATGGTGTCCCGCCCCCAGTCGCCGAACCAGGGATAGCCGGCGATGACCGATACGCCGTCATCTCCGTTGGGAAGCCGCCTCGCAAACAGAAAACTGTCCGCCGCCAGCGCCAGCTGCCGAATCCAGTCCGGCGCGTCCCGCAGCTCGGGCACCGACAAGGCGGCGCGGGCCAGCACGCCGTCGTCGTATGCCTGACGGCGGTGCATCGCCTCCTCGACAGAGGGCGACGCGTCGGCATGCAGGCTGGCGGTCAGGCCGCTCCACTCGCCGTTGGCCAGAGGCAGGCGGCACTCGCCCACGCACAGATGATGGTCCCGGTCGGGAAGCCCGCGTGCCCGTTCCAACGGAAGATCGAAATTTTCGTACCAGGTCCGGTCCGGCCGAATGACGCCGCCCGGAGCCTTGAAGCTCAGGCGGTAAGGCGCGGAGCCGGAGCCCGGCGGATTCCGCACGATCAGCCCGTCCGCCCCGTCCGGCTCGATCGCCGGATTGAACCGCCGGGGCTCGGCATTGCCGTGGTGGTCGCGGGCGTTGGCCAGCAGCTTGATGCGGAGCGCCGGCTCCCGCGTCTGCGCCTTCGGCCAGTCGGCGCGGTACGCGAGGTATACGGTGGACGCCCCCGGCTCCAGCCAAAGCCGGAACGTCAGCCGAAAATCGCCGAAGGCGTAGACCCATTCCGGCATGCGTCCGTCCAGGCGAAAGCTCTCGAGATGGATGTGGCCGGCGGGATCGATGATGTCTCCGGGCCAGCGGTTACTGCACAGGGGCCGGGTTTTTCCGTCCAGCGCCAGCCAGGCGTCGGCCTTGGAGAACACCAGGGAGCGGCCGAGGGACGGCGCCAGGGGCGCCACCAGCAGCCCGTGATAACGGCGGGTCAGGGTACCGGCGGCGTATCCGCCCAAGCCGTCCGCTAGCCACCATTCGCGGCGTTCGGCTTCGGTCAGGTTGCCGCAGATTTCCCGGCCGAAGCGGATGAAGTCGGGTCTGATCACGATGTTGCCCTACCTCTGGTAACGGAAATCTGCGATTTCCCAGGGTGCGTTAGACGCATACCGTAACTCTCCGGGCGCCGATCGCCCAAGGTCGAGTGCGCCGTAACCCGCCGAAGCAAGGCTGTCTTCGAAAGATTTCCACGAATCACCGGTCCCGAAAATCGATCAGATCTGATGATACACAACTGTCAGCCTCCGTCCTCGAAACCGGGGTAAAGCGTCATCCCGCCGTCCACGTACAGGGTGGCGCCGGTGACGTAGTCCGATTCGTCCGAAGCGAGCCAAACCGCTGCCTTGGCGATATCGCGGGTGTGTCCGATCCGCCCGTAGGGAATCAACTCCAGCAGCCGGGTTTCCCGTTCCGGGGTCATCCAGGCGTCGTAATTGATGCAGGTCTTGATGGCGCCCGGCGAAATGCCGTTGACCCGGATCTTATGGACCGCCAGTTCCTGGGCCAGGGTTTTCATCAGCATCGCGACACCCGCTTTGGAAGCCGCGTAGTTGACGCGGCCGGCCCAGGGAATCACGTCGTGCACCGAGGACATGCAAATGATCTTGCCGGCCGAGACCGAAACCTCCGGATTCACGCCCCGGCGGATGAATTCCCGCGCCGCTTCCCTCGCGCACAGAAACTGCCCGGTCAGGTTGACGCGGATCACCGTTTCCCAGTCGTCCAGGCTCATTTCGGTCAGGGGCGCATCCCGCTGTAATCCGGCATTGTTCACCAGGATGTCGACGCCTCCGAAAGCCTTGATGGCGGCATCGAACAGAGTCCGCACCTGGTCCTCGCGGCTCACGTCGGCCTCGACGGCGACGGCTTCGCCGCCGTTGCCGCGGATGCGCTTCACCAGGGCATCCGCTTTCTCCGCTTCGGCGACGTAATTCACCACCACCCTGGCGCCGGCTTCGGCAAACCCTTCGACGATGGCCGCGCCGATGCCGGTATTGCCGCCGGTGACGATGGCGCACTGACCTTCCAGCAAGCGCCGCGCTGAATTAAGGCTCGAATTCATGGCTCGCTCCTCTTAATCAAATAAGGTCTAGCTGTTCGACAGCGGGAAACGCCATGACTCGCCCGCTGAGTTGCCGTCCCGGCTCCGGCGAGGCACCCAC
Organism: Methylocaldum marinum; assembly: GCF_003584645.1. Taxonomy (GTDB): domain Bacteria; phylum Pseudomonadota; class Gammaproteobacteria; order Methylococcales; family Methylococcaceae; genus Methylocaldum; species Methylocaldum marinum. The sequence continues at coordinate 3,319,955 of NZ_AP017928.1, forward strand.
CATACGCTAGCGGAAGAAACGATGGATGCGGAATTTTTCATGATCTTTCTCCCGATAGGGGCTTTAGTGTTTTCTGCGCAAGACCGACTCGCGAGATATTCACGTGAGCAATCGTCCCGCCACGGTCGACCTAGAAGAAAAACCGGCGCAGTTACAAATAGTTATCAGAATTCCGCGAAAATGCCGGGGCCACCAATAATTGTGAGTGGTATGAGTGGAGGTCTATTTGGATTTTGTAGGAAAGTTTGCTGAGCGTAACCCTGTCCACAGTGCCAAAATTCCATACGGTGGCGACAAATCCAGAATCCCGGCACAATGGACACCGCTCTGATTTCGTTAGGGATATTCCGATGTCTGTCCGCATTGGTTTTGCCGCTTCTTTTGTCCATCCGATCGCCTTGGTCCTGCTGTTTGGAATAGCCCTCAGCGCCTGTATGTCCCGGAGCGTCAAAATCGATCCCATGATCCTCCGCGCAAAGTTTGAAGAAAAGATTCATGACAGCTTCGGACAGAAACGTGAGGAAATGCGTGCACGAGGCGCGCCGCCATCCGAATTTGACCGACTCTACCATCTGCTCGCAAACGCAAGAGGACGACTTCCGGACATCGCTCGATCAACGCGCTCTGCCGAGTTTGCCATTCCGGGCACCGAATCCAGCTTGGTCCATAGAGCGACGGTCCTGGTACAGAAACGTCACGTGGATTTTGCGTTGGAGTTTCTTGAAAAGAACCTAGCCGAGGGGCGGGAGCTTCATCGAGAAGCGCCTCGCCGATTGGCCGAAGCCGCCGTTTTGAAGTCTGACCTCTACGCTGTGAAACTCGAACGTGAGCACGCACGGCAGGCGATCTTAGAGGCTGTTGCGCTCGATGGCGGATGGTGGGAAGTTCATAACCGGCTTGGACTGTACCTTATTACTGAACACGGGAAACCCGATTGGGATGCCGCGGAACGAGAGTTCAAGGAAGCCGAACGCCTGGTGGAACGAGATGAAGATCGGATAGCCGTTCTAGGTAATCTGGGTTCTTACTTCCAACATCGAAAGCTATACACAGAAGCGGAAACCCGCTATCGGGAGGCGCTCCTGATAGGAGAAAGGACTTTGGGTCCGGAACATCCTGATCTGATCGGACATCTAGTGGATCTCGCCGACCTGCTTTACGCAACTCATCGGGCCCGCGAAGCCGAGCCGTTGTACCGCCGGGCAATGGCCATTTATGACAAGAGTTCGACGGCAGGTTTTTCTTGTCCAGGAGCGGTTTCCGTAAGAAATCTCGCAGAATTATTGAAGGCCGAGAATCACTTGGACGAAGCCGAGCCTTTTATGCGGCGAGCTGTAACATTGGTAGAACGCTGTGAAGGCCGGGAAAACCCGCAAACCGCATTCCAACTGTCCTCCCATGCCAAATTATTGCTGGACATGAACCGACCAGCAGAAGCAGAACCGTTATACCGCCATGCTCTCGCTATAACGAAACAAAGCTTAGGGCCGGAACATCCCCAGGTCGCCGTCAGTCTCAACAATCTCGCCCAGTTATTGTTTGCATTGCAACGTTTAGAAGAAGCGGAACCGTTATTTCGTCAAGCGTTAGCCATCGGCGAGAAGACGCTTGGACCTGAGCATCCCTATGTCGCTACTTACCTTGATAGTCTCGCTCAATTTCTATTCACTAAGAACCGATTTGTAGAGGCTGAGCCGCTGTTTCGCCGAGCATTGGCGATCCAAGAAAAAACATCCGGAAGGGAACATTCCCAAGTCGCCGTCCAGCTAAATAATCTCGCCCGCTGTTTGTTCTTCCTGCACCGCCCGCTAGAAGCGGAGCCTCTGTATCGACGAGCCCTAGCCATTAGCGAAAAGAGCTTTGGATCGGAGCACCCCAATATCGCCCCGCACCTAGATAATCTTGCTCAGCTATTGTCTGCGAAGAAACGTTTTTCCGAAGCTGAACCGTTATACCGGCGGGCGTTAGCCATTGATGAAAAACATTTTGGACGAGAGGATCCGAAGGTTGCCACACACTTGAACAACGTTGCGTTGCTGTTACAGGCAACCGGTCGAAATGCCGAAGCCGAGCCAATGATGCACCAAGCCGTGTTGATTCTTCTGAAGTCCTCACTTATCAGCGGAAAAATCCATCCCGATCTTCGAAAAATTTTCGCCAACTACTTTTGGCTGTCCCGATCAACGGGTTTAGGTGAAATCCAAATCCAGTGGAATCTTGCCGGCCTGAGGTTGGAAGCTGGTTACACTCCGGACGAATGGCAGAAAATACTAGAGAGCCTATAAACGTTATTAACGGCAGTTCGTAGGGTGGGTTAACGGACACGCGTAACCCGCCTTTCCGGAAAACGTCCTATCCCAAGCGACGACTGAATAGCAAGGAATTTCGGTCAAAACCGTAATCCCGGCACCCCGGACCCATGGGTGTGATAGACCATACCATCCTCAATCCCTGGGTTCCGGCAATCCCTGCCGGAACGGCGACGCAGTTGGTTAGTTTCGTAGCCCGCAAGCAGCACAGCGGAATACGGTTAACCGGCTGACTACCTCAAAACTCGACACGTACCGAACCCACCGCCGTCAGCGGTGCGCCGGGGTAAACGCCGAGGCGCGGGGACACGTTGATGTCCGGATCGGTCGATTCGTAATACCGCTTGTCGAGCAGGTTGCGGATGTTGAATTGGGTCGTGACGCGCGTCGGCCCGACTTTCAATCGGTATGCCGCGAAGGCGTCCATGCGCACGTAGCCGGGCAGCTGGAGACTGTTTTCGACATCGCCCTCGCGTTGCCCCGCCAATACGCCGCCCACGCCGAAACTCCAGCCTTCCGGCGCTTCGTAGCCGTTGACGTCGTATTTGATCCATAGGCTCGCGGCATGCTCGGGGACGTTGGTCAAACGGTTACCTTCATAACCTCTCACCACGCCGTTCAGCGTACGGTTGTCCTTCGTAATCCGGGCATCGGTGAAGGCATAGCTGGCGATGACGCTGGCGTGATCCGTGATCTGGCCGGTTACGTCGAGTTCGATACCCTGGCTGCGCTGCCGGCCGATCGCCACGCGGTCGTCGGGATCAGCCGTCGTCAGGTCGGGCGTGAGCAGGTTGTCCTTGGTGATGTGGTAGTAGGCTAAAGTGGCTATCAGGCGCTCATCGAACAGAGCGGTCTTGATGCCCGCTTCGAATTGCTCGCCGGTTTGCGGATCAAACGGCTTCCCGGTTGCGGATATCCCAGCGTTGTTGGCGCCGAGCGAGGTCGTCCAATTGCCGTAAACGCCCAGCCACTGCCAAGGCTGGTAGAGAATGCCCACGCGGGGGCTGAATCCGTCGTCTTTCCGGATGGTGTCGGGCAGGTTTTTGTCGGCCGCCGAGAAGGAGCTGCCCCGGCCTCTTCCCGTTTCGATCCAGTCGTAACGGCCACCACCCATGATATGCAGCTTGTCCCACAAGGTGATGTGGTCCTGGAAATAAACGCCGTGCCATTCGTCTTTGATTACCGAGCGGTTATTCGCAAATTCCGTCTCCAATACGGCGCTGTCAAATACGGCTTTGTCGATTCCATAACTGGGCGAAGGGTCGAATATGTTGATCGCCAGCGCCGGGTTGGGGGTGTTGTAAAATCCTTGGGTGCGGTATTGGGTGAAGGACCGGAAATAGTCGTATCCCACCAGGACCTCGTGTTGAGTCGGGCCGATCCGGAACTTGCCGGTCAGATCGAGGTTGGTGGTGTAGCCCTCGCTATCGTATCGCTGGAAAAAGACATTGCGCTGCAGGATGCCGGTAGCGGGATTCAACGCATTTCCAAAGGCCGGCGTAGGGTTGAGAAAGGTTTCGTCTCCATGACCGAAATTGGCGAGGAATCGGTTATGGATGGCCCAGTTCTCGTTGAACCGATGGTTGATTTCGGTACCCAGCAACACCCTGGAAATGTTGTCCAACGGGTCGTTGGGATCGCCGAAGGCGCGCCTTATCGGGATGTCCGCGGGGCGCTTGCCGATGACGGGCACGCCATAATCGCCTTGGTAGTCCTGATCGAGCCCTTCGATGTTGAGGGTGAAATCCGTCGATTCGGTGGGCCGCCAGGTGATGCTGGGATAGACCATGATTCTGTCATTGGAACCGAAATCCCGAAACGATTCGTTGTTCTGGTAGGAACCGGCGAAGCGATACAGCAAGGTCTTGTCATCGGTGATCGGGCCGGTCGCGTCCCATTCGGTGCGGTAAAAATCGTACGAGCCGAACCGTTGTTCCAGGGAGTAATAAGGTATGTCGAGCGCCCTTTTGGTCGTGATATGGATCAAGCCGCCGGGCTCCGTGCGACCGAACAGGACCGATGCCGGCCCCTTGAGCACGTCGACGCTTTGCAGATTGGCCGTATCGAATTCGGAACGAAAACCGCTCGGTATGGACATCAAGCCGTTGCGGTAGATCAAGGGATTGCGAAACCCGCGGACGATGAAACCACCGGTCGCGCCAAGGGAAGACTGAGGACGAACCCCGCTGACGTTTTCCAGTGCGTCCGTAATCCGCGTGGTTTTCTGATCCTCCATCACCGCTCGCGGTACTACCTGTATCGACACCGGCGTCTCCATGATCGGCGTGTCGGTCTTGGTGGCCGGAAATGTATCGGAAACGGTGTAGGTCTTGTCGTAGGGATCGGTCGGATCGTAATCCGCCTCCGCGTTGTCGACCACAGTGACCTTGTCCAGCGCCAGCATTTCGCCTCCTAGGGCGGAAGAGTCGTCACGGGCGGTTTTCTCGATCGTATAAGACCCTTGGCCGCTCGGGCGGGCGCTCAGGCCGCTGCCGTCGAGCAGTTTCCGCAGACCTTCCCGGGGCCCATAGGTGCCGGAAAGTCCTTGGGTTTTGAGGCCACGGGTCAAGGCGCTGTCGTAGACGAGCTGCACGCCGCTGGCTTCGGCGAAGCGGTTCAGGGCGGAGGCCAAAGGGCCCGGTGCGATGGCATAGGTTTGTCGAGTGCCGGTGACGGGCGGTTCGGCGGCCAGGCTCGGCGTGCCGCCCTGGAAACACGCCACGGCGGTTGAAAGTATCGCGGCGAATGGTCCACCGCAGCGGTTTAGTCTCCCTTGCTCCGAGCGTTTGTCGGACTGTTTCTGTGTCATGGTTCCCCCGAGTTGCGTCTATCGTTTTGTTTCCGCCGCAGTGGGCGGCTTCCTTTGGTATGACGCGGAGCTCGGGGAAATCCGGAAGTCGAAAATCGACTTTTCGTAGCCCGCATGCAGCGTAGCGGAATGCGGGCAATCCGAAACTTCGATCATCCCGGATTCCGCAGGCTTCATCCGGGCTACGTTGGCATGAATCACTCCGGATTTCGTTCACTCCATCCGGGCTACACTGGCGGACGGTCACGGATGCAGCAAGATCAGGTAATCGGTAAACCGGGTGATTTTAAGCCCCAAGGAATTCTCCAGCGCGGCGATGACGCCGGCGGGATCATCGGTGCGGAACACGCCGTTCACGGGACGCGCCCTCAAGGCCTTGTCGGTAATGACGATCAGGCCTCGATGGTAACGGCCGAGTTCGGTGACGATCTCCCCCAGCGGCTTGTTTTCGAAGACCAGCCGACCGCGGCGCCAGGCGGAAACGGCGTCGAGATCGGCCGAGCGGACTTCCGAGGGAGCGGAGTCGTTGGTATAGGTGGTTTGCTGGCCCGCCGCCAGGACGATTTTTCGATTCGGGGAACCGGGCGACCGGTAATCGACCTCGACCCGGCTTTCGATCACGGTCACCTGCACCTTTCCGTCCATGTTCTTGACATCGTAGACGGTTCCGAGAGCGGTGGCCGTGCCGTTTCCCGCCCGCACCACGAACGGCCGCGAGGGATCGTGCGCGACCTCGAACCAGGCTTCGCCCTCGAGCAGTTCGAGATGCCTCCGGTTCGGGCCGAAGTCGGTGTCGAACGCGCTGCCGCTGCTCAGATGGACGATCGAGCCGTCTTCCAGCTTGATGGTGCGGATTTCGCCGATCACGCTCCGGTATTCGGGTCTTGTCGCCAGCAAAGGGACCACGACCAGCGCCAGGAGCAGGCTTGCGGCCACGGCCCAGCGGGCTCTCGCGGGCTTACGAGGCCCGGCGGTGGCACGATTCGGAACGAAGCGCGGCTTGAGCGCGTCCAATTCGCCCCAAAACGCGCAAATTTCGGCGAAGGCCGCCCGGTGATCGGCGCTTTGCGCGCGCCAGGCTTCGAAGGCCTCGCGGTCGGCGTCGCCGAGTTCGCCGCTGTCGAGCTTGACCCACCAATGGCTGGCTTCTTCGCGCAGAGCTTTGGCGAGACGGGGTTGGTTCATGGGCAATGGATACCTTGAAAGGAACAAAGGCGAACGGCCGACGATTTCCGCCATTCTATCCCAGTAAGACGCGGCAGACGGCAGAATGAGGAATCGGCGATTGCGGAAAAGGGCTCAATCCAGGCTGTCGCGAAGAATGGCGAGGGCTTTGCGCAGGTGTTTTTCGACCGAACTGCGGCTTATCTCCAATCGTTCTGAAATCTCGGCCTGGCTCAGATCCTCGAATTTCCTCAGGATGAACACTTGCCGGCAGCGGGGCGGAAGATTCCGGACGGCTCGATACAGCCGGTCCAGCCGCTCTTGCGACTCGATGATTCTTTCGGGGTCGGGGGCCGTACCCGCGACGTCTTCAAGCTCGGCGTCGTCGGCGAGGTACCGGCTCTCGGTCCTGGCGCGCCGCTCATGATCGGTCGCGAGATTGAAAGCGATGCGATACATCAAGGCCCGGGGATTTTCGGCCTGCCGCCAGAGTTCGCCTTGGGCCAGCCGCCGATAGGTTTCCTGGAGGATGTCGGCGACGGTCTCCACGCAACCCAGGCGGCGGGTCAGCACCCGGCGGATTTCGGAATCGTAATCTTGCACCAGCTTCCCTAGGGAGAGAATAGACAGCGAAAACATGAAAGGCATGGGAGTCCTTGGCTCACGGAACTGCCCGAATGGCAAGCAACAATCGAGCCCTGCCGATCTCACCCAATGATTTCAATGTTTTGCGTTAAATTGGCCGCGAAGCATCCGCAAGAGTGAGGCATATCACGCAGTTGGTCCGATAAAGACTGCGTGCGTCAAACGGTGAGGGAGATTGCCGGCAATACATTCCGCAATCTTTATTGGCCGGCCGCGTCGGGCAGGAGTGAAAATGTGGACGGCGGGGTTCGAGCCTCACCACGACATCGGCTTGCATTCCAGATCTCACCGCGTTCGATCCGGGCTATGGGCGTCGCCGGTCAGCCCTGCTTGGGCCGCCTTATCCCCAGCTTGTGCATGCGAAAACGGAGGGTGCCGGGGTTGATCCCAAGAGCGCGGCGGCGCCGGTCTTGCCTCCGCTGGTCCAGCGGGCCTCTTCCAGGACTTTCGGCAGGTGACCGCGCTCCACGGACTCCAATGGCAGCTCGGAGACTCGGTCCACGCGGCGAAGATCTTGAATACGGAGAGATCCGCCGGACTCCCGCTTCATGGGTTCGTCGTCGATCAGGCCCGGGGCCCATTAGCCTCGCCGCCCGATCGACCAGCGGAACGGCGAGATAACTCTCGGCGCCGATATCGGCCAATTCCCGCCGATGGAGGGGAAAAAGCGCCTGTACGCCTTCAAACAACGGTCGCCGAAGGAATCTCACCACACTTTGCCGCGTTTTCTGATCGCTTCATAACATGCTTCCATGGTCTCGACGAAAGAATTCTCGCGCGCCCAGAATTCCGGAAAATCGCCCCCCTTCTTGATCAGCAAGGCCGGAACCGCGGGCGGGACGGCGGGTTCGATCCGCTCCGGCAAGCGCTTCCCGAGACGCCAGAACCGTTCCGCCGCCACCGCGCTCGGCAAGGGCTGCGGACGCGGACGCGTGAAATAGGAGTCGACGGTACTCACCGGTTCCTCCTGCTCGCTCAGGGCATCCGCCAGCACCCGCCCGAGCGGGGTCGCCCGCAGTTGCTTCATGAGTTCTTCGCGGGACAGGCCGCGCAGCTCGAACAATAGAAAGGGATCCTGGTCGAGTCTCGCCGCCAGGAAGTAATAAAGGCCGGCGACGTGTTTGCAGGGATTGGCCCAGTCCGGGCAGGAGCAATCGGTCTTCAGGTCCTTGGCGTCACGGGGTAGAAGGCGCAGTCCCAAGGCTTCGAACGGCTCTTCGATATTGTCCGGCATTTCATTGAGCAGCAGGCGCGAGACGAAAGCGGCGCGGCTGCCAAGGTCAGCGACCACTCGGCTCCAGTCGGAAGCGGCTATCGTTTTCAGCTCGACCAGGGTCTGGTAGTACGGCTCCTTGTAAATGCCGAAATAGGGATTGACGTTGCCGCGAACCGTCGCCGAAACCCGGTTCGACCGGACATTCCAGGACTTGATGCGTTCGCTGCCGGTATAGCCGCGTCCGCGCGCCAGCCGGGCCGGATCGGTGAATGCTTCGAGCGCTTGTATGAATTTGCGTCCCCACCAGGTACGTACGGTTTTCATGGTTCGCCCCCGTGCTTCAATCCAGTACCGCTTGCCGGTTCAGGGCGATGAGTTGCCTGAACGACTCATTGTCGAGCTTCGCGAGCCAGGATTCGTCGCTGCCGACGATGGTGCCGGCCACCTGCTTCTTGTCCTCTATCATCCGGTCTATGCGTTCTTCCAGGGTGCCGAGGGTGATGAACTTGTGCACGAACACATTGCGCGTCTGGCCGATGCGGAATGCCCGGTCGGTGGCCTGGTCCTCCACCGCCGGGTTCCACCAGCGGTCGAAATGGAACACATGATTGGCGCGGGTCAGGGTGATGCCGACGCCACCGGCCTTGAGCGAGAGGATGAATATCGAGGGCGGGCTCTCCGGATCCTGGAACTGCGCGATCATCCGTTCGCGGCGGTTGCGCGAGGTACCGCCGTGCAGATAGTAGGTCCGGCATTGCAGCGTGGCCCGGAGCTGGCGCTCCAGCGAGTCGCCGATCTCGGTGAACTGGGTGAACACCAGGGCGCTCTCGCCTTCGCCGAGCACCTCGCCCAGCATGTCGAGCAGGCGCTCCAGCTTGTGCGAGCGATCCGCCGTGAACGGGCTTCCATCCTGCAGGAATTGCGCGGGATGGTTGCAAATCTGCTTGAGCTTCATGAGGGTGGACAGCATCAGTCCCTGGCGCTGGATGCCCTCGCTCTCTTCCAGCTGGCGCTCCACGTCGCGCACCAGGGACTCGTACAGCGACGCCTGCTCCCGGCTCAGATTGCAGAACTGCCGGTTCTCCACCTTGGCCGGCAGATCCTTGATGATGGCGGGATCGGTCTTGACCCGGCGGAGGATGAACGGTTCGACCAGTTTCTTCAACAGCGCGGATTTCGCGAGATCGTTGTCCCGCTGGATCGGCTGTTCGTAGTTCTTGCGGAACTGCGCCTGTTTACCCAGATAGCCGGGGTTGAGGAAATTGAAGATGGACCACAGATCGAGCAGGCGGTTTTCCACCGGAGTGCCGGTCAGCGCGAGCCGGTAACCGGCGTCGAGCTGCAACACCGCCTTGGTCTGTGCGGCGACCGGGTTCTTGATGTTCTGCGCTTCGTCCAGGACCACGCGCCGCCAGCGAATCGCGGAAAACAGGCCGGCATCCTTGCGCAGCAGGGTGTAGGAGGTGATGACGACATCGCTGCGCGCGCATTCCTCCCGGAACGGCTGCTCGTCCTGGGTCCGACCGCTGCCGTGATGGATATGAGTCGCCAGCTGCGGGGCGAAGCGCTCGATTTCCTTCTGCCAATTGCCGATCACCGAGGTCGGGACGATCAGCAGGTTCGGCCCCGCGCAGTCCTCTTCTTCTTTCTCGAGAACCAGGCGGGCGATCACCTGTATGGTTTTCCCGAGGCCCATGTCGTCGGCCAGGCAGCCGCACAGCCCCAGTCGTTCGAGCAGACGCAGCCAGGCGACGCCGCGTTTCTGATATTCGCGCAGGCTGGCGTTCAGCCGCGGCGGATCGTCGACCGGTTCGAGCTGCCGGTGATCGCGTAGTTTAGCCAGCATGGCGGCGCAGGCGTCTTCCGGCTCCACCTCGAACAGTTCGTTTTCTTCAGCGCTGCGGCGCAGAAATTCGGGCAGGTTCAGGGTCTCCCCGGTTTCGCCCTGGGCCTTCCAGAAGGCCAGCATTTCCCGCATGCGATCGCGGTCGAGCGCCACCCATTGCCCGCGGAACCGCACCAGCGGCGTCTTGGTTTCGACCAACTGTTCCCATTCCTCGGCGCTGACGGTTTCGCCGCCGAGCGTAAGTTCGTAGCGATACTCGAGCAGCCGGTCCAGGCTCAAGCCGCTCATTGCGGCGACGGCCGCGGGTTTTCGGGCGCTCCCGGAGCCCCGCATGCGCAGCTTGGCGCGGCGGCGCCCTTGCGGCGTCCACCAGGCGGGAACGATCACCCGAAACCCCGCATCTTCCAGAACCCAGGCGGTTTCGTTGAGAAACTCGAACGCCTGCTCCAGGCTCAGGTCCAGGACGGTGGGCCGGTCGGATTCCAGGCCTTTCCACAAGTCCGGATAAATGCGTGCCGCTTGCCCCAGCCTCAGCAGCAGATTTTTCTCGAAATCCCGGCCGAAATTCTTGACCAGCGCCTGGCGCCCGGCCCCGCTCATCGCCCAATAGTCTTCCAGGGCCAGCTGCAGCGAAAAATCCCGGCATGCTGCCACGCGGAATTCCAGCCGCCAGCGGTCGGGCTCGGTTTCGCCCGCTTCGTGCAGCTGAAGACAGAGTTGAAACCCGGCTTCCCGCCGCTCGCCAGCCAGCCTGCGCCGCCACTGGCACCACTGGCGGTAGAGCGTCAGATCCCGGGTCGTCTGCCAGGGTTCCCTCGGTTCGCCGCGCAAGCAGGCCTCCATCGGAGAGCCCTGGATCCGTTTGGCCAGCGCCTGGGTCAGCCTGGCCCCGGTTACGCTGCGCTGGAGCAGCACTTCGGAACAATGCCGCAACAGGCTCTCGGCCTCGTAGCCGGGACCGGCGCTCGGCGGCATTCGTTCCGCCGCTTCCTGAATCAGGGTCTCGTAAGTGTCCGCGAGGAATTCGCAGCCCGCGTAAAGCTCGTAATCCCCGCCGGTCCCGGCGTGGAGGCGCAGCGACGGGATGTAGGCGTCCTTGAACAGGATCGCTTTCAGGGATTGAGTGAACCAGTACCAGAATAGAAAATCCGCGCCGGGCAGCCACTCCCGGGTGCGGAAAATCGACTGGAAGTGAACCTCGTTCAGATGGCCGACAGGATGTTCCGCGAGCCGCCAGCAGGCGATGTTCCATTCACCGGGTTCGCCCTGTTCCGGATTGTCGCGTTCGAGATAAGGCGCGAGTTCGGGACAGGCCATGGGCGCGCCGTCGTACCCGGGCAGCGTAAGCGTACATTCCACGAAGCGGTCCGCTCCCGCGGCAATGCCTAGCTCCGCGAGCAGTGCGCGCAGCTCCTTGGCGGATAAATGGCGGGGATGCCGGTTACGGGGGGGCCGTTCGGACGCCGGCTCGGAGGTCTCCACCCACAGGTGGAAATCCCCGTTTTGAAAAAACCGGGTGCCCGGTTCGGGAAGCCAGAATGCGTGAACGACTTTCATGGCTGAATTATCGGTATTCACGCGCGTGAATGGTATACCGATCGTGCGGTTTTTCCATGGCCCGCCGTCCTTTTCACTCTTTCAGTCCGCTGGTGGCGATACCTTGCACGAAAAGCCGCTGAAACACCAGGAATATGATCAGGGTCGGAAGAGCGAAGAGCACGGCGCCCGCCATCAGCAGGGTCCATTCGACCCTGAACTCGTAGCGGAACATGGCGAGGCCGACCGGGAGGGTGAAGCGGTCGCTGCTGGTGGTCGCGACCAGCGGCCACAGGAATTCGTTCCAATTGCCCTGGAAGGTATAGATGGCGAGGGCCGCCAGCGCGGGCCTGGAAGCCGGCAGCACCACTCGCCAGAACACCTGGAACCGATTGCAGCCGTCGATACGGGCCGCTTCTTCCAATTGCCCGGGGATGGATTCGAAAAACTGCTTCATCAGAAAGATGCCGACCACCTGAACCGTGGCCGGCGCAATCAATGCGGTATAGGTATTCACCAGGTCCAGGGCATTCAGGAGCATGAACTTGGGCACCAGGGTCACGTGAGCGGGCACCATGAGGGTTGCCAGTAACAGGACGAAGAGCAGATTGCGCCCCGGGAAGCGTAAACGCGCGAAGGCATAACCGGCGAGCGCGTCGAAAAAGAGATTCGCCAGCGTCACCGCCACGGCCACCGCCGCGCTGTTGAGCAGCCATCGGCCGAACGGAATTTCGGTCCATAGCCGCCGGTAATTATCCAGGGTGAAGGGGGCCGGAATGAACTCGATCGGCCAGCCGAACACGTCCCCCGGCAGCTGAAACGAGATCGACAGCGACCACAGGAAGGGCAAGGCGAAGACTGCGGTCGCCGCGAGCAAGAGCGCGAGGACCGCGAATCGCCGGATGAGGCTTCGGACAGCGCCGCCCCTCGTCATGGCGCTTCCGGGCGAACGATCTTCCGCTGTATCCCGGTGACCAGCAGGATGATCGCGAACAGCACTACCGCCGCGGCGGCGGCATAGCCGAACCGAAAATAGCGGAAGGCGCTGTTATAGATGAAATAGCTGAGCGTGGTGGTGGCGTTGACCGGTCCGCCCGCGCTCATCATGTAGATTTGATCGAACACCTGGAAGCAGCCGATGATCCCCAGGGTGACCACGAAGAACAGCGTCGGCCCGAGGCCCGGCAGCGTCACGTGCCGGAACCGCGCCCACGGTCCGGCGCCGTCGAGCCGGGCGGCTTCGTAAAGCGATGCCGGGATGTTCTGGAGCCCGGCCAGCAGCGCCACCATGAAGTAACCCGAGGTCGACCACACGTTGAGCGCCATGATCGCGCCGAGCGCATAGCGGGGCGATCCGATCCAGTCGGGACCGGCGATTCCGAACCGGGACAGGATGTAATTGAGCAGGCCCGGCTTCGAGTAAATCCACAAAAAGATGATGGACGTCACCACCGACGAGGTGATCGCCGGAATGTAAAATGCCGCCCGAAAAAATCCCCGGGCGGGAATGTTCCGGTTGACGGCGAGCGCCAGAACCAGGGCCAGAAGGGTCTGGGCCGGCACCACGCCGAGCACGTAGGCCGTCGTGTTGCGCAGGGACGTGAAAAACAACTCGTCGCCGGCCAATTCGACGAAATTCTCGACACCCAGGAAGTGCTGTTCGGGCCGGAAAAGATTCCAGTCGAAAAAGGCGACGACGAAAATGAAGACCAGCGGACCGAATACGAAAAGCGTCAGAACCGCCAGGGCCGGAAACAGGAAAAAATAAGCCGCCCGCGCCTCGCGGCGGCGCTCGGACCGGCCTGCGAGTCGGGCTCTTGAATGGGTTAACTCGGACATCGGCATAATTCCATTCGGCATTCGAGCGAATATCCTAAAAACCGCAGTTGACTACCGAAATGACCGCAATGCCCCATCAGCCGCCGCATTCCCTCACCCCCAACCCCTCTCCCAGAGGGAGAGGGGCTAAACTCCCTTCTCCCGAACCTCAAAACTCCCTCTCCCTTTGGGAGAGGGGCGGGTGAGGCTCTTGGAGAAGGGCTGGGGATGAGGGCCTGGCGCTTTTCAGGTTGTATCCAACTGCCGGATTTAGAAATATTCATTGGATGGGTAGAGCGAAGCGAAACCCATCGATTCGAGGTCGCTCGGTGGGTTACTGCCTCCGGCCCAACCCACCCCACAAAAAATTCAATGACTTATTGAAAGCGGTTTGGAATAACTCAGCCCTTCCGCGTTGATGCCAGTATTTCTTCGTCCTGTTGATCCACGCTTACCGTGCCGCGGAGACGGCGCTTGGGAGCCGGCGATTATCCTATTCACGGCGCCGGGCATCGGTGTACAAGCGCCCGCCCCTTTCCAGACGGCGTTTTAAGTCTTTCAGCGTCGGCCGAACCTCTGCGCCGGTCAGGAATACGGCCTGCAGCGCGCTCTGGGTTTCGTCGAGGACGCGCTGGTTAACCCGGAATCGCCAGATCCGCGCATGGGCCAGGCTTTGCATGAAAACCCGCTTCAAGGGATCGCGCTCGATCGCCGCCTCACGCGCGACCGAACGCCGCGCCGGCAGGCCGACGTCGGATTCGGCCCAGATGCGCCCGCCCTCCGGGCCGGTGAGATAGCGCAGCAACTGCCAGGCCTTGTCCGGGTCCGCGGTCCTTTTCGGGATGGCGTAGCCGACCGCGAACGCGACCGAGGCCGCCTGCTTTCCGACCGGCAGCGGAGCGGCCCGATACGGGGTGTGGGCATAGGTCTCGTTCATGAAATTCGCGGACCAGAGACCCGAAATCGCCATGGCGACGCGCCGCCGGCCGAACGCATCCATGTTCCAGGCGGCGCCGACATCCGAAGGCATGACGGCAATGCCGCCGCGCTTCATTCGCTGGAGAAATTCGAGCGCCTCGGCGAAGGCGGGCTGGTCGAAAACGGCGCGGCCTTGCGCATCGATATACTCGCCCCGGTTCTGCCAGACGAAAGGCAGCAAGTATTCGAGATCCTCGGCGTGGCAGTAACCGTACTGATCGATGCTGCCGTCGCCGGTGCGGGTGAGCCGCCGGGCATGTTCGGCGAACTCGCGCCAGCTCCGCGGGGCTTCCCCGAGTCCGGCAGCGGCGAACATCGCCGGGTTGAAATAAAGCGCGAGCGTCGAATAATCCTTGGGCAAGCCGTATAGCGCACCGCCGAAGCGAAAGGCATCGAGCAGCACCGGCTCGAAATCATCCGGAAAAAAGCCCGGGTCTTGGGCGAGGAAGCGATCCAGCGGCAGCAAGACGTCGTAATCGACCAGCAGCGGAATCCAGAAAGCCTCGATCATCACCACCTCGGGCGCGGTCCCGGTGGCCAGCATAAGCAGCAGCTTGTCCATGTAATTGGCCGTGATCGGCTCGTACCGAACCGGTAGATCGGGATGGCCCTGTTCGAAGGTGTCGATGAACCTGCGGGTGAGGGTCTCCTCGACCGGCGAGGCGATCCAGCCGGTGAGACGGACCGAATCCGAATCCTGCCGGCCACATCCGGACAGAAAGCATGCAAGAACCAGAACAATCCACCCGAAAGGCGCGATACGGCTCATCGATACATTCCACGTCCTTAGAATCTCAAATCTGCCCGGCGTTTCCGGCTACTGAATCCCGGACACCGATAAATCTGAGACCAGCGCGCAAATCCGAAGTTTGAAGCGGACTAGGACGGCGCACTCTGAACCCGGCGGCCGACATCCATGCCCGCCTTGCATGCCGGCAGGCATACGATGAACTCGCTGCCTTTGCCGAGCCCTTCGCTTTTGGCCTCAACCCAGCCGCCATGCAGTTCGACGATCTTTTGCACGATCGTCAGCCCCAGCCCCAGCCCCCCTTGCGCCCGGTCCAGGGTGCGCTCGGCCTGGGTGAAAAGATTGAAGAGCTTGGGCAGCAGATTTTTCGGGATGCCTTCCCCGGTATCGCGGACCGAAATCATCGCATCGCCATCCCGGCACACGGCGCTCAGCCAGATGGTCCCGCCTTCCGGCGTGTACTTGGCGGCATTGTTGAGCAGATTTCCCACGACCTGCGCCAGGCGCATGGTATCGCCGTTCAGCCATAACGGTCCTTCCGGCAGGGAGAGGTTGAGTTCGTGATGGCGCGCCTCGATCATTGGCCGGCTGGTTTCGAGCGCCAGGTCGATCACCTTGTCCATCTCGACCTCGGTCTTATGCAAGGTGATCTTGCCCTGGACGATGCGCGTGACATCGAGCAGATCGTCCACCAGGTTCGCCAGCTGATTGACTTGCCGGTCGATCACGTCGCCCGCCCAGGACAGCTTGGGATGGGGCAGACCGATCTTCTTCATCACTTTTACCGCATTCCGGATCGGCGCCAGGGGATTCCTGAGTTCGTGCCCCAGCATCGCCAGGAATTCGTCCTTGCGGCGGTCCGACTCGCGCAGTGCCTGTTCGGCCTGCTTGCGCTCCGTGATGTCCAGAAACGCCCCGATACATTGGCGGACACCGCCATCCGGATCCCGCGAAAAAACCGAATCGCGCGATAAACACCAGATCCAGCGGCCGTCCGCCGTCTTGAAGCGGTACTCGATCTCCTCGACCTCGCCATCCGCGATGCGCGCCAGATTTTCCATGTGGGCGGCGATGCGCTCCTGATCGTCCGGGTGAAACAGGGCAAAAAACGCCCGCCCGCGTATGGCATTGAGATCGTCCAGCGTGTAACCGGTGAGCCGGGTGTACTGGGCGTTTATGAAAATGTCGGTGCCGGTCCTGATGTCATAGATGTAAAGGCCGTTCAGGGAAGACATCAAAACCTTATGAGCGAAGATTTCCTCGTCCCTGAGCTTTTGCTCGGTCTCCCAATGCTCGATGATTTCCGTCTTCAGTTCTCTGTCGCGATCGAGCGCCGCTTTCGCCGCCTGGGCCTCCGCCTTTTTCAAGCGATCGATCACCAGGCTGAGCAGCATTCCGACGCTGAAAAGAAGCAGCAATCGCAGCCGCTCGGCGGCCACGGCCACGTCCAGCGAGAACTCCGGCTCCACCAGGAAATACGCGCCGACGAAGGTGCTCAATGCGGTGGCAAAAAACCCCGCAGCCAAGCCGCCGTTCCAGGCTGCGGGCATCACCGCCGTCAAGAACAGGAGGAGCGGCGGCGATCCCTCGAAAACCGGACCGAGAAACGTCAGAATCAGTGACACGGCCGATGTGCCGAGCACCGCCAGGACGTAGCTGTTCAAAAAAAGCCGTTTGATGTGAGTGCGCTCCGTATTGAAAGCACTCCGTGCCGGTAGGTAGAGTTACTTAAATCGACGAACCTCGTTAAGACTGTCACGATCAACCGGAAGTTTCCTCGCTCGGGGCGTTTTACCCGCTGGATAGTCCCGCAGTCCCTTGCCGGCGACCGATCCGAACCATCCCGAAGATCCCGGCGCAGCGCTCGACCATGCGCCGCTCTTCAAGCGACTACTCGCCGCGTATGATCTGCCTGATCATGTAGTGAACCGCGTCTTGCACGGTTTCGTCGCTCAGATCGGAATGGGCGCCTTTTTCCGGCATGCCCAAGAACCCCTTCGTCGCATGGTCCGTCAACAGCGAAGGAAAACCCAAGGTCCGTGCTTCCCAAGCCTCGCGATCGTCCAGCATGGGAGCCTCGTCCCGGCCGGAATCGTGGCATTCCGAACAGAAGGCATTGTAGGCGTACCTGCCGCGGGTGTAATCCGGCGGACGGGATGTCGCCTGCAAGGACGTTTTCGTCTCGGGTTCGGCGCAGCCGGCCAACATCAGGGT
This sequence comes from Methylocaldum marinum, assembly GCF_003584645.1. GTDB lineage: Bacteria > Pseudomonadota > Gammaproteobacteria > Methylococcales > Methylococcaceae > Methylocaldum > Methylocaldum marinum. The sequence continues at coordinate 3,337,238 of NZ_AP017928.1, forward strand.
ACAGTAAACGGCAATGATCGATCGGTTCAAAAACTTATACATAAGCAAATCGGCTACGATGAAAGCGAGTTTGGACAGCATGACACGAACCGGGCGCTTATGATAAGCGCATCGTAATTCAGCCGCTCAGCGAACCTGCAAACCCACCAGAGTGATATCGTCCGCGAACTCGCTCTTGCCGCAGAAGGTTCGCAGTTCGTTCATCAGTTTTCGAATGGTGGTTTCCGGCGCATCCGAGCGGTCGAGGGTGAACAAATGGCACAGTCTGGAAATGCCGAAAAATTCGCCCTGTTCGTTCTGCGCCTCGATGACGCCGTCGGTGTAGAGCAACAAACGGTCGCCCGGCTCCAGGACCAGGCTTTTTTCCTCGAACAACACGTCCCGCTTGACGCCCAGGATCAGCCCTTCAGCATCCAGCTCCCGGCAGGTCCAATCACCCCGCCTCAATAACAAGGCGCGATTGTGTCCGGCATTGGCATAACGCAGCCGGCGTTTTCGGAAATCGTATTTCAGGTAGAACATGGTGATGAAAAGCTCGGCCGCACTCAAGTCCTCGTACAAAAGATGATTGAGCGCCCGCAGCACCTCGGCGGCGCTCTGCGGCGCCGGGTTGTCCGGTGTCTTGCGGGTCTCGGCTTTCAGAGTGCTGCGCATCTCGGTCATGATGAGCGCTGCGCCCACGCTGTGGCCCGATACATCCGCAACGACGATATCCGCGTTTTCGTCGTAATGGAAATAATCGAAGTAATCGCCGCCGACGTGGGTCGCCGGGACGCAGATTCCGGCAACCTCGAACATCGGGAGCCGCAAGGGTTTTTTCGGCAACAGCGAGAGTTGAATGTGCTTGGCGATCTCGAGCTCGTGCCGCTCTTCTTCGGCTCGCCGGCGCTCGGTGACATCGGTCTGAATGCCGATGTAATGCGTGACGACGCCCTGTTCGTCCCGAACCGGTGACAGCAGCAGCTCATTCCAGAAGGGTGTCCCGTCCTTCCGATAATTCCGCAGCACCACTTCGCAACCGGTTCCCCGCTTTAAGTCCTCGCGGATCTTGTTCTTGGCGTCTTCTTCGGTTTCCGGGCCCTGTAGTATTCGAAGACTCCGTCCGAGCAATTCCTCGCGCGAATAACCCGTAATCCGGGACAGGGCCGGATTGACGTACAGGTTCGGGTAATGCGGCTGGCGGGCATCGGCGATGACGATGCCGACGCTCGCCGCTTCGATGGCGCGCTCGCGCAGCCGCAGGGCGTCCTCGGCCCGCTTGCGGGCGGTGATATCCAGATCCATGCCGCGCCACTTGATGACCCGCCCCTGATCGTCGAGTATCGGCGCGCCGGTGGATTCGGTGAAAACCTCGTGTCCGTCCCGATGTCGGTAGTGATTGATCAGCTTGTAAAAAGACTCGTGAACACGACCGGGCGGCGGAAGCGTTTCGGTCCACCGCTGCCGATCCTCGGGCGTCAGCAGATCCAGATAGCGCTTGCCGATGATTTCCTCGGGCTTCAAGCCGAGAATGGCATGCACCGACCCGCTGCTGTAGACGTAACGTCCTTCCGGATCCTGCTCCCACAACCACTCCCCGACCATTTCCGCGACCTGGCGGAAACGCTCTTCGCTCTCCTCGAGCGCCTCCTTGTCGCGCTTTTGCTCGGTAATGTCCCGCTGGGTCGCGAGATAACGGGTGACTTTTCCGGACCCGTCGCGGATCGGCGTAATCGTTTCCAGCGCCCAATACAGCTCGCCCGATTTTTTCCGGTCCTGAATTTCCCCTTGCCACTCGTTTCCGGCCTGGATCGTTTCCCACAGTCGCCGATAGATGCCCGGCGGCATCACGCCCGACTGCAATAGGCGCGGATTCCGACCGATCACTTCGTCGATGGTGTAGCCCGTGAGGAGGCTGAAGGCGCGGTTCACGAAAGTAATCCGTCCTTCCAGATCGGCGATCATGATCGCGTTCGGACTTTGTTCCACCGCCCCGGACAGAATCGTCAAATATTCCTCATTCTGTTTTCGGCGGGTCAAATCGTGGGTAATCCCGACGAATAACCGGCGATTTCCCTGCCGAAGCTCGCCGATCGAGAGATACATCGGGAACACGCTGCCGTCCTTGCGCCGCCCGGAGACTTCCCGGCCGGTACCAATGATTTTTTTGATGCCGGTCCTGCGGTAGTTGGCGAGATATCCATCGTGCTCTTCGCGATACGGCGAAGGCATGAGCCGGTGGACATTCTCTCCGATCAATTCTTCCCGTCGATAGCCGAAAAGCCGTTCGGCGGCGGGATTGAGCAGCTGGATGATTCCCGTGTCGTTAATGACGATGACGCCGTCGGTAATGGTGTCGAGTATCGCCCTGAGGTTGGATTCCGTATCGAACGCGCCGCCCCGGTCCGCACACGGTCCGATGCAGCTCAGGTGAAGAAGATTCAGACGGACGCCGGCCTCCTTCAAGGGCGTCAGCCGATAGCGGGCTCCGAATACCGTTCCGTCCCTGCGGCGGAACCGCGCCTCGTTGGTGCCGAAGAACCGTTCCTGGGCGATCGATGCAGGTTTGCGTTCCCGGCGCAACGGTGTCGGTTCCGACGACACCTCCAGTTCCGAAAACACGGCTCGGCCACGAAACTCTTCTTCGGAATATCCGAACAACTCCTCCGACGCCCGGTTCATAAAGACGAGACGGCCGGCCTCGTCAAGCATGCACACCGCATCGTCGATGCCGTCCAGCAGGGCACGGGCAAAGCGATCGACCGAAATGAATTCGGACATCCCGTTCAAGAACTTCGATGCTGGATCGCTCATTTTTTCCTGTGGCATAGACCGACCTGAATTAACTAAACCGCTCGCCCCTACGGAAAAGTCGGCGATCGGCCGGCGCCGATCGGTGGACTTCCGGGTTTCTTGCTTAGGCGGCGGTTTCGATGATTACGAAAACCATTCGAGTTCAAGCTTGATTAGGCCGATTAGACTGATCGGCGCCGCTGGTACTGCCTTACCTTAGTTGGACTTATTATGACCGGTATGATTTCGGATAGAGAAATATCGATCATGGTGAATAGTGCCAACCCGAAGGAACGGTTCAGGAAACCGAGGATCGGCTCGCTCCGCTTGCTCGGACAGGCTCGGCCGAGCCGATTTCATCGGACGCCGGGACAAGCCGGACGAAGCGAAAGCGACCTTGCTGAAATTTGGCGGGAAAGCGGCGGGCGTTACCAGAGGCCCGCCGCGCTCCGACTCAATCTTTCGTCTGAAAGACCGGGCCGTATTGGGTCTCGACGTCGAAATTTTCCCAGACGAAGCCCGGCTTGGTGATCGGTTGCGTGGGCAGAGGAAAGGTCAGGACGTCGACCACACCGGATGCGATACGCCCCAGCGTATGCAAGCCGCCTTTGAGAAATCCGCCGGAGAGCCCGAAAAGCACATTGGTTTCATTCGTGGTATTGATTATGTTCTTGGGGAACTCAACCCATCCCAGCGCGAGATTGCTTAGTCCGGAACCCAGCTTCGTGCCTACGTCTTGACCGTAATCGTCCGAAGCCGGTGACGCGGACGACATGACCAACGCCGCCGTCGCCGAAAGAAAAATGATTCTAGTTGATCTCGACATGAGTGGCCCCTTGCTGGCAAACAGTTGATTTTCTTGATCATGACGGCGAGAAAATTCCCTGCGGTAGCGACGCTTCGCTTTTCCCGCCCTATTCAAGGGTAGGCAAAGTTTGCGATTTTTCAAATGAACCGCTTGCCGGCACCATTCACCAGGGCAGTTCGCGCCCGCGAAAATCCAGAAAATGTCCGGAATCGCGGGGAGAGAAACCGTCGATCACCCGCCGTAGGCCCGCAACGCTTTCCGCCGGCGAAGTCGGCGCATTGGTGCCGCCCATGTCGGTTTTGACCCAGCCGGGATGCAGAATCAACACCCCGATGCCCCGACTCCCGAGATCGATCGAAAGACTTTTCATGGCTGCATTCAGGGCAGCTTTGCTGGAACGATACATGATCGCGCCGCCGCTCGAGTTGTCGCCCATGCTGCCCATGAGGCTGGTGATCGCCACCACCAGCTTGCGGCCGCCACGCGCGATATGGGGAAGAAACGCTTCGGTCATCTTGACGGGCGCCAGCGCATTGATTCGCATGACCTGCGTCCAGAGTTCGTAATCGATATCCCCGGGGACATTCCGGGCGCCGTCGCCGTAGACTCCGGCGTTGTTGATCAGCACGTCGATCGCCTCGGACGCCAAGGCGTGAGCCAATGCATCGATCTGGCCGAAATTACCGAGTTCCAGCTGATGAATGGATATTGCCGGATAATGAATGGCCAACCCCTCCAAATCCGAGGCTTGCGCGGGACGACGGCAACACGCCAGAACTTTCCAGCCCGCTTCGGCGTATTGCCTGCAAAATTCTAGACCGATGCCACGATTGACGCCGGTGACCAGTACGGTAGCCATGCTGATTTCTCCTCAAGAGTCGTTTGTTGAACCCGACGCGAGAATGCGACATTCCTCCCCGAGACATTGTCAAAGACATATACCTCGATTCGGTATCGACCGCCCCCGGCATGTCGACAACATCACCATCAACGAATATTACAACACCGCCGAGCCGATTCCCGTTCTCGGCTTCGAACAGGCCGATTTCGGCGAGTCGTTCGACGAATACGACGGCGATGACGACGGATCGCTAGACGCGTTAGCATTGCTCAATCCGGGGCAGGGATGCCCCGGCGCGGCGACAAGCCGCGTGAGCCCAGGCCGGGCGTGTACCGGGCCTGATTAATAAATACGTGTAGAGACGTTTTCTAATGCCATTGCCGATGATTGAACCGGTCGAACTCGAAGATTTTTTTCTCAACCTGCTCTCGGCGGCCATGATCGTCCTCGCCGGTGCCGGCTACGCCGGACTTTATGCCTGGGGCAAGCTCACCCGCCGTCCCGGCTTCGTGATTTCGGCCTATGCTTCGTACGCCTGTTTGGCCGGCGCGGTGTGGGTTTTGGCGGAAACGTCTCATTTCGAGGATTTCTGGCGCGTCGTCGCGGGGCTCATGCTGATCGGTTACTTCGCGGCACCGCTCGCAATCTGGCGGCTCTGCACGGCCACTCACGCCGCCGAACATTCCGAACACGATCGTCCGAACATCACCCCATAACAAGAGAAGGAGGAACAATCGTGAACACCGCGCCGCTATGGGCATCCGAGGCGTTCTGGAAGAAAACCGCGGTCTGGGTAACGGCAGTTTCCTTTGTGCTGCTGATTGCCCTGACCTTCGACTCGATGGCCAGGGTGTCGGCCGGCGGCAGCGAACGGGTACCCGCCTATAGCGTCATTAACAAGAAAATCGACTACCGCCTCGATTCCAAGCTAAACCGCTTCGTACCGGTCATCGAAGGCGACGCGCCTCTATTCGGCAAGACCTTGAACGAAGATGAGGCGGAACGACTCGTCACGCTCGGGAAGAAAACCTTTCAGGCGAAGAATTGCATCAACTGCCACACCATTCTGGGTAACGGCGCCTACTACGCGCCCGATTTGACCAAGGCCTGGCTGGACCCGAACTGGGTGGATGAAACCAACCGCGAGACGCTGATGCTGGCTTTCCTCCAGGACCCGGCCGGCAATGCCAGGTCCTACGGCACCGGACGGCGGATGCCCAACCTCGGCATCACCGAAGAGGAGGCCAGGGGACTGATCGCTTTTCTGAAATGGACGGCGACCATAGACACCAACGGCTTCCCGCACAACTTCAAGACCCTATACGCACAGGAGAACCCATAATGAGCGTCGGAGTCCTTGACAGTCGAAATCTCAACGGCGGACAAAAGCTCGCGGTGAAATATTTCATCGTCGCGATGGTTCTCTTCGTGGCGCAAATCCTGTTCGGTCTGCTCGCCGCCGTTCAGTTCCTTGCTCCCGGCTTTCTGTTCGAAACCCTGGATTTCAGCGTGAACCGGATGCTCCATATCAACGCCATGATCGTGTGGATGCTGTACGGATTCATCGGGGCCGTCTACTGGTTTCTCGAAGAGGAAAGCGGAGTCGAGATCGTCGGCCTCAAGTGCGGAGAGATCGCCTTCTGGGTGCTGACGGCCGCGGTCGGCATCGTCGTGCTGGTGTATCTGTTCCTGCAGACCGGCGCCGGCAACGATGCGACCCGCTGGCTGATCAACGAAGGGCGCGAATACATCGAGGCGCCGCGCTGGGCGGATATCGGCATCGTCGCCGTCATGCTGGTGTTCTTCTACAATGCCGCCGGCACCTTTTCCAAGGGCCGCTGGTCCGGCGTCTCCGGCGTGCTCACGCTCGATCTGGTCGCCTTGGTCGGCCTCTATCTGACGGGGATGTTCTACACCACCAACGTGACCGTGGATCACTATTGGTGGTGGTGGGTGGTCCATCTCTGGGTGGAGGCGACCTGGGAAGTACTGGTCGGGTGCATCATGGCCTGGAGCCTGATGAAGCTCCTGGGCGCCCGGCGCAGGATCGTCCAGACCTGGCTGTACATCGAGGTGGCGCTGATGTTCGGTTCGGGCATCCTGGGGCTGGGCCATCATTATTTCTGGATCGGCACCCCGGAGTACTGGTTCCCCATCGGCGGCTTCTTCTCCGCCCTGGAGCCGATTCCGCTGGTCGCCATGGTGGTGCACTCCATTTACGACGCCGGCGTCCACAAGTTCAGGAGCACCAACCATCCCGCGCTGGGCTGGGTGATCGCGCACACTTTCGGCAACTTCTTCGGCGCCGGCGTCTGGGGCTTCATGCACACCCTGCCGCAAATCAATCTCTACACCCACGGCACTCAATGGACGGCTTCCCACGGCCATTTGTCGTTTTTCGGGGCTTACGCCACGATCAATATCGCCTTCTTCTATCTCGCGGTACAACAGTGGCGCGGCAATGTGTGGATGGGCGCCAATCTCGCCGACAACGGCTGGAAATGGAAATGGTCGATGGCCCTCTTGAATCTCGGCGTGATCGGCATGACCGTGGCCCTGCTCATCGCCGGCTACGAGCAATCGTTCATCGAGCGCGCTATCGAAGGCTCGACCTGGAGCGGTTATTTCGCCGCGCAGACCCACCCCTGGTTCACGCAGGCCATGTTTTGGCGGCTGATTTTCGGAATCGTCACCGCCGTCGGCCTGGTTCTGCTGATCTGGGATCTGGCGACCATCGGCGCTCGCGAAACCCGGCCCGCGCTGGTCATCGAACGGCCCGAAGAGCCGGGCATCAAGGCGGCTGTTGTGGAAACCGCGTAATTCCCGCAGGCATTCAAATGAACGTTCGCTGTAGGGCGGGTTAGCCCTTCGACAGGCTCAGGACAGGTTCTTCGGTGGGTTACGGCCTTCCGGCCTAACCCGCCCTACGAGGCCTGCAAGACTGCCCGCTCGATCAAAGCCGCATCGGCCTCGCCGAACCCGCCGTCGATGAGACGCAGCACCGCTTCCTCGGCGGCCGGCGAAAACATCCAGCAACGGCTCAGGATTTGCAGCAATCCCGCTAGCTCGTCCCCGGCTGCGGACGACAGCGTTTCATGCGGCGCCTTCCCTTCCCGGCGCAAAATGCACTCGATCAGAATCGCGCCCAGGAAGCGCAGGCTGTGGATCACATGAGTGTTCATGTCGCTGATGAGGTAATCGAACTTCTCCCGGAAGACCGGATCGCCCAGATAGGGACCGAGTAAACCCTGCCGAACCGTCTCCCGAAGCAACCCGAAAAATTTCCTCTGTCCGTCGTGGACATTGGGGTCGTGGAAGAACTTGAAGGCATGTTCGAGGTCGTGCACGAAAAAAGCGAAACCGTTCGGCTTCTTGAGAACCGGCCGCAAGAGCCGCGGATAATCGGCCACGACCGTGACCGGCCGCCGGCCCGCCGCCTGCATCTCAAGGACTTCTCCGGGCGTCGGAATCCGCTCGGTCAGCAGTAGGGGCCATTCGCCGCGCAACCACGCCGAGAGCGCCACCGAAGCATTCGGGATAAGACCGAAAAAGTGATAACGCTCGATCCGATCGACCAGCACCCGCTCCAATTCGCTTCCGGCCGATCGGTCGAAATCCGCCAGCCAACTTGATGCGTCCGGCCTCGGATCGCTCTTGACCTTGCGCGACGCGAAACGCGGTCCGTGCATCCCGATCTGCCAGATAAAGAAATACAGCGCCGCATAGGCGGCATCGCTCAAGCCCCCGGAACGCCAACGTGCGGTCAGTTCGGGAATTCGGACCAATCGGTCGGAGAAATTCTGCACTCGATGTCTCGTGCGATGACAATTTGACTCTATTTTCGCCCAGCGCGCCGGTTCGGCGCCACGGGCATCGTATTTGGTCCGCTCTCCCGGAGTAAGAGCCTATCCCAGTAGGCTTAAGAAACCCTTCGACAAGCTCAGGGCGAACGACCTACTGGGATAGGCTCTAAGGCGGACGAGCGCTGGGCGAAAAGCGGAAGAGATCGCTGAACGAATTGAAGCCCATCATCGATGTGCCTTCTTACTGGCCGCATCTCATCCCGATTGAACTCGCCGGGTTCAAAATCAAACCATTTCCGAGCAAAGCGCAAACGCGCCGTTCATGCCGTTTGTCACGCGCGGCAGAGGCCCGCAAGACGATTTCCCGAGCGATATACGGGGGTTACCGCACCCTGGCGGCCGGTATCCAAAATCCGGGAAACGCCGGATGTGAACGATTTTTTTCTTCGCCGATCAAACAGGCTCGGATCATGCCAAGTAAAAGTCTTACCCCGGCAAAAAGCTTGGCATTCTGAATCTAAGCAGCCATGCGCGCCCCGCTTAACGCGACAGACCCCATCGGGAAGAGGAGCTTCCTCAGCCTCGAAGTCCAATACGAGGGATAAACGCTGTGCTCATTTAGCGATCTAAAAAACTAGGAACTCGAATGACTTCTTACAGAACTGACCCCCAACCCCTCGAGAAAAGCCGGTCGGGGATCGCCGGGCTCGACGAAATCACCAACGGCGGCTTGCCGAAAGGCAGGCCCACCCTCATCTGCGGCAGTGCCGGATGCGGCAAAACGCTCTTCGCCATGGAATTTCTCGTCAAGGGAGCTGTGAACTACGGCGAGCCGGGCGTCTTCATGGCTTTCGAGGAGACCGCGGAAGAACTGACCAAGAACGTCCGCTCGCTCGGTTTCCACCTCGACGAGTTGGCCGAGCAGAACAAGTTGATCGTGGACTATGTCTACATCGAACGGAGCGAAATCGAGGAAACCGGCGAGTACGACCTCGACGGGCTATTCATCCGGCTAGGTCACGCGATCGATTCCATCGGGGCCAAGCGGGTGGTGCTGGACACCCTCGAAACCCTGTTCAGCGGCCTTTCGAATCAGGCCATTCTGCGGGCCGAACTTCGCCGCCTGTTCCGCTGGCTCAAGGATAAGGGAGTCACGGCGATCATCACCGCCGAGCGGGGAGCGGGAATGCTGACCCGGCACGGCCTCGAAGAGTACGTTTCGGACTGCGTGATTTTGCTGGATCATCGAGTGAATGAGCAGATCGCGACTCGCCGCTTGAGAATCGTGAAATACCGGGGCTCCAGCCACGGGTCGAACGAGTACCCGTTCCTGATCGACGAAGGAGGCGTGGACGTTTTGCCCATTACCTCCATCGGGTTGAACCATACCGCCAGCCATGAACGGATTTCCAGCGGGCTGGAGCGGCTCGACGCCATGCTCGGCGGCAAGGGATTCTACCGGGGTAGCAGCGTGCTGGTGTCCGGCACGGCCGGGACGGGCAAGAGCAGTCTCGCCGCCACCTTCGTCGATGCCGCCGGTAAACGGGGAGAAAAGGCGATTTACTTCGCCTTTGAGGAATCCCCGAGCCAGATCGTCCGCAACATGCGCTCCATCGGCATCGATCTCGAACCGCACCTTCAGAAAGGATTGCTCCAGTTCCGCCCCGCCCGCCCGACTCTGCAAGGGCTCGAGGCCCATCTGGCGACGATGTACAAGGTCGTCCGCGACCTCAAGCCGCACGTCGTGGTCGTGGACCCGATCACCAACCTCATGGCGGTCGGCACTCCCGAGGAGCTCAAGTCGATGCTCATGCGGCTGGTGGATTTCCTTAAGGCCAACCAGATCACCGCGCTATTCATCAGTCTGACCCATGGCGCTACCGTCATCGAACAGACCGATGTGGGCATCTCGTCGCTGATCGACACCTGGCTGTTGCTGCGGGATACCGAGCTGAGCGGGGAGCGGAACCGGGTGTTATACCTGCTCAAGTCGAGGGGCATGGCCCACTCCAATCAGGTACGGGAATTCCTTATCACCGATCGGGGCATCGATCTCGTCGACGTGTACACCGGACCCGAAGGCGTGCTGACCGGCTCGGCCCGGCTCGCCCAGGAAGCCAGGGAGCGGGCGGCAACCGTATTGCGGGAGCAAGAAATCCAGAGAAAGGAGCGGGAGCTGGAGCGCAAACGTCAGGCGGTGGAGGCACAGATCGCCGCTCTGCGGTCCGGATTGGCAGCGGAAGAGGAAGAACTTCAGCTCGCGCTGATTCAAGCCCGGCATCGGGAAGCTCAACTGGCGCGGGACCGGGAGGCGATGGCTCGCGGCCGCAAGGCCGATTCCGATTCTTAAGGGGAGATAGAACTGTATGAACGAGAACCCGCAAGCCTCGAAGGGAAACGATCAGTCGCCCGAGACGGGCGAAAAATGGCTGCTCCGGCTGTACGTCGCGGGACGCACCCCCAAGTGCGTCACCGCCCTGGAAAACCTCAATCGGTTTTGCGCCGAGTACATGGCGGGCCGATACGAAATCGAAGTCGTGGATCTACTGGAAAATCCCCGCCTCGCCAAGGACGATCAGATCATCGCCATCCCGACGCTCGTGAGAAAATTGCCGGAACCCTTGAAGAAGATCATCGGCAATCTCAGCGATACGGAACGCATGCTGGTCGGCCTCGATATGAAACCGAGAACATAGCCGCGCCGGTCTTGAACTTCGGCGGCAAGCGCTTCATGGAGAGAACAGGACAATGAACTCTGACAGGCTGACGCGCGAGAACGAGTACCTGCGCCGGCAGAATGCCAAGCTCCTTTCGGCAATCAAGGAACTCCGGTCGAAGGCGACGGAGCCGGAGGAAATCATTCAGGCCATCCGCCAAGGCGAGATCGACGCCCTGGTTGTGGAAGAAAAGGGCCAAGAGCAGATTTACGCCCTCCAGACATTTGACTCCGTTTACCGGAGCATGATCGAGGAGTGCTTCCCCTACGGCGTGTGGCTCGCCGAACCGAACGGCAAGCTGCTTTACGTCAGCCCCTCCTTCCTCGACCTTCTCAAGACGGACCTCCTGGAGATGCGGGAAAAGGGGCAATTCCATTTTCTGCCGCCTGAGACCCGTGATTCAGTAGAGCGGCAGTGGATTGAACAACGGGAGACGGGGACGGCTTTTAACGTTGAGTACACGGTTCGCCTTGACGACGGCTCCGAGCGGACCATCTGGACGCACGGCATCCTCGCTCCGACGCTTTCCGGTCAAATCCACTGGGTGGGCGCCAACATCGATGTCACCGAGCGCAAGCGGGCCGATGACGCCGTCAAGAAACAAAACAAAAGGTTCCGGCTTCTGTCCGAAGCGGCCGAGGTGCTGCTCGTTACTCACGACCCAGAGACGATGCTTCGTAGTCTGTTCACCAAGATCAACCCGCATCTTGAATTGGATGCGTACATCAACTACATGGTGGACGACACCGACGATGCCCTGCGACTGGTGTCATGCGTCGGCCTCCCCGCCGAGGCGACCCGGCTGATAGAGCGGCTGGAACTCGGCCAGCCCATGGCGGCCTCCCCTATCAAGCAAGCGAATGATTCGACGGCACAGGCGATCAAGTCACTCGGCCTACGGGCTTACGCCTGCCATCCCCTGACAGCCGGCAACACATTGCTTGGGACGCTTTGTTTCGCTAGCCGGTCGAAAGTCCAGTTCGATGCTGAAGAGCTGGAATTTCTGCAAACGATCTGCCGCTATGTCGCTGTGGCTTATGAGCGGATGGGACTGGTGAATGAGCTGCGCGACGCCGACCGCCGCAAGGACGAGTTTCTGGCCATGCTCGGCCATGAACTCCGAAATCCGCTCGCCCCGATCAAAAGCGCCGTGAAGATTATGAAAGCACTGGAGCCGTCCGATCCGAGGCACAAGAGAGCCCAGGATATCGTCGATCGGCAAGTCACCCACTTGACGCGATTGGTGGACGATCTCCTGGATGTTTCCCGCATCGTCCAGGGAAAGATCACTCTGAAGAGAACGTCCCTTGATCTTTCCACCGTCCTGGATCACGCCCTCGAGGCCAGTAAGCCCCTCATCCAGGCACGAAAGCATAAATTGACGGTATCCTTTCCGGATCAGCCCATGCGGTTGGAAGCAGACGGAACGCGCTTGGCTCAAGTCATCTCGAATCTCCTCAACAATGCTGCCAAATATACCCCGGAAGGGGGAAAGATATGGCTGAGCGTCACCCATGAGGACGGTCAAGCCCTGATCCGGATCAGGGACACCGGGGAAGGCATTCCTCAACCCATGCTTGCCCGGATTTTCGGCCTGTTCGTCCAATCCGACAGAAGCCTGGATCGCGCACAAGGCGGTTTGGGGCTCGGTCTGGCTATCGTCGAGCGCATTGTGGAACTACACGGGGGACGGATCGAAGCCAGAAGCGAAGGAGTGGGAAAAGGAAGCGAATTTCTCGTGTGGCTGCCGATCTCTACTCTAGAAACCTCTGAACAATTCACCGTTCCAAACAAAATAATGCCGAACGTCTAATTTGCGACCAGTCGATCTCCGCTAAACCACACGGACTCAACATCCTCCGTATGTGTGAACAGACAGCAGCTTCATGTGCTGTTTGTCTTCGGAAATCCTTTCTTCCGAGCAAATGAAAGATGACGCCTCCGGCTACTGCGATAGCGCCACACTCTCGAAATAATGGCGCTTGATCGCCTGGGCGAGCTGGTGCACGGCCATGGCGTAGTGAGTGCTGTGGTTGTAACGGGTGATCACGTAGAAGTTTTGATGGCCCAACCAGTATTCGTCGCCGGAATCGGCGCTGAGGCGGAGCAGGCGTAGCGTCGAATCTCTGCCCAGTGAGGCGACGGGCTGGATACCGTGGCTGGTCAAGGCCGCCAGGGAATAGCGGGTATCGAATCCCGATTCGAGCGTTCTGGCCATGCCACTGGCCCTGGCCGCGGTCACCACCGGCTCGCCCGGCTGCCAGCCGTGAGCCGAGAAATAATTGGCGATACTGCCGATGGCGTCCACCGGATTCCATAAATCACGGCGGCCATCTCCGTCGAAGTCCACCGCCCATTGCATAAAACTGCTGGGCATGAATTGGCCCAGCCCCATCGCGCCGGCGTAAGAACCCACCGGAGCGGACGGATCGATCCCTTCGTCGCGCGTCATCAGCAGAAACTTTTCCAGCTCGGACCTGAAAAAACTCGCGCGCAGCGGATAATCGAACGACAAGGTGGTCAGCGCGTCAATCACTCTATGATTGCCCACATTGGCTCCGTATACCGTCTCCACCCCCATGATTCCGACGATATATTCGGGTGGTACGCCATACAACGCACCGGCGCGTTTCAGTGCCGAGGCATGCCGGCGCCAGAAGGATACGCCGCCGGAGATATGTTGCTCGGTGAGAAACTTCGAACGATAACGTGACCAGGCGCCCGGGCGCGGCTGTCCGGCAGCGCCGGACTGTTTGCCCAAATAATCGAGCGTCCACTGTTTGCGCTTGGCTTGGGAAAAAACGCCGTTCAGATACTCGCGGGAAAATCCATGCCGGCCGGCCATTTGCTCGATGAACCGATCGAGCGCCTCATAAGCGGCATAATCCCCGGTGATGCGGGAGGCGGCATAATGACTGCGCACGGGTAAACCGCCCCGTACCGATGAGCCGGAAGGCGCGGACGCGTGCGGCACACCGGCCGAGCGGACGGTGGCTTTGTTCGCCACCCTCGCCGGAGGGACGAAGTTACTCTTCTTGGCGATCTTTTTCGGCGGCTTGGCGGGCACTCGAGTCGAGCAGCCCGCCACCAGGGCTGCAGCCAATATCAATAGGATTACCGGTTTCAATCTTGCGTTCATGGGCGTTTATGATCGGCGGAGCACGGGGGGAGACTTAATATCACACGCGGAACCACATCATTGTCAACGGCCGGTGTGTCCCTGAACCAGAAAAGGCCGGCCATCTTCCGAAGTTCGGAAGATGGCCGGCCTTCAACAGGACCGAGTCGTATCAGTGCATCAAGCGCCGAAATTCTTTGAAGCGAAATCCCAGTTGACCAGGTTCCAGAAGGCTTCCACGTATTTCGGACGGGCGTTGCGGTAGTCGATGTAATAAGCGTGTTCCCAAACATCGCAGGTGAGCAGCGGCGTTTGATCGCTGGTCATCGGATTACCGGCGTTGCTGGTGCTGACGATGGCCAGCTTGCCGTCCGCATTCTTCACCAGCCAGGCCCAGCCCGAACCGAAGGTGCCGATGGCGCACTTGGTGAATTCCTCTTTGAACTTGTCGAACGAGCCGAAGGCCTGATTGATCGCGTCCGCCAATGCGCCGGCCGGCGCGCCGCCGCCATTGGGTTTCAGGCTGTTCCAATAGAACGTGTGATTCCAGACTTGAGCGGCGTTGTTGAAGATGCCGCCCGAAGATTTTTTGATGATGTCTTCCAGCGGTAGCTTCTCGAAATCGGTACCGGCGATCAGGTTATTGAGGTTGGTGACATAGGTCTGATGGTGCTTACCGTAATGGTATTCGAGCGTTTCCGCGGAAATGTGCGGCTCCAAGGCATTCTTGGCGTAGGGTAAAGGGGGAAGTTCATGAGTCATCAGATTCTCCTTTTGTCTATTGATTTAACGAACGTGCCCGATGAAACGGGCGATATTCCAACTGAAATGGTAGGGAATATTAGTCTAACATCCGAAAGGTGACTCAAAAAAGCGTGTGCAGTAGCTACGGACAGAATCGTCCTTTTCGTTTGACAAAAAAAAGAGCTTCGCATGAAGCTCTTTTTCGAAACACCCGGTTCACAGGTCGATATCGGACCATCGCTCTTGTTACCTCTTAAACGGGGGGATTCGGCCGTTCCGACTCCCGGCGTCAAATCTTTTGGCTGCCGCTCCACTGCTGGACTTGTGCCTTCCAGCTTCCGTCTGCCTGACGTTTCAGTACGCTGTAAAGCACGCCGTCGTAGCGATATTTCATCACTTGCGACGGACCTTGCAGCGTTTTGATGTCACTCAGCTTGGTCGTGGCGACGATGGTATCATCCTTCTCACTGCGCGCATCGACGACATCCATCGCGTAGACGCCTTTCTGGATCAGCATTTGCCAAAATGCGCGGATTTCACCGACACTCTTGGATACCGAACCGTCCGGCTGCACCAGCATCGCATTGTCGGCATATAAAGACAGGATCTCGTCGACTTTGCCCTTGGCGAAAGCCGCGTTCCACTTTGCAATGCTGGACTCCGCGATTTGTCTAACGTCTTCGGCTGCCCGGGACGCTCCCGTTCCCAGGGCGGCGAGTAAAGCAATAACCAGTCCTAAGCTACGTTTCATGTAACCACCTTCTTGAGTCCAAAACTTTTTGCACACGACTCTAGACTATAGAGAAACAAAAGTGGTTTACAATATCCAATAACATCTACGAATTGTTTCCATAATTAAAATTATAGACTCGGATCACCATGGATAAATTGACTAGCATGTTGGTATTTACCAAGGTCGCGAAGGCCGGCAGCTTCGCCTCGGCCGCCAAAGAACTCGGACTATCCAGGGCAATGGCGACCAAGCACGTGATGCAGCTGGAGAATGGCCTCGGAATCAGGCTGTTGAACCGCACGACCCGAAACCTCAGCCTTACCGAGGTGGGAATGGTCTATCTGGAGCGGTGCCTTCAGATTCTCGACGAAATGGAAGAAATGGAAATCGCCGTCACCCGGTTACAGACGGAGCCACGCGGAACCCTCAAAGTGAATGCGACGCCGTTCTTCGGCGCATACCATTTGGCCCCGGCGATAGCCGCCTACATGGAGGCGTTTCCGGACGTCAACGTGGAACTGGTGCTGCAGGCGGGCTATATCGATCTGATCGAAGAAGGCTTCGACCTCGCGATTCATCTCGACGAGATGCGCGATTCCAGCCTGATCGCCCGCAAACTGGGCAGTTCTCAGCGCGTGGTTTGCGGATCGCCCGGCTACTTCAAGAAGCACGGGATACCCAAAACGCCGGACGATCTCCGTAAGCACAACTGCCTGACCAACTCCAGTCTGCCGCCCCGCGACCAGTGGCAATTCAGCATACCCGGCGGTGAAACCACGGTGATCAAGGTCACCGGCAACATGGAGGCGAACGTCGCCGATGCCTTGCGCATGGCCGCCATCAACGGTCTCGGCCTGATCTTGCTGCCGACCTATATGGTCGGCCAGGACATCCGCAAAGGCCGGCTGAGCCCGGTGCTTACCGATTACGTACCCGCCCCCCTGGAGATCCACGCGGTTTACCCGCACCGCAAGCACCTGTCGGCCAAAGTGAGAACCTTCGTCGACTTCCTGAGCGAGCGCTTTCATCCGAAACCTTATTGGGAAGACTGGGCGGATGCAACGGAATAACCCGCGCGGTCGACACGCAATTCCGGGCGAGGTCGGGTTACATTTTTTTACGGGAAGCGTGGGCTATGGCTCTAGAAATCGAACGCAAATTCTTGGTTCTCGACGACAGCTGGCGCGAGTCCGTCCGGGACTCCGCCTATTTTCGCCAGGGCTATCTCAATCATGAAATCGACTGTTCGGTACGGGTGAGAACTTGCGGAGACCGGGCCTGGCTCAACATCAAGAGCGTCACCGTGGGCACGGAGCGGCTGGAATTCGAATATGAAATTCCGCTAGACGATGCTCACACAATGTTGAACAGTTTGAGCCGCAAACCCCTCATCGAAAAAACCCGTTATTTCGTCGAGGTCGGACCCCATACCTGGGAAATCGACGTTTTCGAGGGCGACAATGCAGGCCTCGTAGTAGCGGAAATCGAACTGGAAAAGCCGGACGAAATCTTCGAAAAACCCGGCTGGGCGGGAGAAGAAGTCACGTACGACCCGCGTTATTACAACACGAGTCTGGCGGCCACCCCTTATAATCGCTGGCAATAGCTGGCAAGATTAAGCGGTGTGGGGCGACGATTCCCCCACAGGTCTCCCGTGTTTTCAACGGAACTATGGCTTTCCGGCCGCTGGAGTCGGCGACATGATGACTTTTATCTTCATCTTGCTCCTATTCGCCGTCTCGATCATGGCAGCGATATTCATCGGCAAAAGATTGCCGAAGACCCATGTGGCAGCCAGCCGCATCCGTCTCGGCGCGCCGTCCGCACAGGTTTGGGACATCATCAGCGATTTCAAGTCCTATCCGACATGGCGTCCGGGATTGACTCGCGTCGAGCTCGGCCCCGAGATCGACGGCCTGCCCACTTGGTACGAACTCTGTTCGCCGCATAGCCGAGTGCATTTTCGAGTGGTCGAAAGCAAACCTTGCTCGCGCCTGGTCACGGCTATCGTCGGCGAAGACCTTCCCCTGGCCGGTACCTGGATTTACGAGCTCGTGGAAGACGGCGACGGAACCGTATTGACCATCACCGAACGGGAAAACATCCATAGCCCGCTATTTCGCTTTTTCGACCGCTTCGTGATCAATTACTACGGGGTCATGGATGTCTATCTGATCGCTTTGGCGATAAACCTGGGCGACTCGGCCAGACCGCAACACCTCAGCCTCAAAATCGACGACTCCAGCCTATCGGCCTGACCGGACCGGCGCGCGACTTGCCGTCATGCTCGGCGGCTCATCGGTCGTCTCCAAAATTATCGAAATATCCTAGTTGACACGGCTCGCAAGCCGGGCATACAGTATTGACCCGACACGAAAGGCCGCGACCGGGTGTTTCGACAAGTCTTGCCGCGTGCCTAAAAGTGTCGGCAAGGACCCCGTATTTCGGCTTTCGAAGGGCTTCTCTGTATTCGCACGCAGAAACCGCAGTGACCTTATACCGTTTATCGGCATCTGCGGCAACTCTGGCTCCCAACAACCCCTGGCCATTGAAGGCCAGCTTATAACCGGATTAGGGTGACAAAAATGAATGTCGAGAACCAAGTCGAGAAGAAAGATTATTTCTGGCTTTATGTCGCGCTCGCAACGTTAGCGCTGGTCGGCGCCATCGCCATGGTGAAATTGAGCGAGAACGACAAGTACGACCCGATTCGCCAACAACTGTCTGAAGAGGCGGCCAAAATGAATATCCGCGTCTTGAACTGACCGTCGCCGCCCATCACGAGACCACCATCAAGAGGTCATCTTCATGAAAACGAGAGCCTTACGTTCCAGATTGCTTTGCCTGGTGAGCGTCTTATTCTTCTCCTGCAGTACGGCGTTTGCGGCCGAATATATAGAACGAAAACTCATGGGCAACACGATCCCGCCGCAAAAGTGTGCCGCCAAAGAGGACGCCTCCCAAAGGGCCTCCGATCCGTATACCATCGACAAGTTCACGAAACGGTTCTGCGAAACCCAAGGCTATGGCTGGTACGTGTCCGAAGCAAACGACCAGGGCAAGCTGGTCTGCGAGGAATGCAGCGGCGATGCCTCCGGAGCCGGCAAGTACAAATGCCACGTGGAGGACATCGTGGTAACCTGCAAGCGGCTCAAACCCGGCTCGGTGGGGCTATTTCCCGGAGAAGGTTGAAGCTGTCAGGTCCCCGCTGAGTCGGAAGTCGAGTCAAATCGGCTCACGGTTCAGCGGATTCCTCCGACAACTCGCGTAAAATATCGTCGCACCGTTCCGCCCGACGTCCTTATTCCGGAGGTCCCCGGAGAATACCCATGAGCGTTCGGGCAAAGGATTCGCACCGGACTTCCCGCCTCATCGTGCCGTAGCGCTCTATTCACCCGACGAAACAATCGTCATCTCTGACAACACCAAGCCGGGAACGACTCCCGGTCTCGCTTTCCGGGTTGCCGGAGGCGCGGCGCTATCCCGCACATCAGCCTTATTCCGCCGATAGACTCGGGATCTTTCGGCGCACATCTTTTTTCAGCCCGTCAAAAGCTTTAAGCGTATTCGATAGTGTCACCGCGTTTTTTGCGTGATGGCATTTTCCGTTAGAATTACGCGCCCACAGCTTCACCCGTTTGTCCAAAATAGGCTGCCGCCCATGAATGTCGTACTATTCGGCATCGTAGCTTACATCCTGCTCCAACTGTTGATCGGCATGCTGGTATCGAGGCACATAGCCAGCGAAGACGATTATCTTTTGGCGGGCCGCCGTCTGGGAATCAAACTGGGCACCTTCACCGTATTTGCGACCTGGTTCGGAGCGGAAACCTGCATCGGCGCAGCCGGGTCGATTTACCGATCGGGACTTTCCGGCGGTTCGGCCGACCCTTTCGGCTACGCCGCCTGCCTGCTCCTGATGGGCCTGTTCTTCGCCGTTCCTCTTTGGAAAAGAAAACTCACCACTTTGGCCGACCTGTTCCGTATCCGTTATTCCCCCAAGGTCGAGCGCCTGGCGGTACTCATGCTCGCGCCGACTTCCATCATGTGGGCGGCCGCGCAGGTTCGTGCATTCGGGCAGGTCATTTCAGCCTCTTCTGATTTCGAGGTGGACGTGGCCATTACGATCGCAGCTGCTGTGGTTATCGTTTATACCGTTTATGGCGGCCTGTTCGCCGATGTGATTACCGACCTGATCCAGGGCATCGCGCTACTCATCGGCCTGGCCGTGCTTTTTTATCTCGTAACCTCTGCCAACGGAGGTCTTGGAGCAAGCTTCAGCATGATCGAGCCGTCACGGCTCAGACTGTTCGGCGATGGCGAAAAACCGCTGTTGGAGATTATCGAAACCTGGATGATACCGATCTCGGGCTCGTTGTTCGCCCAGGAACTCTGCGCACGCATTCTGGCAAGCCGATCCCACCATGTCGCCAGGGCGAGCTGTCTGGCAGGGGGCGGATTGTATCTGCTGGCGGGGTCGGTTCCGGTCTTCATCGGGCTGCTCGGGATTCACCTGCTGCCCGGTCTCGAAAATCCCGAGCAAATCCTCCCCCGGCTGGCGCAGCAGCACCTCTCCACATTCGCCTACGTGCTGTTCGCCGGAGCCTTGATTTCCGCCATCCTCTCGACTGTGGACAGCGCCCTTCTCGCCGCATCCGCCCTGGTTTCCCACAATCTGGTAATACCCCTGACGGGAACCGTATCCGAATCGGGCAAGGTACGCATCGCCCGCGCGGGCGTATTGATTTTCGGTATTGTGGCCTATGTGCTGGCGCTCCACGCCGAGGGTGTATATGCGCTGGTGGAAGAAGCCTCGGCCTTTGGCGGCGCGCCGATTTTCGTCGTCGTCCTGCTCGGTTTGTTCACACACATCGGCCACGCCAAAAGCGCGGCGTCGGCGATGATCGTCGGCATGATCGCATGGCTGGTGAGCAGTCATGTCCTGGACCTGGCGATTCCCTACCTGGTATCCCTCGCGGCCAGCCTCGTGGCCTATCTTTTGGTGGCCGTTTGGGAGAGTCGAACCTTGAATGCGGCTGCTGAAGCCTCCACATAGTCTTGAACGATGCTAGACCAACGCCCCCCTACCCGATATAACCAATTCCTCAAGATTGCCACCTATTTCGAAGGCGCCCTGATCCTGATCGCCTATGGGATCGGCTGGGCGGTTTCCATCAATCCCCTGGCGCACATCGAATTCAGCGGCATGGCGCTGGTCTGGGGCATTCTGGGCACATTGCCGCTTTATGCCCTTTTTGCCCTGTCCTATAACCTGCCATGGCAAGGCATGCGTGCCGTCAGAAATTTCCTGGTCGACAAACTGGGCCCCTTTCTGAGCCGCTACCGCTGGCAGCAAATGCTGTACCTGGGATTCCTGGCCGGCATTTCGGAAGAAATCCTGTTCCGCGGCCTGCTACAGCCCTGGTTCGAACAAAACTGGGGATGGGTAGGCGGTCTCGCCTTCAGTAACCTGGTGTTCGCCCTGGTGCATTGGGTCACGCCTCTTTATGCGCTGCTTGCCGGACTCACCGGCGTTTATCTCGGAGTCGCGCTGGATTTCGGCGGCGAACGAAATCTCGTCGTCCCCATCCTCATTCACGCCATCTACGACTTCCTGGCTTTCATCGCCGTGGCCCAGACCTATCGCCGACAGCAAAGCCGGTCGTTCTGAATCTGCCGCGGCCGGAAATAGCACTAAAACACCGGCGGTTCGTGTATCGGCGCTTCGCGATATTTGAGCGGCGCTCCCGACCGCCCCGACGAGACCGCCAGAATCTCGGCGATGATCGACAAAGCCACCTGGTCCGGCGTCTCCGCACCCAGGTCCAGCCCGGCCGGGCCGTGCAGCCGGCTCAATCGGGTTTGGTCGAAGCCGAGCCCGTCCCGGTCCAGCTCTTCGAGCATCTTTCGCGTGCGTTCACGCGGGCCGAGTACGCCGACGTAAGGCACCGGCGAGGCCAAGAGATGGGCGAGAATAGCCCGGTCGTGGTGATAATGGTGGTTCATCACCACCGCGGCCCCGGTCTCTTGCAGCGAAATGTCGTTCGGAACGGCTTCGGCGCGGCAGAGGCACACCTCGTCCGCCATGGGAAAACGTTCCCGCGAGACGAAGGCCGGCCGGCCGTCGACCACGGTAATATGCCAACCGAGCCGCTTGCCGAGATCCGCCAGGGGGATCGCGTCGTGGCCGGCGCCGAAGATGATCAAAGAAGGCGGCGGCCGGACCGACTCGATGAAAATCTCCAACTCGCCCGCGCCGCTGCCATAGGTTTTCAGCTCCGATCGTCCACTGTTCAAAACTTCTCGCGCATCATCGATGATGCACTCGGCGTATGCGCTTCGAGCGAGTTCTCCGCCGATGGCGATATCCGCACCGATCCATAGCCGCTCGCCCGGCCGATGCCCGAGATCGTCCGAACAGCCGACGACCACGGCCAACGCCATGGCTTGCCGTAAGGCCAGGCTGGTTTGAATGGCCCGCAGATAGGCCGGCGGTTCCCCGCCCGGCAGAGGTTCGATCAGGACGCGGATAACGCCGTTACAGCCCAGCGCCAAACCGAACACCAGATCCGCATCGGAGCTATGGTCGTAGGTGATGACGGTCGGCCGACCGTCCGCGGTAATGTCTTCGGAGCGAGCGAGGATGTCGATTTCCAGGCAGCCGCCGCTGAGACCGCCGACCAGAGTTCCGTCATCCAGAATCAGCAAGCGCGCGCCTGCACGCCGATAAGTGGAACCTCTCGCCTCGATCACCGTGGCCAGCACACGCGGCTTTCCTGCCTGATCGAGCGCGGCCAGAATGTCCTGCAATTCCTTGCTCTGCGACATGATGCTCCACCTTAAACGGTCTTGAGGTCGTGCCCGGTCAAAGGTAACGAGCGGATGCGTTTGCCGGTCGCGGCGAACACCGCGTTGGTCACGGCCGGTGCCAATGGCGGCACCCCGGGCTCGCCGACGCCGGACGGCGGTTCCCGGCTGGGTACGATATGCACCTCTACAACGGGCATCTCGTCGATCCGCAAGATCGGATAGTCGGTGAAATTGCTCTGCTCCACTTCGCCCTTGTTCAGAGTGATTTCCCCGTGGAGCGCCGCGGAAAGCGCCCAGACGATACCGCTTTCCATTTGCGCCGCGATGGTGTCCGGGTTGACCACTTGGCCGCAATCGATGGCGCAGACCACCCGATGCGCTCTGGCTTGTCCGTCTTCCACCGAAACTTCGGCGACTTGCGCCACATAGCTGCCGAACGAGGAATGCACGGCGATGCCGCGCCCGCGGCCTTTCGGGAGACTCGAACCCCACCCGGCTTTCTTCGCCGCCAGTTCGAGAACACCGCGATGGCGGGGATGTTTGGCCAGCAAGTCGCGGCGGAACCGATACGGGTCCTTGCCGGCCGCGTGGGCGACTTCGTCAATGAAGCTTTCGACCACGAACGCGGTATGCGAATGGCCCACCGAACGCCACCACAGCACCGGGATCTCGAGCCTGGGACTGTGCAGATCGACACGGACGTTCGGAATCGCATAGGGCAGATCGGCCGCCCCTTCGACGGAAGACACGTCGACCCCGTCGCGGATCATGGCCGATTCGAACGGCGTGCCGATGGCGATGGACTGGCCAACGAGGGTATGAGACCAGGCGATCAGCCTGCCTTTCGCATCGAGACCCGCGGTCAACCGATCGTAGAAGGCCGGACGATAGTAGCCGCCCTTGATATCATCCTCGCGGGTCCAAACCACCTTGACCGGTTTCTTTACCGCTTTGGCGACGTGTACGGCTTCGCTCACGAAATCCGATTGCGGGTTCCCCCGCCGCCCGAAACCGCCCCCGAGCAAAGTCGTGTGCA
The DNA here is from genome assembly GCF_003584645.1 of Methylocaldum marinum. Taxonomy (GTDB): domain Bacteria; phylum Pseudomonadota; class Gammaproteobacteria; order Methylococcales; family Methylococcaceae; genus Methylocaldum; species Methylocaldum marinum. Next base: position 3,360,620 of record NZ_AP017928.1, read on the forward strand.
GTTCGACCTGTTCCGGCTTTAGCCCCGCGATGGCCGCGGCGTGGTTGCGGTCGACCGTCTGGAACTGGGTGCCGGTCCAAATCTCGCAACGGTCCTCGCGGAGATCCACCGTACAGTTCAAAGGCTCCATCGGAGCGTGGGCCAGATAAGGAACTGCGTACTCGGCGCCGAACGGCTTGGCGATCTTGGCCAGGACGCCGGTCGGATCGCCTTTTTCTTTGGCCGGAACCCCCGACGTCATGGCCAATCGCGCGAACTCCTCGTGCAGCCCGGCGGAAGACAGATCGGCATTCGTTCCCCTGTCCCACACGACCTCCAAGACATCGCGCCCCTTCTTGGCCGACCAGAAGTCCTTGGCCACCACGGCGATGCCGGACGGAATCCGAACCACGTCGACCACGCCGGCAACGGCCCTGGATTTGGCGGGATCGAAGCTTTTGAGCGTGGCCCCGAATACCGGCGGGCGCGCGACAAGCGCGGTCAACAGCCCCGGCAGCTGCACGTCGATTCCGAACCGGGCCGTGCCGTCGGTCTTGGCCGGCGTATCGAGGCGGCGGGTCGGCTTGCCGATCAGCTTGAACTGCTTGGGGTCCTTGAGCTTGACCCCGGCCGGCATCGGCAGCTCGGCCGCCCTGGCGCTCAGGACGCCGTAAGACAAACGCCGCTGCGTCGGTTTGTGGATCACATGGCCGTTCTCCGCATGGCAGGCATCCGGCTTGACTTTCCAGGTCTCGGCGGCAGCCCGGATCAGAAGCGCGCGCCCGGCCGCGCCGACCTTGCGCAGCTGTTCCCAGGAACTCGACACGCTGGTGCTGCCGCCCGTGGCCTGTAAGTTCCAGACGGTATGGTTGTAGACCGGCGCAACCGGAGCGGCCTCGACCCGGACCTTGCTCCAGTCGGCTTCCAGTTCGTCGGCCACCAGCATCGCCAGCGAGGTGTAAACCCCCTGTCCCATTTCCGACTTATTGATCAGGATCGTGACGGTTTCATCCTCGCCGATGCGGATAAAGGCATTGGGCGGATAAGTCCTGGCCGGTTCTTCCGCGGCCATGGCGAACTTCACGGTGCGGGGGAGATGGAAGGCGATGACCAGACCGCCGCCGAGCAAGGCGGAAGACTTGAGAAATTGTCGACGCCGGGGATCAATGGGTTCCTGCCTCATGACTCAGCTCCTTTTGCCATGGCCGCGGCTCGGTGTATCGCCTTGCGGATGCGCTGATAGGTTCCGCAGCGGCACAGAACGCCGGCCATCGCGGTATCGATATCGGCATCGCCGGGTTCGGGATTTTTCGCCAGCAGTGCCGCGGCCGCCATAATCTGGCCGGACTGGCAATAGCCGCATTGCGGCACATCCGCTTCGATCCAGGCTTTCTGCACCGGGTGATCGCCTTGCCTGGACAAGCCTTCGATGGTCGTGACTTGCTTGCCGCCTACACTGGAAACGGGGGTTATACAGGAGCGGGCCGGTTCTCCATCGATATGCACGGTACACGCGCCGCACGCAGCCACGCCGCAGCCGTACTTGGTGCCGGTGAGTCCCAGGTGATCCCTGAGAACCCAGAGCAGAGGGGTATCTCCGGAAACATCCACTTGATGACGTTCGCCGTTGACGTTCAACGCGACCATGTGCTCCCTCCTCTCGCTATAATCAAATGCGCACGGATTGTGCGGTTCAAGACGTTCATTCGGCAACATGCCCGAGGCGCCCGACGATGTCAACCGACCCGAACGAGCCGAAAATCGGCCTGATACTGCTCGCCGCAGGCGGCTCCAGGCGCCTGGGAACGCCCAAACAACTGCTGACCTGGCGGGGTAAAAGTCTTCTGCGCCGGTCGGCCGAAGCAGCCCTGGCTTCGCGATGCGCTCCGGTGATCGTCGTTCTGGGCGCCGAGGCCGAGATGCTTGCGGGAGAACTGAGAGGACTGGAGCTACGCGCGATAGTCAATCCCGACTGGGAAGAAGGCATCGGCAGCTCGATCCGGGCGGGCGTTTCCGTCCTCAAAGACGCGGAGCCGGAACCGGACGCGGCGCTCCTGGCCTTGTGCGATCAGGCGCTGATCGAGCACCGTCATTTGAACGACCTGGCCGCGGCGTTCAGCGCTTCCCGCCCGTCCGTCGCCGCCTCCCGCTACGGCGATGCCGTCGGCGCACCGGCCGTGTTTCACCGCTCTCTTTTCGCTGATTTAGCCCGGTTGGCGGGGGATCAAGGCGCGAAGAAAGTCATCCTTCGCCACCTTCAGTCCGCCGTTTTCATCGACCTACCGGAAGGCAATCTCGACATCGATACCGCGGAAGATTATGCGCGGCTGCTAAATTCGATGCCCAGTCCCAACCCGTAAGGACGACACAAAGCATTTTTTGGACAAACACTCGCGAAAGTCCGGCGGCAGAAAAGACGGGTTCCCGTCGGCTCGAACAGGTTCAGTTCGATTGAAGAGTCAGTCGCGGCGCACTTACCAGATCCTTCCGGCAAAAACAACCGTCAAGAAATTTTACATCTCTGTTTCGATTTTGTTACACCATCCGGATACTCATCGGATATTCGTCATAAATATTTGTTTAAAAAACACTTAAATTAATTGGCAAATACTTTGCTACTTCAGTTCCCGGTTGGAAAACCGCTCAAAAAAACATCAATAATTTGCTTTGAGGACTATTTGAATGAAAAAAAGCACGTTAGCGCTCGCAGTCTTGGGGGCCATCACTTTATCCGGCAATGCTTCGGCATTGACCGTCACAGCCAGCGACGATGCCACTGCACTCGCAACCGCCTTGGTCGGTGCCGGCATTACGATCAGCAATGCCACCTTAGTCGGTGCCTCCACCCAACAAGGTTTCTTTTCCGACGGCGCCGCATCGGGCATCGGAATCGACAGCGGCATCATGCTAACCAGCGGCAGTGTGCACAATGCCCCAGGTCCTAACAATGAGGATGGCACCACCACCCAAACCGGAACCGGAAGCGATGCCGAACTATCCGCGCTTTCTGGTTTTACCACCCACGACAAAAACATTCTGGAATTCGACTTTGAAACAACCACCGGGGATCTGTTCTTCTCCTATGTGTTCGCTTCAGAGGAATATAATGAATACGTAAATGCTTCTGTGAATGACGTATTCGCTTTTTTCGTCGACGGCGTGAACATCGCACTCATTCCAGGCACCAGCACGCCGGTTTCGATCAACACCGTCAATTGCGGCTATTCCGGCGGCGGTGCCCTGCCCGGTTCGGATCCCGAGAACTGTGATCAATTCGTCAACAACGACATTCAAAATGGTGGTCCGTTCTTCGACATCCAGTATGACGGGTTCACGAAAGTCTTGTTGGCCAGCGCGCTGGGACTGTCCGCCGGTACCCACCATATCAAACTGGCGATTGCCGACGCCGGCGACACAATCTTAGACTCCGCCGTGTTCCTGAAAGCCGGAAGCTTCAGTGCGACCAATCCCAACAATCCGGTGCCGGAACCCGCCACTCTCGCCTTGCTTGGCGCCGGCCTGGTGGGGATGCGCCGTTTTCGGCGGGCCTGATCGACAACAACTATAAAATCTTCGTGATCTAAAGCGGGCGCACGCCCGCTTTTTTTCGCTTGCCGCTCGTTCGAACCCTACTCGTAACCGATATCCATGATCACGCACCGCATGGGTCCCGTGGGCGTGTTCACGATCACATCGTCATCGATGGCTTTCTTGAGCAAGGCCCGAGCCATGGGCGAATCGACGCTGATCCAGCCTTTCTGCGGATCGAATTCGTCGGCACCGACGATGCGGTAGGTCGATTCTTCGCCATCGGCATTTTCCAGGGTCACCCAAGCTCCGAAAAAAACGCGCGCCCGGTCCGGGGGCAATTGAGCGACGACCTTCAATTCCGGCAGGCGCTTCTGCAAATAGCGGATACGACGATCGACCTCCCTCAGCTCTTTCTTCCGGTAGATATATTCGGCATTCTCCGAACGATCGCCTTCGGCAGCGGCGGCCGCCAGATGCCTGGTCACGTCGGCGCGGCGCTCCCACAGCCCTTTGAGCTCGGCTCTGAGCTTCTCCGCGCCTTCCGCGGTGATGTAGGGAGAGGATTTGGAAGATGGAGGCCGCCACCGTGACATTTCGGATTCCGTAACTATTCTTGGGCGGGGAAGTATATCAAGACCGTTCGTCGGTCAACTTCCGGATGAATTTTTCCCGGGCCTCGACGGTTTCCGCCAAACGGAACTGGACCAGGGCCCGCTCCAGGTTCTGTCCCGGCTGCGCCACCTTGAAATAGCGGTCACCTTCCAGATGGTCGGTCAGGAAGCGCAGCCCCAGCTCCAGGGGGAGCAGCCGGACTGCGTCATACAGATAGTGGCGTTCGATCTCGGTCAAAAAATCGCCGGTTTCGGCGAAATACGCCCGCAAAATGGCACGGCAGATATCGAGATCGAAAGTCACTTTCGAGGCGTCGTCCGCCGCTTCGCCCGATCGGTTGCAGCAGGAGCGAAGGCAGTCCCCCAGATCGTAATGAACCAAGCCCGGTTTCACCGTGTCGAGGTCGATCAGACTGGCGGCGCGTCCGCTTCCCGCGTCGAACAAGACGTTATTGAGCTTGGGATCGCCGTGAATGACCCGGCGCGGAAGCTCTGCCTGTTCCAAAACGGCAAAAACCGGGCGCCGCGCTTCGACGAAATCCCGGGCGAAACGAAGCTCCGCGGTTTCCGGAAACCCTAGGCCGCGGGCCATGACGCGATCGAACCGCGCGAGGTAACCGGGTGCGACGTGAAATCCCGGCAGGGTATCGTGCAAGGAGCCGGGATCGAGATCGCTGGTCAGCGCATGGAAGCGTCCGAGGGCATAACCCACTTCCTCGGCCTGAGCGGCATCCTGCACGTTATCATGACTGCACGTGTCCGCAATGAAGCCGAGAGCGCGCCAGAAATCGCCCTCCGGGTCGGTCCAGAAGTCCAGTCCTTCGCGAGTGACGCGAATTTCCGGAAACTTCAGATCGCGCGAGTTTTCGGTCTCGGCTTGAAGCGCCCGGACATGATCCAGCAGAACCCGGAGGTTCTCCATGATCAGACCGGGCTCGGGAAACACCCGCCGGTTGATGCGCTGAAGCACGAACCGCTCTTCACTCGGCTGTTCCACCGTGACCAGAAAAGTATCGTTGATCAGCCCTTCGCCCAAGGGCCGGATGCAAAGATGCCCCTCTTCGGCCACGAAGCGGCGGGCGACGCGGTTCGCGGTTTCTTTCAGGTTCATGCTCGTCCGATCTCTGCCTTGTTGTTCCTTTCGCGGCTGGCATCGTCAAGGAACCGGTTTCCCCGAAGACAGCCCCAGCCGTTCGCGCGTCCTTTCCTTCTCTTTCTCGCTCTTGCGGAGCAGCAGATAGACCGCGCCGGTGCCGCCGTGCCACTTCTGGGCGCTGTGAAACGCCATGATCTCCGGGAACATCGGCAGCCAGCGGGCTACACAGCTCTTCAGCAAAGGCTTCTGCTCCTTGTTTCCGCGTCCCTTGCCGTGGCTGATCAGAGCCGAACGCACATCGTGGCGCACGCAGTCGCGGATGAATCGAAACACTTCGTGGCGGGCCTGTTCCACGGTCAGGCCGTGCAGGTCCAACATCGCCTCGACGGCGTAGCCGCCTTGCCGCAGCTTGCGGAACACGCCGTTTTGAATGCCGCCGCGCTTGAAACTGATGACCGCTTCCGGATGGACGAATTCGACGAAAGCCGTCGGAAGCTGATTCTCGTCGAAGCCGGTCCCGCGCTGGGCCGACTCGCGCCGATAGAGCTGACCGGGCGTGGGTGCCTCGCGATGGGTAAGAACGGCACGGCCCGAATGATCGATGGGCCGGACATCGGCCATTTCTTGCTGAAATAATTTTAGGTCGTCGTCGGTCATATTTATAACCTCGATCGCATGTCGAGTCCGTGCGACGGTCTTGACGATCGTTGTCAAGGTTGAATGTGTTTTCGATCCGCACGGCTTCGTCCACCCGGCGAAAACCCCCGGCGCACCGAGACCGGTGGCAAGGGTCATGACTAGAGCATAACAAACTTTACCGACCGAGACGGAGGGCTGCCCCTATGCCACCCGATAACCCGAAGTCCTGATCATGCCTTCGGAAAACGGGACGATCCATGAACCCGAGTCGCCGCAAGCTCCTCCAGTGCTTCGGCAGCGCCGGGCTCGGCCTGCTCGCCGCCGGCGCCCCGTTTCGACAAATCCACGACAAAGAGGTTTCCCCCATGGAACAGGCTCCCCGTAGAATCACACTGTTTTTATGCGGCGACGTCATGACCGGCCGGGGCATCGACCAGATCTTGCCGAAGCCGAGCGCTCCCCACCTCTACGAGCCCTATGTCCGGAACGCGAAGATTTACATCAAACTGGCGGAACGGCTCAACGGCCCCATTGCGCAGCCGGCGGATTTTTCCTACATCTGGGGCGAGGCCCTCGCCGAACTCGATCGCACGGGACCCGATGTCCGCATCGTCAATCTCGAAACGGCGATCACCACGAGCGACGATTACTGGCCGGACAAAGGCATCAACTACCGGATGCATCCCGCCAACAGCCCCTGTCTCACCGCCGCCCGGATCGATTGCTGCGTACTCGCCAACAATCATGTGATCGACTGGGGTTACAAGGGGCTGGCCGAGACTTTGGAAGTCTTGCAACAAGCCTCGCTGAAAACCGCGGGCGCCGGCCGAAACAGCCGAGAAGCGGAGGCTCCGGCGGTTATGAACCTGGCCGGCAAGGGACGTGTCCTGGTTTTCGGCTTCGGCTGCGATTCCAGCGGAATTCCGACCGAATGGGCGGCGGCGGACGACAAGCCCGGCGTCAACCGGCTGCCGGACCTGTCGTCCGAAACCTGTCACCGGCTCCGGAATCGGTTAAGGCGCATCAAGCAGGCGCGGGATATCGTCGTGGCGTCGATACACTGGGGCGGCAATTGGGGCTATGCGATTCCGGACCAGCAGCGACGCTTTGCCCATGCCTTGATCGACGAAGCCGGCGTCGACATCGTGCATGGCCATTCCTCCCATCATCCCAAGGCCGCCGAGGTTTACCGCGGCAAACTCATCCTCTACGGCTGCGGCGATTTCATCAACGATTACGAAGGCATCGAAGGCTACGAATCGTATCGGGGCGATCTGGTGCTGATGTATTTCGCGACTATGAATCCGGCCGACGGGACACTGTCTGGCCTCGAAATGATCCCGCTGCACATGCGGCGGTTTCGCTTGGACCGGCCATCCGAGAAGGATTTCCGCTGGATGCGGGAGCGGCTGGAGCGGGAATCCGGCAAATTCGGCGGGGCCGTCGAAGCGCTCGATGACCGGCGTCTGGTGTTGCGCTGGCGCTAAATCGCTGCGCTCAGGTTCTCAAACCGTTTTCCCGCGGCAGGAAGATCACGACGGACACGCGCCGGTTCCTTGCCCTGCCCTCAGGCGTATGGTTCGTTTCGCGCGGCTGGGTATCGGCCAGCCCGACCGCGCGCAAGCGCTCCGGCGCGACACCGTGCGCGATCAGATAACGGGTGACGGTGCTGGCCCGGGCCGTTGACAGCTCCCAGTTGGACCGATACCGGGCAGTAGCAATGGGACGATCGTCGGTATGCCCTTCGACTGCGATCGTCCCGTCTCGAGCGCCGAGCGCGTCGGCCAGGCGATCGAGCACCTCCGCCCCTTCGGGTTTCAATTCGGTCCTGGCCGGATCGAACAAAATCGTGTCGTTGATTTCCAGGCGGACTTCTCCGCCGGTCGCCGAGATCTCGACGGAACCGCTCAAATCCGCATCCGAGAACGCTTTGCCCAGCAACGCCGCCGCGTTCGCCGCGCTATCCCCGATATCGGCGATCCAACTGTTTTCAGGAACCGCCGGGTGCGGCTCGCCGGATCGCTCGGCCTTATCCTCCGTCTCGGAGGAAACGACCCGGGTCTGCATGGGGTAAGCCGGGTAAAGCTTGATCCCGGTCTTCGCCGGCCGGCTCTCGTCCGTGGACTTTTCGATCGATGAAGCAGCCGAGTCCCGATTTGCCGTGATCGTCTTCGAGACCGCGATGACGGCGGGTGTTACCGTTACCGGCATCGGAGCCGCGATCGTTTCGGATTTCTCCGCGGTTTCCGCCCGCGCCGTTTTCGACTCCGCCGTCAGCGCTTTCTGGTAAGCGAACAGCACGACGAAAAACGAAAACAGCAAGGTCATCACGTCGAGATAGCTCAACAGCCAGCCGCTTTGCTCGGACGGCCGTTCGGCCGCCGCCGTACCCCAGGGGTCGGTTGCGGTTTCCCGCCGAGTGCCCGGACAGCGGGAAGCAGTCGTCGCCGATGCGTCATTCGATGCCATTGCGAATACTCACCACTAGGACTAGGACTCGGCCACGCCGAGCGGAAGCGAATCGACCGACTCGCCCGCCCCCGGGCGGTCGAAGAAAGCCTGCCAGTAATTCCGGAACATCGCCGCATGGCACCGGTCATGCAGCATGAGCACCGACTCCATCTGCACGTAGGCCCAAGCCAGGTTCTCGTTGGCCCGTCGTTCCAGGCGCGTCGCCAAAGGCTTCAACACCAGGTTGGCCAGCACCAGCCCGTAGACCGTGGTCAGCATGGCGAAGCCCATGGACTCCCCGATCTGTTCCATGCGGTTGGCGTCCAGGCCGTACATCATCCCGATCAGGCCCAGCAGCGTTCCCAGCATGCCGAAAGCGGGCGCAAAGGTCCCCATGGTGCGGACGATCTGGATTTCGGCGCGATCGCGCTCGCGCTGCGCCCCGATTTTCCATTGCAGCATGCGGGTCAGGTCGGCCTGCGGCGTGCGGCCGATCACCAGCTCCGCGCCGGTTCTGAGCACGGATTCCGTGAGCCGCCGGACCGCCAGCTCGGCGCTGCGCACGCTGCCGCGGCGATGGGCTTCCACCACGCGCAAGAACACCTCCAGATCCTCGCTCTCCATCGAGGCCTTGCTTCCGAGCTTGCTCCGCAGCCGGCGCAACAAATCGCTCACGCCGCGAAACGAATGGGCAAGCACGGTGGCGGCGAAGGTTCCGGCCACCACCAGGAAAAGACCCGAGAGATTGAAATACCGGCCCGAGGGATCGGCCCACAGGAGAAGAATGAACAGGGCGAACAGCCCGAACCCGATCAGTGCTTTTACCATGACGGCCTTCATGACGCTTCCGCTCGATCTTGCTTGTATCGGAAGCGGCCATGCAGATTCCATTCCCGCCTTCTCACCTTTCTTAATCAAAGACTTAAAAAAACTCCGCCAAACGTGCGTCGAATATTTGACGCATGCCGGAAGCAGCGCGCCGGGGTCGCCGACCGTATTTATTCGTAGCCGGAAACCGACGTTTCTTACTGAACGAAGCGCCGGCCGTCAAAGTCGAAATCGTACGAGGTGGTAAAAAAATGGAAACAGTCGGATCAAGCGCTCAAATCATCCCGTTTCCGGACCCGAAACGGTGGTCGGCGATCGCCAAGATTTATATCGATTACCTGACGCTGGGCGATCCGCGCGCGGCGTTTTTCTATCTGGAATACCAGTTGACCGCGTTGAACCTTAAGGAAGTGCCGACGGTACTGAAAAGAGAAATCGAACGCGAATACCGAAAACGCGGCTTCCGAGGACCCGTGTATTTCGGCAAGCCGTGGTGAAGGCCGGCCGCGGTCTTCTAGTCTTCCCGAGCCAAACCCTCGATGATGTAACCGCCGGATTTCTCGTCGTATTCCAGTTTCAAGAGCTTGCGCTCCCGAGCCTCCTCCAGCAGTTTCCCGAATGTGCGGAAACCGTGATAGCTCTCGTTGAAACCGGGCTTGCGCCGCTTCAGCGCCTGCTTGACCATGGACCCCCACACCTTCTCTTCCTCCCCGCGCTCTTCCAGCAGATCCTCGACCGTCTCCAGCACCCAATCCAGCGCTTGCTGTTTCTTGTCTTCCTCGGCCTTCTTTTCGCCTTCCGCGTCCGCCTGGCGCGCCGCCTTGGCCGGCGCGCGCCTGGCCTTGGGCCTCGGCTTCGCGGCCTCGCGCACCAGATCGTCGTAAAAAATGAATTCGTCGCAATTGGCGATCAGCAGATCGGAAGTGGACTTTTTCACGCCGACGCCGATGACGAGCTTGTTGTTCTCCCGCAGTTTGCTGACCAGGGGCGAAAAATCCGAGTCGCCGCTGATGATCACGAAGGTGTCGACGTGCGACTTGGTGTAGCAAAGGTCGAGCGCATCGACGACCATGCGGATATCGGCGGAATTCTTGCCCGATTGGCGCACGTGCGGAATTTCGATCAGCTCGAAGGCCGCTTCGTGCATGCCGCCCTTGAACTCCTTGTAGCGGTCCCAGTCGCAATAGGCTTTCTTGACCACGATATTGCCTTTGAGCAGCAGTCGTTCCAGCACTTTCTGGACATCGAAAGCGGCATATTTGGCATCGCGCACGCCAAGGGCGATGTTCTCGAAATCGCAGAACAAGGCCATGATATGAGTCTTAGGTGTATGGATCATAGTGGTTTATCTGATACCCACGAATTCCGGGACCTTGTTCAAAAGCCCGGCCCAGCCCAAATTGTCGACGATACGCCGAAAAGAATCATCCGGGGTGGCTTCCAGATGCAGCTTCTCGCCCGTTGCGGGATGGGTGAAGGCGAGATCGGTTGCGCAGAGCAGCAGGCGGAAGCAGGCGAAATGGACCCTGAAAAATTCGTTGTGGCGCCCGTCGCCATGACTGGTATCGCCCACCACCGGATGAAAAATATGCTTCATGTGGCGCCGGATCTGGTGTTTCCGCCCGGTCTTGGGGAAAACCCGCAACAGCGAATAGCGAGCGGTCGGATAACGTCCCACCGCGAACGGCAGTTCCGCGGCTCCCAGCCGCCGGTAGCCCGTTACCGCAGGCTGGGCCGGTTTGTCGCGCAAGGCTTTGGCGTCGGTCATACGGTCGGATTGTTCCGCCAGCGCATAATCGATGGTTCCGGTTTCCGCAGTATAGCCGCGGACCACCGCGAGATAGGTCTTCTCGACGGCGCTTTGGGAGAACAGCTCCGTCATCCGCCGCGCGGTGTCCGCATCGAGCGCGAACACCAATACGCCCGAGGTCGGCTTGTCCAGGCGATGGACCGGATACACCCGGCGCCCAAGCCGGTCGCGAACGATCTGCATGGCATAGCGGGTTTCGTGGCGATCGATCGCGCTGCGGTGGACGAGCAGGCCGGCAGGCTTGTTCACCGCCACGATGAAGTCGTCTTGATAGAGTAATTCCATGCTTCGGTCGGTTACTAATGGTCAAGAAAGTAAAGCCACAAGAGCTCCCTCTCCCTCTGGGACAAATCGGTAGGACTGCCGATTTGCACGCGTGAGCGCCGCTTGCGGCTCCGCACAGGGAATGTGCGGAGTGATTGGGTTGGGGTGAGGGTGATTCGAATAGGACTTTACTTTCTTTACGCACAGAAATTCAAAGCCCGAGCGCTCAGTCCCACGGTTCTACCGTATAACGCACCCACAGACGGTGGGTCCCGCCCGGCGCGATCGTCACCCTATCGTCCGCGGCATTGGCGCTCTCCACGCACACCATGCCGAGATAGCCGTCCCGCTCGAAATCGCCCAGCGCCTCGGCTTTCGCCGCCCACGGATTCCATACCACGGTGGAGCGGCTGCCCCGCTTGGCGATGCGGATGCGCCGCTGCAAACCCGGATCGACGATCACGCAATCGGCGGTGGATTCGAGATAAATCCGGTCGGTCTCCCGGTCGAAGATCACCGGTCCCTTCTGCTGTTTGCGTCGGCCGTGATCCATTCGGTCGATATAGGGACAGCCATCGAAGCCCTGAATCGCGATCCGTCCGATATCGCTGACTTGAAAATAGGCATGCAGGGCTTCCCCCAGGATGACCGGCGCCGGCCCGTCGTTATGCGTCACCAGCTCCATTTCCAGCGCCGCGCCTATGATCATGTACAGCTCCAGCGGCGTCGAATGCGGCCATAACGCGTAGGTTTCCTCGCTCCGGATGAGGCGAAAGCCCAAACGGTTCGAACCGTCCTCCAGCGCCTGCACGTCGATCACTTCCCACGGCTGGGTGCGCGCGAAACCGTGCGCGGGAAAAGAGGCTTCGCCCGCATGGGGCCCGAACCACGGCCAGCACACCGGTACGCCCCCGCGTATTGCCTTGCCCGGACCGAACTTCGCTTTCGGCGATAACCAAACGACCGGCTCCTCCCGATGCGGCGCCCAGTTCATCAGATGAGCCCCTTGCAAGGCGATCGCCGCCATGGCCCGGGCATTACTGATCTCCACCACACCCTGCCCGTTCGGACCTTCCCTGAAGACCACCTCGCCGGCGATGCCGAAGCGCCGGTTTAAGCGGGAAATGTCGTTCGGGTCCATAAATCCTCCTGTCAGGGTTGGGGTTGAAACACGGGCTTTGCTTTTAGACAAGACTCCCTCCCGGCAAATCGGATCGCGGCTGAGACCCGACCGCCCGCATGCCGCGGGCGATAGGGCGGTCGCCAACGCTTCGGGCGCCATCACCGAGTTCGGGTTCCCGTCGCCGGAGCGCGGGGGGTCGCACTTTATTGCAAATGCGCATCGTTATTGCAACATAAGTGATACGCTCCTCTCCTCCGAAGCGTTCGTTTCCGAACTCACCGGTAAAATGAGAAATGCAGGATGGGCAAAGGCCGACAGACCGTGCCCATCTTTTAAGCTCGATGGGCACGCTACGCTTTGCCCATCCTACAACGCTCACCGGATGAATTTGCGGCTAAAATGAGCCTTCCGAATTCACCAGCCGTTTCTTCGAACTCATGAAAACTCCCTTCTGGCGCGAAAAATCACTGGACCAAATGTCCGAGCAGGAATGGGAGTCTCTGTGCGACGGCTGCGGAAAATGCTGTCTGCACAAGATCGAGGACGAAGACACCGGCGAACTGTTCTTCACCAGCGTGGCATGCCGGCTGCTCGATATCGGGGCCTGCCGTTGCACCCATTATAAAGAGCGCACGTCCCGGGTTCCGGAATGCCTGGACCTGCGCGCCGGTTTCACCCAATACCATTGGCTTCCGTCCACCTGCGCTTACCGTCTGCTGGCGCAAGGCCTGGACCTGCCCGCCTGGCATCATCTGGTTTGCGGCGATCCCGATGCCGTGCACGATGCCGGCATTTCCGTGCGCCGTTTCGCGATTCCGGAAACCGACGCGGAATACGTGGAAGATCACGTGATCGAATGGATGGATTGATCCCGGATTCCTTATCCGCGCGCTACCCATGAAAACCTTCACCCGCTACGAATCGGTCGACGAGGTGCTGAACTGGCTGGACCGTCGGGTTTCGGCATTGCCTTCGGAACCGGTTGCCGTGTCCGAAGCCTGCGGGCGCGTGCTCGCCGAAACCATCCCGTCGCCCGTCGACCTGCCGTCTTTCGACCGCGCCGCCGTCGATGGCTATGCCGTACGCGGGGTGGAAACCGTCGGGGCGGGAGCCTATAGTCCGGCCGTGCTACAACGGCTCGACGCGGCACCCGCCCTGCCCCCCGGAACCACCACGCGAGTCGCGGCCGGCGCGCCGATTCCGGAAGGCGCGGACACGATGGTTGCGGCCTCGCTGGGCGAGGAAGCCGGGCGTTTCGTGAATATCGCGACCGCGGTTCCGCCGGGCGAGAACGTCGTCCGGCGCGGCAAGGATCTCGCACGCGGCAGTCCGCTGCTGCCGCAAGGCCGGCTGTTACGGCCCCAGGATCTGGCCCTGCTGGCCGCCTGCGGCATGGACCGGATTCCCGTCGTCAGACGGCCCCGGATAAGGCTCGTGATCAGCGGCGACGATTTGGCCATTCCGGGACAGGAACGGCGTGCCCATCAGCATTTCGAGGCCGCTTCGCCGATGCTGAAAGCCCTGGTGGCGCGCGACGGGGGCGAGGTCGAGGCGTGCCTGCACCTGGCCGACGATGCGATTGCGGAAGCGCTGCGTCCGGAAAACATCGACGCGATGCTGATCGTGGGCAGCAGCGGCGAAGGCTGGAACGACCGCGCCGCCGAAGCGCTGGAAACCGCAGGAGAGCTGGCCTGGCACGGCATCGCCCTGGAACCGGGCCGCTCGACCGGGATCGGGGCCGTCGGAAACACCCCGGTCTTTCTCCTGCCGGGCAATCCAGTCGCCTGCCTGTGCGCTTACGATCTCTTGGCGGGCCGGGCCATCCGGCGCATGGGCGGGCGAAGCACGGCCTGGCCGTATCCGGTACGCCGTGCCGCACTCACGAAAAAAATCAGCTCGGAACTCGGCAGCGTCGATTATTGCCGGGTGCGTCTGACGCCGAACGGCGCCGAACCGGTCGCCACCGGCGGCAATACCCGCCTCTCCGCCCTCGCCGCTGCCGACGGATTTCTGCTGGTGCCCGAGGACTCCGAAGGTTACCCCGCCGGCGCCGAAGTCACCCTATGCCTTTATAACTTCCTGGATTCGGAATCGAACCATGTCCAATAACGACGACCTGCGGCGCGCCGCCCGCCAGGAACAATTCCTGGACGTCATAGACCGAACCGAAGCGGCGGCCCGGTTTCATGCTCATCTCCGGCTGGAGCCGTCCGGCTGCGAGACCGTTCCGCTCGGCGATGCCCTGGGCCGAGTGCTGGCACGCACGGTAAAGGCTCCGGTTGACGCGCCGGGTTTCGACCGGGCCAGCGTCGACGGCTTTGCGGTCCAGTCAGGGGATACTTACGGCGCCAGCGACGAAACGCCGGCCGTGTTGTCGTTGAATCCGGAAGTGCTCGCGCCCGGTGTCGAACCCGGACTCGCGGTTGCCGCCGGCAGCGCCACCGCCATCGCCACCGGCGGCATGCTGCCCCGCGGCGCCGATGCGGTCGTGATGATCGAGCACACCGATCTGCTGGAAGACCGCCAGCCGCTCCGCGTCGAAATCCGCAAACCCGCCCTGCCCGGCCAGTTCATCGCGTTCGCCGGAACCGACATCGCCAAGGGTGAAACCGTGATGCGCGCGGGGCAATGGCTCACGTCACGGGAACTCGGGGTGTTGGCTGCCATCGGCCTGGACCGGGTCGAGGTTTACCGCCGTCCGCGCGTCGCCGTCATCTCCACCGGCAACGAAATCGTTCCACCCGGCGAACCGCTCCGCCCCGGCAAAGTCTACGATTCCAACGGCACCATACTCGCGGCGGCGGTGCGCGAACTGGGCGGCGAACCGGTCGGCCTGGGCGTGGTGCCGGATGACGAAACCGCGCTGGCCGGCGCATTGGAGCAAGCCCTGGCATGCGACATGGTGCTGCTGTCCGGCGGCACCTCGAAAGGCGCGGGCGATCTGTCCTACCGCGCCGTCAGCGCCTTGCAGAATCCCGGCGTGGTGGCGCACGGCGTCGCGCTCAAACCCGGCAAACCGATTTGCCTGGCCGTTACCGACGGCAAGCCGGTGGTGGTTCTGCCCGGTTTTCCCACCTCGGCCATCTTCAATTTTCATGAATTTGTTGCGCCGGTACTGAGGCGCATGGCGGGACTGTCGAGCGCGCGCACACGAACGGTGGATGCGACGCTGCCGGTACGGGTGGCTTCCGAGCGGGGCCGCACCGAATACCTGCTGGTCAGCCTGATGCCGACCGACGAGGGACTCGCGGCCTACCCGATGGGAAAAGGCTCGGGCGCGGTGACCGCCTTCAACTTCGCCGACGGCTTCATCGCCATCGATCAACGCACCGAACAGGTTCCGGCCGGCAGTGCGGTATCGGTGCAGCTGCTCGGCCAGGCTTTGGAGCCCGCCGAACTGGTGTTTATGGGCAGCCAGTGCGCGGGGCTGGATTATCTGTTGACGCTATTGCAGCAGCAGGCCTTGAGCGTCAAAGCCCTTTATGTCGGCAGCATGGGCGGCGCGGCGGCGGTCAAGCGGGGTGAATGCGACATCGCCGGGGTGCATCTCATGGACCCCGCGACCGGTGAATACAACCGCCATCTGCTGACGCCGGAACTCGAACTGGTCCCCGGCTACCGCCGCATGCAGGGCATCGTGTTCCGCAAGAACGACGCCCGGTTTGAGGGAAAAACGCTGGAAGCGGCGCTCGCCACGGCGCGCGCGGATGCGGGCTGTCTCATGATCAACCGCAATAGCGGCAGCGGCACCCGCATTCTGATCGACAGATTGCTGGGAGGCGAGAAACCGCCGGGCTACGCGGTGCAGCCCAAATCCCACAACGCCGTGGCCGCCGCCGTGGCGCAGGGCCGCGCCGACTGGGGCGTCGCTATCGAAACGGTCGCCGCCCAGTACGGTCTAGGGTTCATCCCCGTCCAGGACGGGCATTACGATTTCCTGGTGCCGAAAAGCCGCCTGGAAAGGCCCGGCGTACGCCGGTTTCGGGAACTGCTCGCCGATGAAAGGGTACGGCAGGCACTGGGCGATATGGGGTTTCATACATAACCCAATATCTTGGGGTACATTCCACCCCGTTTACGCGTGTATAGCCCTGAATTGCCTTATCTTTCACGTTCAAAAACGTTTTGAGCCCCGATCGTGCCATCAGACGATCGGATACGCGGGAAATGATGACGGTTCCCGAAGTGGCTCGTTATCTCCGTCTTAAAGAGCGCAAGATTCACGACCTGCTGGCCCGGAATTCGCGGAAAAGGCCCGCAGGCCGGGCGGCTACGATATCGGAGTGCTGGGCGAAGTGCTGTACAACAGTCCGTGAACCGGCGGCTATCGCCTTATCCCGCCTCGCATATTTGCTTGTTTCCCGAGTCGTTCCCCGGTGCGAATCCGGGACTCCGGTGTGCCGACCCCGATCCTCCGGGAACGGCTCGTAAGGTGCGCTGAACGAAGTAAACCGCATCAATCGCGACCGATGCGGTTCCCTACGGTCACCACATCCTACGGCTTCGCTCGTACGACAAAAAAATCTAGCGAATGTCGGGAAAGGATTCCCGACCTACAGGTGCACGGTCGTAGGTCGGCAATCCCTTGCCGACGCATCCGTTGGCCGAGCCGTGACGTCGGGAAAGGATTCCCGACCTACAGGTGCGCGGTCGTAGGTCGGCAATCCTTTGCCGACGCATCCGTTGGCCGAGCCGTGACGTCGGGAAAGGATTCCCGACCTACAGGGTGCTCAGTCGTAGGTCGGCAATCCTTTGCCGACGAATCCCTTTGGCCCGGCGGTGGCATCAGCATAGGTTTGCTAACCTACGTGGAGGGACGTACGGTAGATATGAAAATGCTCCAGCCTGGCAGATGGAATGCTGTTTCCGGCGAACGAGTCTAAAGATCCAGCTCAGCGCCATGAGTTCGCAGCCACTCTTTACGGTCACGGTAGTCCGGCAGGACTTTATCGACTTCATTCCAGAATGCATCCGAGTGGTCCCGGTGATGCAGGTGGCATAGCTCGTAGACCACGATATAGTCGATAATGGTCAGCGGAGCCATCAAGCATTTCCAGTGAAAATGAAGACTGCCATTTTTCAGGCAGGAGGCCCACCGATATCCAAGATCCCTGACCTGGACTGCCCCCGGCGAGACACCGACCCTATTCGCGAAATAGGCTACCCGCTTCTCGATGCGAGGAAGGCCTTTTTCCTCGTAAAACACCTGAAAGACCTGTTGCGCGGCCGCTTTGCCCCCAGCCTCCAAGACTGAGCGCAGCAAGCAGAATCGGCCATCCTTGAGCTTGAGCGGCTCATCCTGTTCGCGCACAAGCTGAAGGCGATAGTTGCTGCCCAGGTATGGAAAGGATTCGCCATTCACCCACTCCCGGGTGATTCGCGCGGCGTTGAGGTCGCGCCACTCGGCCAGGCTGCGGTAAATCCACAGCCGCTTGCTGAACACGGTCTCGTCCACCTGCTCGGGCGTCATGCGGAGTGGCGGACGTACCGTGATCACGCCATTGCGTTCGATCACGATATCGGTGGTCCGCCGTTCCGTGCCCGGCAGCAGTTGATAATCGATGTCGCGAACCCGGCGGATCCGCATTTATGCCGCCCCGGCCCGTATCGTGCGAATCAACTCATCATGACGATTCTTCGCCAACTTCATGATTTCCACGGTCACGCGCTCGCGATTCTGTTTGAGCTCCTCGATCCCCGACTTGGCAATCTCGTTCTTGATCATCCCCCGAACGCGCTTTTGCTTATCGGGGTTTTGCCAGAAATCGACGCTGGCGATGGTTTCCTGGAGCACCTCCACGGTCGTCTCCATCAGCACCTTGAATTTGGCTTTCTCCCCATCATTTATGGAACCGACGGCGAAGCCAACCTGAAGGATGTGCTCGTAGAAGGTCGTGGCCTCCCGGCTCATACCGTCCGCGCCGGTTCGGCGGCCGGCGATGGCCTCAGCACGAAGTTCGGCCAGCTTCTCCGCCAGCAAATCCCACTCTTCGTGATGCTTTTCGATCAGGGCATCGACCTTTTCCGACAAGCTCTTGTAGAACGCAGGGTCCTCGTCGTGGTGCACCGTGCAATGTTTGCGAATCGCGTGCTCCATCTCGCTGGCCTTGGCCTCGCTATTCTTGCCCGCGTGTAAGGCCAGCTTTTCCAGGAAATCCTCGGCCAGGAGTTCCGTAGGCTCGATCTTGGGGTTGATGCCCAGGCTGATCAGATACTCGTTGATCAGTGCCTTCACCTTTTCGCCGGCGCCGCCCAGATCGATGCTCGTGTCCTTGTAGCGTTCCTTCGTGGCTTGCAGGATGTAACCGAAGCGCCGTGCGGACACCCGGTAAGGATGGGCTTCGGGTTGGGGCAGAATGATGTCCAGGCTCAGCAGGAACTTCTTCAGATAGACCTCGAAGTCAGCCCGCTGCCTTTCATCCTTCAAGGCTTTTACGGCCTCGTGCACGATCGCGGCATCGGTCTCCGGATCATTCGAGGCGCCGGTCACGAAGGCCTTGATGTCTTTCACCCCCAGCGCCGCAAGATGCTGCAACAGGCGTTGATAACGCTCCTCCAGCACCGGAAGCTCCGAGGCGATGCTTTGCATCCCGTCATGGAGTTCCTGTAGTTCATCGCTGGCGGCATAGAGGCTCAGGGCATCCGTCAAATGATTGGACAGCCCGATGTAATCCACGATATAGCCGCGCTGCTTGCCCTTCTTCACCCGGTTGGTTCGGCCGATGGCTTGCAGCAAGGTGTGCTCGCGCAGCTTCTTGTCGATGTACATCACCTGCTCGATGGGGGCATCGAAGCCGGTGAGCAGCATGTCGCAAACGATCAGGAAGGCAATGCCGGTGTATTCCCGATCCGGATCATCAAGATCGAAGCCCCGGCAGAAGTCGTCGACAGCGCTCATCCGCGCGGCCTGCTTGCGGACGTGGGTGATATAGGCCGGCTCATTGGTGCCGTCCGACGACACCACGACCGCAGTCTTCAGGAAACGCAGGCGTTTGATCAGCTCCCCATCGGGCGGTGATTCGGCCTCCTCCAGCTTGATGCGTTCAGCCAGCGCGGCCTCGATGCCGGCCTGGTAGCGCACGCAGGCCAGCTTGGAATGGCACACCACCTGCGCCTTAAAACCGTTGGGCAGGATATTGTCGACGTAGTGGCTAACCAGGTCCTCGGCAATGGCATTGATGCGGTTTTCGGCTTCCAGAACATCGCCGGTGGCGCCGTATTTCCGCTTGATCGCCAGCAATTCCTCTTCGCTGCGATCACGGAACAGGTCTTCGAAGGCCTGATCGAAGGCGTGCTTTTCGTTCAGCGCGCTGTCCGCGGTTTTCCCCTCGTACAGGATTTGCAGGGTGGCCCCATCGTTCACCGCGTCCATCAGCCGGTAGGTGTCGATGTACTCGCCGAAGCGCTTGTGGGTTTTCTTCTCGCCGTGGCGTTCGGTAATCAGCGGCGTGCCGGTAAAGGCCACGCGCGTGGCATTGGGAAAGGCCTCGAACAGGTTGTCGCCCAATTCGGCGCTTTGCGTGCGGTGCGCCTCGTCGATCATCAGGATGATCCGCTCCGAGGCGTTCACCACCCCGAAAGTCTTGCCCGAGGGCATCGCCCGATAGGTGCCCAGCGCCTCGGCCACGGTGTTGGTCAGGGTCTGCTTGTGTTCCTGAAACTTGTGGATCATCACCATGTTGATGTCGGAGCTGTCGGTCGCCAGGTGCCGGCGCAAGGCCTGCCGGGATTCGATCACGTTAACCCGGCCGCCGATCAGGGTCGCGGTTTCCCCGAGCTGTTCCTCCAGATCCTGCCGGTCATTCACGAGCACGATCTTGTAATCGGCCAGATCGCGGCTGGCGCGCAGCATCCGGGCCAGGAACACCATCGTCAGCGATTTGCCCGAGCCTTGGGTGTGCCATACCACGCCGCTGCGCGCCATCGCCGTTCGGCCGGTCCGCAAACGCTCCGCGATCTTGTTGGCCGCGCGAAACTGCTGGTAGCGGCACACCACCTTCACCCGCGATCCGCCATCGGTATCCATGAATACCGAGCAGGTGCGCAGGATGTGCAGCAGATTCGGCTTCGCGAACATCCCGGCAATCAACTGCTGCTGGGCGTTCATCCCCTCGCGTGTTGCGTCGTCCCGAGGGTAGAGCGTCTTCCATGCGAAGAAATGCTCCTCGCCCGAGGTGATGGTCCCGTAGTCGGCCTCGATGCCGCAGGTGCGGATCAAGAGCAGGTTGCTGTGAAACAACCGGGGCTCCCCTTCCTTCAGGCCCGCCGCTTCGGTCTCCTTGCGTCGGCGCATATAGCGCTGCAACTGGACGAATGCCTCCTGCATCGGGTTCGCGCAGGTTTCCGAGCCTTTCTTGCATTCCACGACGGCCAGGGGGATACCGTTCACGAACAGCACGATATCCGGAACGATGAAGGTTTTAACGCAGCCCGGCGTATCGACGCGGAACTGGTTGATGGCATGGAACCGATTGTTTTCGGGATGGCGGAAATCGATCAGCCGCACCACCGGGTCGGCTTCCCCGGTCAACTCATTGACGTCGGCCTGGGCCTTGAATAGCAGTGACTGAATGGCCTCATTGGCCTCCAACAAGGTCCGGTTGGGCTGGCGCAACAACTGACTGCGCAGATCTTCCAATTGCCGATCCATCAGCCACTCCTGGCCGTCGTCCGTGCGATTGATGGACCGCACCGCGGCGTCGAATACTTCCGGGAGCAACCATTGGCGAAAGTTGGCGCGGAGGCTCCGGCCGGCCTCCTGGGGCAGCCCGGCGCCCTGGTCGACGACGGTCCAGCCCAGGGCTTCGAGCTGTTGCAGGAAGGGCTGTTCGACTTCGGTGTATTCGGACATTGCGGGTCAGGTCGTAGGCTTGGGTGCGTCGTCGCCGATGAACACGGGACGCCCGTCCCGCCAAATGACAGCGTACTGACCGAGCCGCCGCTTCCGTTCCAGGGTTTTGGCAACGGCTTCCCGCAGGGCCTTGAGTATGGCCTCGGTTTCCGGGGAAGGGACTGTGGACATGAGTTTCATGGCCTGGTCTCCGATTCAGCGATAAACCCACGTAGGGCGCAATAGCGTACTCGCGTATTGCGCCGGATGAGTGTTAAACCCGCTCGCCCATGGTCCAGTCGCCACCCGGCCCGTTGGCCCAATTAAGCGGATAAACACCACCTTCGACATAGCGATGAAACGTCGAATGGGGCCACTCCGACACTCGTTGGACATAGCCATGCTTCACTGGGTTGATATGGCAATAATCCATGTGCGCCGCATAATCCTCTTCATCGCGAATCGCGTGTTCCCAAAACCGACGTTGCCATATTCCACGCTCGCCACGCGCGAGGCGTATCTTCGAGCGCCGTTCCGTCGGTGACAATCCTTTCGAGAAGCCTTGCTTGATCAACCGCCATCGATTGGTGAAATCGTCATCGTCGGGCGGAAGCGTCCAGACCACGTGCAGGTGATCCGGCAAGACCACCCAGGCGTCGATATGGAATGGCCGTTTTGTCCGAATCTCCCGTACCACAGTTCAAAGCAGGTGGATGTGCCGGACAAGCAAATCGTTCGGGTAACGTTCGAGCAGATTGACAGTGAAGAAATAGGTGCCGCCGGGTACGCGATAACGCCGATAGTCGGGCATTGGAATACCTGTTTCAAGGTGACAAGTGAACAATGATACACCTTGAAAATACAGGCATTGGCGGATCGAGTGGTATGGCCAGCGATAAACGGTCCGATCGTTGCTCATGCGGCGCAATACGCGAGTACGCTATTGCGCCCTACGCGAGCTGGCTCATATCACGGTAGTAGTTGGTCCAGTCCGGGTAGGCGTGCGCATTGGTGAAAATGAACGGCAATCCCAGTTCCTGAATCCGGTATAGGCTGGACACCAAAATCACGATTTCTTCGTTCCGGCGCTGCGGCACACCCCTGCCCGAGTGGATATTCTTCATCATCACCGAGAACGGCGTGAAGTAGAACGGAACGTATTCGGCCAGCGTCCCGCCCGGCGCAATCGGCACCACGCGGTGTCGGCGTTTGTCGATCAGATCGGGGTTGCCAATGTTGACGTAACTGGGCGCCAGCACGGCCGAGTTGGCGCAGTGCAGGCCGTTATCCAGAATCCATGGCAGGTTGTTCCTGTGGACAATGCGCCAGATCAGCGCCTTCTCGGGATTCAGGCTGGGGTAGTGGTTAGCCATTCACAGCCTTCGGGACCGGCTCATCGACCTGCACCGGGACTTTGCCGATGAGGAGGTCTTGCATGAGGCCGAGTTTTTGTTTCCTCAGCTTATCAAGCTGGTCAGAATCCTTTCGAGTTCGATCCGTAATTTTCTGGTATCGATCAAAGATTAGAGCCTGTTCATCCAAGCCTGGCAGCGGTAGTTGAAGGGTTTTCAACGTGCTGGACTGGATAGCGTCCATAATCCCACCCTGCATTGCGCGTCTAAACCAAGCGTTTGCCCAAGCAGCGTGATTAAGCTGCCAGCAGATCAATTCGGGAAGAGCTTTCTCTGGATCGAAGGTCATTGTCCAAAGATGCTTGGACGACAATGCAACCTCTAGCGATTAAGGCATTCATTTTGTAGGGTGGGTTAGGCGCGCATTGCATTGAGCCGGCAATGTTCCCTGGTGGTGTCGCCCGCCGTAACCCACCGGACAAGGCCGCGGAACCGGTGGGTTACGGTGCGTTCATAGCCCGGTGACCGCCAGAAAACGGTTTCCGGTACGCGCCTAACCCACCCTACGATTAACGTTCACTGGTATGCCGGATGGAATTAGCCGGGTTCTCGCCCGATCGCCTAAAGCGACTCGAGAAACCGCAGCAATGCCTGCCGGTCCGATTTCCCGAGCCCTTTCACCCGATCCCGCACGATGGCGGCTTCGCCGCCATGCCATAACACGGCTTCCAGGATGTTGCGGGCACGACCGTCGTGGAGAAAGGTGGTGTGTTCGGCGATGCTCGCAGCCAAACCGATACCCCACAAAGGCGCTGTGCGCCATTCACGCGGGCCTGCCTGGAAATCGGGCCGTCCGTCGGCGAGTTCAGCGCCCATATCGTGGACCAGGAGATCGGTGTAGGGGTGAATCGTCTGGTTCGACAGCTCCGGCAGCGGCGCAAAACGGCCGGTTTGGAGCGTTTCGACGTGGCACTCGTTGCAGCCGATCTCACGAAAGAGGGATTCGCCGCGCACGACCTCCGGATCATCCGGGTTTCGTCGCGCGGGCACCGCAAGGCTCCGGACATAGAGCACGACGGCATCGAGCTGTTCCGGCGCGAGTTCCGGACGGCGGGCAGAGGGCGCCATGCGGCAGTCTTTCTGCGTTGCCGTGCAGTTCTCCTCGGGCAACAAGGACGAGGTGATGCCCATGTCACCCAGGAAGGCGCCGGCGATTTGCTGCGGAAGATTCGGCACATTGGCCTTGTGCCCGAAACGGCCGATCGCAACCCGTCCGCTTGCCGCATCCCACACCCGGTTGACGCGGCCCTCGATGCCGTCCCGCTTGGAGCGGCGCTCCAGATCCAGCAAGGTCTCGTCGCTCGCGGCTTCGAGCAGTCCCAGCCCGTATACCGCAGGCCCCACGCGGGCGGACATGAGCACGTCCCCTTCCAAAGGTCCGTAGCGGAGATCGCTCAAAACGATCTTGGGTGTTCGGAGGGAAACCGTTTCGCCGTCGGCCAGCGTGACGGCAAACTCCGCGTACTCGATAGAAACCCTGCCCTCCTCCGCCACGCCGGGGATCCCGTGGTTTTGCAGTTGATCGCCGTATACCGGATGCGGTCGCGGCCCGCCGTTTTCGGACCGGCCCGGCACGCTCAACCGGATCAGCAGCCCGCCGGCGTCGTCGTCCGGACCGTCCGGCGACTTGCCGCGGGCGTTCTTGAGATGGCAGGCGGCGCACGAAATCCGATTGTACAACGGCCCGAGCCCGGCAATCTCGATGTCCTCGGCCGGGGGAATGACCCAGCTTTGGCGGAACAGACCCCGTCCCTTGAAGAACTCGGGTAATCTTTCCGGCGTCAACGCGGGGCTCGGACGGGAATACGCCTCCCTGCCGGCATCGGTTACCGTGGAACTGCCGCCGGACAAGGTCTCCGCGGCGCCCGCCGCCGAAGCCGCTCCGAGCGATAGCGCAAGAACGAGGGAGAGACGCATCACGCGCCGCCTCCTTGGCCGGCTGCGGCCAGCACCTCGCGCGCCAGGCGTTCCGCTTCAGCGGCGTTGCGCTCGATCGATTCGCGCCATGCGGACTTTGCCGCGTCGACACGGTGTTGAGCATCGCCCTGTTCGGACCGAGGCTTAAATTGACTTTTCAGCACTTCGGCTTCCGATTCCGAGACGGGAACGCTGCCCGCCAATGCTCGCGCCCGCGCCGCTTTCTCCAGCATGTCGACTTTTCCCAACCGTTTCGCCTCCGCTTCGGCCCGGCGCACCAGCGCCCACAGGGACTTCAACGCTTCGTGCCGGCTGGCGATGGCGGCATCGAAGAGCGTGCTGACCAGGGGCAGGCGGGCGAGATTTCGCGCGGCATCGTAACCGAAGCCGTTTCCGGGTTGCTCGAACGGGCGGAAATACCCCGCGGGAGCGGATCGGTACACATCCGGCCGAACCGGCAGTTTCCGGATATCCGGATGAAACAGGATTTTTTGACCCTCTTGGGATAAGAGAAACTCCACGAACGCCTTGGCCGCTTCGGGCTTTCCGGTCGATGCCGCGATAGCGACATGGGCCGGCGAGTAGCCGACCCGATCAGGATACTCAAAAGCCAGCGGCGCGCCGTTCGCGATCGCCGAGGCGAAGAAAAAGTCCATCGACACGGCAATGCCTTTCTTTTCGCTCGTCAGAATATCGGTCATGAACGGTCCGCCGGGCGCGAACAATTCGTTGTTGGCAGCGATTTCGCTCAAGAGCGACCAGCCTTTTTCCCAGCCGCAAGCTTCGAGCACCACGTCCGCCAGCATCGGCGCGAAACCCACCTTGGACGGAATCGGAAAGAGCAGATGGCCCTCGAACTCAGGCCTGGCCAGGTCCTCCCAGGTTTTCGGAGCCGGCAAAGAATGCCGGCGGAGATACTCGGGATTGAGCCCGAAGCCGTAACCGGCCATCTCGGTCGCGGCGAAATAGCCCTCGGGATCGGCGATCGGAGCGTCGCCCACCCGTTCCGGAACAGCAGCCCGATCGGCGGCCAGTTTCCGCCAGGCATGCTCGGACTTCAGAGCCAGAAAGTTGGCATAAGCGGCGGACCAGTAGACGTCCACACCGCCCTGCCCGGATTGCCGGAGATAAGGCAGGGCGTCGCGCGGCATGCGCCAAATGATCTCAAGATCGATGTCCGGCCGGGCCTTCTTGAAGGCGGCCTGATAACGGGAAACCACGTCCTCGGGATAGGCGGTCAGCACGACCAGCCGTTCGGCGGCATCGGCCGCAGCCGTGCCGGAAATAACCCCCAATGCAAGACGAAGAACGAAGAGGAATAGAGTTCTGATCGTCCTAAAATCGGCAGTTGGACGCGTCCGAGTGTATGGCTGGCAGACCGGATGGCAAGGCGCGACGACGCAGTGGGGCCGTCCCCCACAAGGAGGAGCAACGCCGCCAGGTGGTCTGCCAGCTATGCAATCGGGTGCGTAGCGCCTTCGCCCGTAAGGTGATGCTGATAGTTCAGTGGACAGTCGGGTTTCATGAGGCTTTTCGCTTGACTGGGAGCGGTCAACTGCCGTTTTTAGGATCATCGCCGTACCCCCTGCTCAAAACCTGAAATTGGCGTTCATGAAGTAAGTACGGCCCGGTTCCGGGAATCCCTCCTCGTAGGCGTAGTTTTCGTCGGACACATTGTGCACCCCGAACTCCGCGTCCAGGTCCTTGCGCACCAGCCACACCGCCTTGAGATTTCCGATGAGGAAGGCGTCCGCCTGCCGTCGTCCGTCGGAGCTGCTGAAGCGGCTGGCGTTGTACTCGGTGCTGGCGATGAAGCGGGTGTACTGCCAGGGCGTGTATTCGAGATACGCAAAAACCTTGTGCTTGGGCGTATCGAGCGGCCGGATATTGGGATTCGTCCGGTTGTTGCGATCCAGGAAGGTGTAATTGGCGTGCAGCTTCAAGGTGTCGTCCAGCGTATAGGTCGCGAACGCCTCGTAGCCGAGATGCTCGGCCTTCCCGATGTTCTGCAGCTGGAAACAGGGCGGACGGCTGCAAGCCGTGGGCGCGATGGTGACGCTTTCGATGGCGTCGGAGATGTCGCTGTAGAAAAAGCTCGCGCCGAACTCTACCGGTCCTTGCCGGCTGTCGAAGCCCAGCTCGTAGTTGAGGGTGTCTTCCGGTTCCAATTGCGGATTCGGGATGGCCGAACCGAGCCGGAAGGAATACCGGTCCTTGATGGTCGGAAAGCGGGTTTTCCGCGCCACGAAGGCATGCACCTGCGTATTGTCGGTCACATCGTAGAACAACCCGCCCTGCCCGTTGATCGCCGATCGGTTGTACAGCGGGAAACGTTCCGATACGCCGCTGGTGAATGCCCGAGCCTGGAGTTGGTCCTGACTGTCGTGACTGACGCCCAGGGAAAGTTTCAGACGGTCGGTGAGGGTGATCGTGTCTTCCAGCCCGTAGGAAAAGACCTGGTCGGCGTAGCGTTCGGTCGGCGTTCCCAGGTTGAGATCGTCGACCTCCCGGTGCACGTCCTGCTTGTAGCTGAAAGAGGCCTTGATCAGATGATCGTCGAGAATCGTGGTGCCGTACTCGAGGCCGGCGCCAAAGGTGTAGTCGTCATATTTGCTGGCGAAAGCGAACGGCCTGCGCTGCGTGGTGTAGCGGGCGTCGTCGTAGGAGTCGAGCGCATTCTCGAAGGTGTCGTAATAAAGCCGGGTCTTTACATAGTGATCCTCCAGGAAGGCGGTGCGCGAAACGAAATACACGCTCTCCTTGTTCCAGTAGGGCCAGCGCCAGAAACGCGGCGACACGGTCGGATCGGTGCCCGCGTACGGCGGCGTGTCCTTGCGCCCGTTCTGGTTGTAATAGCTGATGGCGTACTCGTCGGTGTCGTTGGGCGTATAGCCGAGTTTGAAGCTGCCCTTGTAATCGGTATTCCCGCTGTTGTCTCTTCTGCCGCCGTCTTCGCTCCGGGTCGGCACGAAATCCTCGGACAAGCGGAAGAACTGGCGATCCAGGTAGGAGAATCCGCCCTGGGCATACCAGGTTCCCTGGTTCGTGCCCACATTGACGTGGCCTTGATAGAAGTTGTAGTCGAAATGGCTGTCGAATCCCACGCCCGTTCCGACGTTGCCCTCCAGTCGCCGGGTGGGTCTCCGGCTGACCAGGTTGATGGCGCCGCCCAGGGTATTGGGTCCGTACAGCACCGACGAAAATCCTTTGCTGACATTGATCTCGCCGATATCGAAAGTGGTGAAGCGGTTCAGGTCCACGTTGCCGTCGTAGGGCACATAAACCGGGATGCCGTCGATGAACAACGGCACCTGGCGCGAGTTGAATCCTCGCACGTGGACCAGTCGTTCGTTGCGCGCCCCGAGATTTTGCAGGGTGACGCCCGGCAGCATGTTGACCGCCGACCCCACGTCGTAACGGTTGAACTTTTGTATGTCCTCGGCGGTGACGGTCTCGACGGTCGGATTGGTTTCCGACAAGAGGTTCGATCCCGAAACCTCCACCACACCCAGCGTAAACACGTTCTCAGTCCCGCCGGTTTTTTCGTCCAGCGCGAATGCCGCCGCGAACGGTAAAGAAACCCCCAAAAGCACCCACTGCAGCCTAAATCGCATAAAGCCCCCGTTGTATGGAATTTATGTCGATGGAATCGTTTTCGTTCGAAAACCGATATCGTTTCGGCCGCGATACCGGACCGGCTCTTGGCGACCGAACGCATCATCATTATTTATTATGTTATATAACGATAGATAGACAGGCCGAACCAGGAAAACATGGCGGGACCCGCACTCACCGAGAAATCATACAAACTGTCGGCCGCCAGGCTTCACGGCCGTCGAGGCAGACGGCCCGCTTTCACCGATCCGTTCGCGTTCCCCCCGATTTTGCGCGGCTGCCGTTATAACGTTAGCGCCTTAACCCCCGTATGGCACGCCCGACGCCCACGGCGGCTCCTTTTCCACACTACATTTCACGCGGCCGGGATCGTGAATCAAAACCAAAAATGCGCTGGGAAGTCGAGTTTCGGCGAACATCGGAGTTCGATTCCATTCACTCCTCGTCTTCCTCGTCCTCGCCGGGCGGGAGTGTCGCATTCCCCGAGTTCGGGCCCCCTTCCGGCGCTGTCGCGCCGGCTTCCTGCCAGGGCGTCGCCCGGAGGTCTTCGAGCTTGAACCGGAATTCCTGAATCTCGTTCTCCGCCTTGACCAAACCGACTTGGGTGATAGGTTCGCCTTCGGTCAGTGCTTCCCAAAATCCCTTGTTCTGATACTTGGAGAGCAATTCGCGGTTGGCTCGGTACAGGCCCTGGTTTTTCTC
This sequence comes from Methylocaldum marinum, assembly GCF_003584645.1. Lineage (GTDB taxonomy): Bacteria > Pseudomonadota > Gammaproteobacteria > Methylococcales > Methylococcaceae > Methylocaldum > Methylocaldum marinum. Next base: position 3,389,428 of record NZ_AP017928.1, read on the forward strand.
CGAACAGGCCTGAATCCACTGTGATCGCTCGGCCACCGCGTTAACCAGGAGCGCATTGTCCTGCCGGTACTTTTTCACTTCGCCGATTGCGGCGCGCAGACGCTCGCTGAGCCCTAGAATCCGTTCGGAATCCTGATGGATACGGCCCTGCAGCGATTCGTTGCCCGCCCGCAAATTTTCCAGACTGAGCTTCTGCTGCCGGATCACATTCTCCAAGCCTTCGAGCTGCTTGACCTTGTCTTCGAGTTTTTTGACTTGATCCAGCAAGGCCGCTTTCTCTCCCTCCAATGCCGCCTTTTCCCGGCTCAGTTGCCGGAGCATGCCTTGTGCCTTCCGCAAGGCTTGAACGGCGGCGCCGTCTTGCTTGGGCGCCTGGGCCTGCACCGGGGAAGGACCGAGCACGGCGCATCCCAGCGAGAGGAAAAGAGCGGCGTTTCTCGCCCGCCGAATCAAAAAAAGCGAACGCAATTCGAATGGGCTCATGACTCGATCTCGATGTTTTTTCCAAATCGCTTTCAATCCGGAACTATTAACCCGGCCTATAAACATAGGCCGGGTTAATCCGGGGCAGGGATGCCCCGGCGCGGCGACAATCCGCGTAAGCCCAGGCCGGGCGTGTACCGGCCTGGGCGGCGGCCCGTAAATACCAGGAGGGTATTTACGGGCCTGATTAATAAGTTTCGTAGGGTGGGTTAGGCGCACATCAGCACTGACCGACCGCCCGTCACTGTGCTTCGCGTGCGCCGTAACCCACCGAGCGACTTCCAATCGGTGGGTTACGCGGAGCCCGTCCTGAGTTCCGTCGAAGGGCCTTGTCCTGCGCCCAGCCGAAGAGCCTGTCCTGAGCTCCGCCGAAGGGCTAATCCGCCATCGATGGGTTTCGCTTCGCTCTACCCATCCTCGATTTATGTTCGCTCGAATGCCGGATGGCATTAGAACCGTGCGTTCAAGTCCACCAGCAGCACGTCGATCCCTAACGGAGGCGAGCGGCTATCGATTTGGTCGGCCGACAGCCAGCGGATATTGGCCCAGGTGTTTTTCGCCAAGCCATACGCCATGCCGGCCATCCAGCCTTTCGCATCGGTGCCGGCCAAGTGGAAATTGGAATCCGTGAACGCATCCAGCACCGAATCGCGCTCGAGGTATTTGTAGGCGATGAAGGTGCTCCAGTCGCCGAATTTGCGTATTTCCGGCCGGCCTACGTCGAGACGCACCTGAAAAGCCGTGGTTTTCGGCTCGATGTCATCTCCGGTACGGCGGCGGATCTCTCTGCGGTCGAAGCCGATGTTCTCGGAATAGTTGGCCGTCAGCATGACATGATTGGCGCCGAATCCGCCGTAATCCAGGGAAACCATGGCGTCCACGATATTGAAGTCGGACGCCAGACCGACCAGGCAGACGAGTTCGTCGACCGCGCATCCGTCCGGATCGTTGGCGGGACTGCGTATCGCGGCCAGGCTATTGCCCTTGGTGAAAAATTCCGGCGCGGTCCAGTCGTTCCGGCGGCTGCCGAGCGCATTAGGCTGGGCCACGATATTCTTGTAGTCGTAGTAGGCGATCCCCGCCTTTACGCGCGTGCTGGTGCCGAACAACCAATCGAAACCGCCTTGCGCCGCCCACAGCCACTTGTCCTGGGATTCCAGTTCGATGTCCTGTAAAGGGAACGCACCCACGGTCAGGAAAGCCGTATTCGGCGTGGAAACGCCCATGTTGATCTGGCGGTACTGCGGCCCCGACCTGAAAAAGTCCTCGGCAAGCGCCGCTTTGGGCCCGATGGGCAAGCGGAAGGTGCCGGCGAAACCTTCGAAGCTGAGGTCGGGATCGAAGAGATTGTCCGTGGATAGCCACGGATTGGCGAAACGGCCGGCCCAGACGGTGAACCAGTCCGTGCCCCGGCTGTCGACGTGGTCGTATTGCAGGAAGGCCCGGTCCAGCGCCACCTCGTACTGTTTTCCGTATTGTCCCAGGGTCTGGTTGATGGCAATCGGGCTGCGGTCGTTGCTGGTGGCGAGACGGACGCCCGCCTTCAGATGATCGGCAATTTGGGCTTCCAACCCTAAGCGCAGGCGAATGCGATAGCGCTGCCGGTCGACCGTGGTATTTCGGACAGCGTTCTCGCCTGCGGCGGTGATACCGCCGTCCTCATTAATGACAGGCCAGTTGTAATAGCTGAACGCCTGGTTGTCGTCCGCAAATAGCTGATCCTCGAAACGCACCCGAAAATCACCCGACAGCCTGAATCGATTCACCCAATCCGGCAGGGCTGCGGGCACGCCCCATTTTTCCTTCCTGGCATGGGCCTTGACTTCCTTCACCACTTCTTCCCTGAGTTCTGCCCGTACCTCTTTTCGGATTTCATCCTTGACGATGTTCGGGACATAAGCGACATGCATCGATTTGCCCTTGACCGCGGGAACGTCCGCCCGCGGATCCGCCGATGGCTTTCCATCCTGTTCGGTCAGTTCCGCTTTCGCATCGGCAATCGCCTTGGCTTTAGCCTCGCGAATCATCGCATCGGCACTCTCCCGGTCCAGAATGCCCTTTTTGACCAAGGCCTCGATCAAGTTCAAGGTCGTATTGCGGTTCACCAAGATCTCTTCTTTATCCGAGGGCGCCGCCGAGGCACAGCCCATCGTCATGAGACTCGAAAGTAATCCGATCTGAAGCTTGTTTGCGTGTCGCGCGAATTTCATGGCCAAGATTCAAAGTTTCGAAGTAAACCGGATTTTCAGAGGCTGCGGCATGTTCTCCGGCGGCTCCTTATGGAGCGATATCCGCAGCTTGCTCAAGGCTTCCCTGAGTTCGTTGTCCAGGGCGGGTTTGCCGGTCGAATTGGCAAGCTCCGCCCGGCTCACGCGTCCCTCGCTGTTGATCCATACATTCAAGATGACGCTGTAGGCGCTTTTCCTCGCATCGCCTTCGCTCAGCAGGGTTTCCAGTTCCTGCACCAGGCTCCTTTGCAATTGCTGGCCGTACCAAATGATGGCGTTGCCGCCGCCCCCGCCGAGGAGGCCCCGCCCGCCTTTCTTGCCGACCAGCCCGAAGGCGTCGGAACCCGCCGCGCCTTCGGCATCCACCCCCAGTTCCTCACCCGGCGGCGGCTCGTCCGCTTGCTGCTCGGGTTCCGGTTCGGGCTCCGGCTCCGGTTCTTCGATCTTTTCCTCCTTGATCTCCGGCTCCGGCGGCTTTTCCTCGGGCGGGGGCGGCGGTGGCGGGGGCGGTTGGATCACGGTGATCTGCTGGACCTGTTTCTTGGTCTGCACCGGCTTTTCGAACAGGTCCTTCAGAAAAAAAACCGCCACCGCGATCAGCAGAATCAGCACCCCGCCGATCGCCGCGGGCAGATAGCGAAGCCAAGTTTTCTTGCTCATGGCGGGCGACGGAGACTCGGCTTACTTCACCAGCTTCTGCGTCACCAGGCCGAGCTGGCCGATCTGCAACCGCGTCACGACGTCCAGCACGTCGATGACTTTCTCGTACTGGATGGTGGCGTCGGCCTTGAGCACTACCGGCAGGTCCGGCGTCGCCGCCTTGTACTGCGACAGACGGGTTTCGAGCTCCTGGAGGCTGACCGGATAGGTGTCCAGGTAAATGGTGCCGTCCTGGGTAATCGAAATCGCCTTGGTCTTTGGCTTGGACAGAGCGGGCGTGGCGCTGGCCTTGGGCAGGTTGACGGTGATGCCTTGTACCGTGGCGGTGGTCATGATGATGAAGATCAGCAGCAGCACGTAGGCCACGTCCAGCATGGGCGTGATGTTGATGTCGTCGTAGACCTTCTCTTCGGATTCGACTTTCATGGCTTATCCCCCGCGGTGACGCTCGGCCAGGCGCTCCGACACCATGGCCAGAAATTCGTCGGTGAACACCCGCATTTCCGCGGTGAGGTCCTTGATTTGGGTGAGCAGGTAGTTGTAGCCGAACAGGGCCGGGATGGCGACGGCGAGACCCGCGACGGTGGCGAGCAGCGCGCCGGAGATACCGGGCGCGATCGAGTTGATGTTGACGTCGCCTGTGGCGGCGATCACGGCGAAGGTGATCATCACCCCGAGGACGGTGCCCAACAGGCCCAGAAACGGGCCGCCGGAGATGGCGATAGTGAGCAATACCATATTGCGGTTGAGCTTTTGCCCCTCGCGCACCACCGCCGCGTCGAGCCGCGCCCGCAGCACGTTGAGCGCCTCGTCGGTCAAGGGTTGGTTGGCCAAGGTGCCGAACCGCTTTTTGAGCTCCTGAACCCCGGCATGATAGACGTGGTAGACGGGAGAACTCTGAAAGTGGTCATGCTTGCCCACCACCGCGGCGAGGAACTCCGATTCGCTCAGTTCCTTTTCTTCCTCGGTTTCTTCCTGATCCAGCGCTCCGGGATCGGCGGAAGCGTCCATGTTCCGATATTGGTCGAGGAAGGCGCGGTTGTCCTTATTGGCCCTGGAGATAGCCAGCCCCTTGGTGACCATCACCAGGGCGCTGATCACGAACATGACGCCGCACAGGGCGATCACCACCCAGCCGTCGACGGTCAGACTTTGCAGGATGATGACGAAATAATTGGGACCGCCCGCCCCTTGCTTGGATTCGTCCTGGCCGAAACCGAGAACGTTGAAATCGGCGCTTTGGCTGCGCGCCAAGAGCTTGATCCAGTCGGCGCTGCGCGCCGTGTTGGCAATCTGAACCTCGTCCAGAAAGCCGATGAGGCTATCGCCTGCGGCGCCGGCGCCCAAGGTCACCATCGGATTCATCGGCCCCGCCGAAGCCGGCGACTCGCCCGCCTTGTTGCCGTCCAGGTACAGTTCCAGCTTGTCCGTCCGCAGAACCACGGCGATGTGCTGCCACTTGCCGAGTTGCAACGGCGCGGGAGACGTCTCGACCCCTTGGCCGTTGTTCGCATATTTCGCGACCAGGCCGGTGTCCCGAACCGACAGCTCCAGCGCGTTCTCGCCTTCCGCCGCGTGCAAGACGTAAGCATTCGACTGGGCCTGATCGATCTTCAGCCAGGCGGAAAAGGTCCAGCCTTTATCGGGCGAAAGTTGCAGAGCTGGATTGGCATTGATCGCAATGCCGCCCGCTCCGGTGAATTGGGCCGCTGCGCCGATCCAGCCCGCAGGCTCCGGCGCGGCCTTGGAATCCGCCGCATGGTTGCCGTAGGCGGTGGCGTCCTTTGGCATCGGGTCCGTCTCGTCGAAATGCAACACCAGCGCCTGATGCACGTCGTAGGTCCCGTTCGCGTCGCCGCCATCCGGCGCTTCGGCGTTGCCGTAATACATCCAGATCGAATCGGTGCTGATCCCGCCGCGGAACTGCGGCGCCTTGACCCAGACCAGGGCCATCTCGTTGATCGCGTCGAACTTCTCGACGTGATGTTTCAAAGGCGTCTTGTCGTCCGCCATGAAGCGGATATCCCTGCCGTTCTCGGCCAGGTCCAGGAAATAGGCGAAATTGCCGGCATGCAGGCGGACCAGCACCGGAAACTCGGCCAAGGTCTCCTGGACATCCGCGCCGGTGACTCCGCCGTCCAGCGCGATCGGCTTGCGCGACGACCAGGCGTCGTTCCACCAGGCCAAAGCCGAGTTCTGTACGGCGAGAAAAACTAGCCCGCAGAGGAATCGTCGGATACGCATGGATTTTCCCGCTCGTTCTTATTCGACATCTGTTCTCAAATGGATCTGTGTTTACGAATCACCGACAACCCGCGTTTCCTTGCCGCACATCGGACAAACTGCAGTCGCCGAAGCCAACGACCTCGGCAGTCAGAACACTGACCGGCACCGGTTTTTTTGCGCCCTGCATGGAATCCCTGGCGCGATCCAACGCCTCGCCGGCACCCGCTTGACTGGAACTGGCGGCCCCGGCCGAGAGATTGTTCGCACTGCTAAGGCTGGCGGCGAAAGATACGGGAGCGGGTGGCGTGCCGGTGAGATTGCCGGTCGCCTGAATGTTGCTCGCCCCGATGATCGCGGTTGCAGCGATGGCGACATTCCGGCCACCAATCCCGGCTTCTCCTGCGTCGACGATGCCTTGCGGCGCTACCAGGACGACGTCGCCGAACGGCGTGGGAGGCAATCCGGCATCGAAGACTCGCCTGAGGAGCCTCTTTTTCCGAAGGGTTGAGCCGATGTCGGTTCCCGTGGTGCCGGATTGGGCGCGGATGCCGCTGCCGGACACCGCCGACGGGAAGGCTACGACGACATTCCCTTTGGCATCGAAGCTCAGAATAGGCGGCGGCACGGCCAGGGAAGACTTCGCACCGCGCCCGGCATCGATATTTCCGTCGGTGGACCAGACGGTGATATCTCCGCCATCCAGGGTGAAGACCCGCGACTGATTGACGAGGAAATCGCCCTGTACGAGCACGCCGATATCGCCTTCCCGCTGGGCCACGATGCCCAATTTGTCCGGCGTCTTGTTGCCGCTGAAAGCGGAAGCCAAGCCGACATCGATGGAACCGCCCGGAGCCAGGAGATTGATGTCGCCACCGTCCACGGTGTGGATTTTGCTGAAGAACAGCTTGATATCGCCGCGGTAGTCCGCGCCTCCGAACAGCGCGTCTATGGCCTCCTGGCCACGCCGGTATAACGAGGCCTGCCTGGATTTATCCGGTTCCTTGGACGCCGCGATGCCTGACTCCTGAAGCTCCCGGAACAGAAGGGCCAGAACGAATTCCAGCTGCTTTTCCCGGGACAGTGCCTTGAACTTGTCGAGGGCGTGATCGCCACCGAGCGATGCATCGCCGGAAAGCTCTCGCATGTATCGGATCAGTTGGTCCCGATACCCCGCGGAGTCCTGCAAATAAGTCTTTATGAATCGTTCGTTGTCGGGAAGCCCCGAAATCCCGGCCAGGACGAACGCCGACGATCCGCCGCTCGGCAAAGCCGGGTTGCTCAGATTGCCGATGGTGGAAATGCCCGCGGACGTTCCGAGGTCGACGTGGCGCCCGGCCAGCACCTGAAATTGACCGGGCCCCGAAACCTCGAACGGAAGATCGCCGATATCCGATTTGAGTTCCCCCGTAAGCGGATCCCTGGTGATGGGGAACTTGATGTCGCGCCCCGCCCGGACTTGGGAAATGTTCGACGGATCGAGATTTTGAATCTTGAGTCCCAACCCGATGATGTCGAAACCCGCCGCGAGCTTCGCCGGTTCGGCGGTGGATACGATGGAGGCATTGCCGTAGATGCTGCCCTGCCCCGATACGATGCGGACCGGACTGGGATCGTCACGGTGCACCGGCAGGTTCGCGTGCAACAGCGGGTTCTGCGATACCGACTGGAATATATTGAGGTTGTTGAGAGCGGTGTTGAGGCTGATTGACGGAATGTCGGGAGAAGGAAACCGCGCCGGATCGACATCCGATTGGTTGATGACGACTTGCTCGTTCCGGCCCAAGACGATATCGCCGGCGCTCAAAAGTTCCAAATCGCCGTTCGCCGAAGGAAACAGGCTGAAAGAATGAGTCACTTCAAGCCCGCCGGAAAGTGCATGGGCCTTCAAGTTTCCCGGATACACGCCAAGCATTGGCAGTTCATCGGATCTCAGTACCGGCTGTCCATTGGAACTCGGACTGGCGAACACTTTGTACGCGTTTTGAATGACGGTCGCGTCGTTGTTGAGGACGATGTGCCCGCCGGAAGCCTGGAAGCCGACGGCGCTTTCCGGGGAGTAGGTGGTGAAATAAGCTTTCTTGTCCGTATATCTCGACGCCGTCACGAAAAAGGGATTGAGCACCGTGCCCACCGCGATATCCCGACCGGCATTGACCTGGAGCTCGGCGTCACCCAGTGCGAATACCGGCCCTTGGGTGTATTGAGTTCCGCCCGTCACCGAGCCGCCGGCACTCACTTTCGCGCTGCCCCGATCCACGTAGAACACGCCGCCCGCAATGTCCCCGCCGGCATCCACGGACAGACTCCCACCGCCTTGAACCTCCCGTACATTCTCCCGGATCTGTCCTTGGACCACCTGTCCGACGGGCTTTGCCGAACTGGGCAGCATTACCGAAAGGTTCTGAATATCGTTGCCCGCCCTGATCGTCACGTCGCCGCCGCCCAGGGCTCCGACATTCTGTCGGAAACCGAATTTGAGGCTCGGGACGTTGTTGTTGGTCACGAGATTGTCGAAGGCGATGCCCCAGGCCGTCGGCCTGTCTTTCGAGGTGATCCCGTCGCTCGGATCCCAATCGCCGGTCCGCACCAGCCAGTCGGACATGAACTGCGGGGTCTCGGCGCCCACGATGTCGCGCCCCGCCGTGAGCGTGATCGCACCGCCATCCACCGGGTATTCCGCGTAAAAACCTTTGCTCACGATGCCGGTTTCTACGCCGAAGCTTCCGTAGCGGTTACGGTCGGTCGGACGTCCCGCGGTATAGATCGCCGAGGTGCTGTCGGTCAGGCGGATATCCCCGGAAGCGGCCAAGTCGATGCGGCCCGTGCCGGTTCTGACGGCGGCCGCCGAGCCGAGCACCAGATTCCGCCTCTCGCCGGCCGGGCCGTTTCCGACCGCCAGGGCGTCCGCGCTCGCCAAATCCGCTCCCGCGACCAATCGATAGGAAAACGATGGTCCTGCTTGCAGCATCAGCGTATTGAGCCAGGCCGGCGCGACCGGAACATCGAACACTTGCGCGAGCTGTGCCCTGCTGTTCAGAACAAATCCGTCGGAAAGGTTTTGATTGATGTTCAAGTCCCCGGCGGCTCTCAGCGTCACGATGCCCGGAACGTTCTCCGGACCGAATCGCCAGACCTGGCTGGTGGAAGACGGAAACAAGAAATCCCAGGCATTGGATTCCACGACGGTGTCGCGGATTACCCCGGGATTGTAGCGGTTGACGCCGGCTAGGCTGGAATCCGGAAATACCCGGACGAACAATCGGCGGAAGCTCGGCGAGTTCGGATCGGAGTCGAAATAATAGGTTCCGTCACGCGACAATGTGCTCGATGTCCCCTGCGTCAGAATCCGTTCGCTTCCCGAATCGCTCACTTGAACGACTTTCCCGACCACGCCGGCCACGTCGTCCAGTTGAGTGGTCCATACGTTGGTGCTTCCGACGCGGGACCATGGGCTGGTTTTGAGGCTTTCGCTCAAATCGAGCGGGATATCGCCGTCGCTTTGCAGTTCGATGCCCGGCATCAGCGAGAACTGGCCCAAACGGGATCGAAGCGCGGCATTCGCGGAGGCCTCATCCATATAAGCGGCAGCGGCGTCGCGCCATTGGTTGATATTCGCGTTGCTCAGCGGGAGGTTGCGATAGATTTGCACGGCCTCGACGGTGGCCGCGGAGGCGCCGATCACGGTTCCATCCGCGATATCGACAGCGGCATCGCCGGCACCGATCCGTTCCGCCCGCACCGCCACCGAGCCTTTAGAGCCTCCGTTGCCGCCGGACACATCGATGGCAGCGCCCGCTTCGATCCGGACTCCGAACAGGCCGTCGCGGTCGGCGTCGGTGGAAGCCAGGACCACCCGGCCGCCGCCTCCCGTTGGTTCCAGGGCCGTCGCCTGGATACGCGCCGAGTGTTCGAGCCGAACCGGGTCTCCCGCTTCCAGCGTCACTTGGCCCCCGCTTGGTCCGCGGGCATCGATCCGGCCTTGAACGACGACGCCGCCGGTATCGGTCGTGATATGGACGTCTCTGGCTTTGACGATGTCTCCTTGGGAGATGACGATGTCGCCTTCCCGCAACCGGAACGCCAGGGCGCCATTGAAACCCGAGTTTTGCAGCTTGGTGTTGAGGGCGGAGAAGTCGGCGCCGAAAGCCTTCGCTTCCAAGCCGAACGCCGCCCCGGCGGAACCGGCGTGGGCCGACCCTTCGACCACGCCGTCCAGTGAAACACGTCCCTCGCCGGCCTCGATCGACAGGCGCCCGGCATCGCCGCCCTCGGGGGCGGCCGACACATCGATACGGGCCTGTTCGGCAATGGAGACATCGCCGTGTTCGGATGAGAGATGCACCGAGCCGCCGTGCGAATACAAGGGCGTTCCGCCCAGGATCACTTTTCTGCCGCCGACATCGACGAGCGCCCCGGACTCCAGCGAAACATCGCCCGATGCCGACATTCGCAGAGATCCGGACGGCAACTCGATGGTCCCGCTTTGAGAAATTTTGCCGGCGCGAAGATCAATCGAAGCACCCAAACCCGCCGAAAGCGAACTTGCCGTCGAACCGGCCGAGCGATCTACGGAAAGGCGGAAATTCCCCGCATCCAGCAACAGATCCGCTCCCGCCTCCGCCGTGAACTTCCCGGCGGAAAACTGCAGGTCGCTCCCGACATCGATTTCGCTTTTGCCGCTCGCCACGACGCCCGAAGCGGCGAACATCCGGATATCGCCGAAACCTTTCCAGCCGTATTCTCCCGGCCCCAATCCGATCCGGTTCGCGCTGATCTCCAGCCGGCCCAGGCCGCCGGGTTGCTGCTGTGCTGCGACCCCGTGAACGGTGTTGTCGAATTCCACCGTGTCGGCCGAGATCCGGGCGATTTGTCCCGAGGCTTGGAAACCGTGGAGACCGGCGGACCGGATGGTCAGATTCCGGGTTTCCATGTTCAGATCCCCGAGCAGGTCGACCGTGCTGAAACTGTTGAGAATCAAGGCATCCGGCCGGAGACGGTTGAGCACAGCGCTGGTGAGCACGAGCCCGTCGCCTTCGGCGGGCGCATCGCCCAGCCTGATGCGGCCCGACCCGAGGCTTAGGACGCCCCGGTTCATTTCAATACTGCCTTGCATCAGCGTATTTTTGGTACCGTCCAGGTAGATGGCGCCGTCGCTTTGCAGCACCGAGCCTTCGGCGGTCCACAGCGTGCCCTTGCTCGACTCGCCGTCCAGCCTGTCCCTCAAAACGAGGGCGTCGCTCCCGGCGGAAACCCGCAGCAAGGCGCCTTCGCTGCCGTCGTAGAGCGCATCCTGATCCTGACCGGAGTCGGACGCGGTCTTGTCCGCATTGGCGACCAGCAGGGTTTCGTTCCGCTGCCGCACGTTTCCCTGAGCGATGATCTTCGCCCCTTGATGCAGCTCGACGCGGTCCTCGGCGGCCAGGATGATTTCCGGCAGCCTCAGTTGCACCCCGGCTTTCACGGATACGTTTTGGGCTTCGACGCTCATGCGCGTCTTGCCCGATTCTTCGGAGCGGCGTCCGCCGATCAGGATGCTCTCGACATTCAAATGGTTCAAATCATCGGCCGCGAGCTCCACCGCGACGCCACCGGCCTCGTCCGAAGTCTCCCGTCGCTGCACGATGGCCAGACTCTCCGCGGTGATGTCGAGGCGCCCGCCGCGTCCGCCATCCACCGCGTCTGCGATCACTTGTCCAGCCAGAACCAGGGATTTGTCGGCCGCTACGCTGAGGGTCCCTGCATCCCGCGGAAGGACGGGCAGCGCCGTTTCATTGTCGACGGCTTTTTGGGGATAAAAGTGGCTGGCCAGATGTTCCTGGTATTCCGCCCGGGTCCGCGCGATGGCTCCCGGCTCCACCGCGAATCCGCTCCAGCGCGCATCGCCCAAATCGGTATCGGCGGTGAATCGATATCCCGATATGACCGGCGTTCCGTCGAGCCGGCTCACACGCGTGCCGGGAGCCAAATCCGTGGTTCCGGGCTGCGGGGTTACCAGAAAGGCGCCCGGGAGGAGCGCATAGTGAGCGGGCAGCAGAGCATAGCGGCCTTCCGGCAGGCCGTTGCCGCCGGTTAGATAGATGCTGTCGCCCGCTTGCAGCCCGGACGATGGAAATTCGATGGGGTCATGGGGGGCATAGGCACCGCCCAACCAGGGCACGACGGCAAATTTTTCCCGGTAGGAGAAACTGCCGTCCAGGAATCCGGGATCCTTGGGGTCGAGCAGATCTACGGAACCGCCCGGGCCTTTGATGAATTCGAAAGCGTAGAGATCGCCGCCTCCCGACAAGTCGACGTTCGCCCCCTTTTTTACCTGGACTTCCTTTCCCGAGAGATGGATTGCCTTGGAGGGAGGCTCGTTCATGACCAGGTTATAGCGTCCGATGGGAAACAGCCAGTCCAGGCCGCCCTCGGTTCTCCCGAAGGGAATGATGGCGCCTTTGGCGGAAACCGAGGTCAGACTGCCGTCGGCTAATACGAGCGATTTCCCGGCCGCCAGATTCAACTCCCCCAGGGGCGCGCGCAGCACGCCTTCGTTGACGATTCTCGGCGCCTCGACGGTAAGCTTTCCGCCGGCGCTCAGGGGCGTCGCGGCGGAGGGGTTTCCGGGAAGAATCGTGACTGTACCGTCGGGGCTTTGGGTTCCGTCGACACGGATGGAAAACCGGCTGAGCGTACTCGGATAAATCTGCCGCGCGGCCAGGACAAGATCGCCCGAGGAGAAAAGCTCTCCCACCAGGTCCTTTTCCTGAGACGGATTGACGCCCAGCAAACGAATGTCGCTCCGGCTGTTCAACCGGGCTTCACCGAATCGCGTGAGTTCGCCGGCCCCGAGGAGGTCGATCCAATCCGCGTCGACCTTTAAAACACCGGGGCCCGTTACCGCGTCATGGCGTCCCACGCGGTTCAGATTGGAACCGAGGGCGACGTAGGGTGCCGCCAGGCCGGCGGTTCCCCGAGCCTCGGGGCTCCAGGCCAGTTCCGGCGCATCGACGAGAATCCGCTTGCTTAAACTCAGATCGAGTTCGCTGTCGAAATGGATCTGCCCTCTTCCGGGCAGAGCCGGCCGTGAATCGGACATCATGACCGAGGTTCTCAGGGTCAAGGCCGAAAAGCCGCCTTCGGTGACTTGTTCCGTGCTCAGATATGCCTGGCCGTTAAAGTCGTCCGGGATAATTTCCGAAGGTATTTCTCCCCCGTCGAGGCGAACCTCCTTTTGTGAAGACAGGTGGATCACCCGCGGACCGACGGGAATGGGCGGCGCGTCGACGGGCAAATTTTCCGGAACGAAGGCTCGCCCCTGCGCATCCAGATCCAGCGTCAGACTGCCCCCGGCCGCGCGCGGACCGCGCCCGGCTTCGGCGCGCAAGCTTCCGTCGAGGACGATGCCTTCCGCGGCGGCCAAACTGATCTTGCCGCCGTCAGAAGCGATCAACCGGGGCACGTAGGTCGTTCTCGCGCGATGCTCGCCACCCGCGATGTCGAGCACGGCGCTGGTGCCGGACACATCGATCCGGGCATGCTCGTCCATCAGGATGTAACCGCGGCTTGCACGCATGACGACATCCCCTCCCGCTTTGACCTCGCCCAGACGCAAATCCTGGGGATTGGGCTGCAGCAGGGCGACGCCCCGTGACAGGAGCGACGCATGCCGCCCCAGGCGTATCGCTTGATTGGGATCGAAACCTTTGTCGAGGATCGTTGCGACCGGTGAGAGCGACAGATCGATGCGCCCGGCCGGAGCATCGACGGTTCCGTCCACGAAAAGATTCGCGTCGGACGACAGCGCGATGACGGCGCCCGGATCTCCCAGAATCGAGGCCCCTTCTTCGATCGCCAGTGCGCGGTCCTGGCTGTAATTCCCCATGCTCGCATCATGAGTTACGGCCAAGGACAGATCGACGGGCTTGCGGAGGAAATCGGGCAGCTCGACGAGGCGGGTGAATTCGGCGATGTCGGAACCCGTCGGCTTCTCGGTGTAGGGGTCGGCCAATTCCCGGGTCAGCCCCCGGAGCCGGAGCGTCTCCCCCTTCGCCACCGTGAGATTGCCGCTATTGGCCGTCAACCGGATTTCGCTGAAACCCTTCTGATCCAGCAATTCCGGCCGAATCGCCAAAGTCGGCGCAATGGGGTTCGGCGCGATCGGGGCGGAAGAAACCAGGATATTGTTGGCGGTAACGCGCAGAGTGCCTCCCAGGCCAAGGGAATAGGCGCTCAGATCCGCTCCCAGTACAAGCTCGGAAAGAAAATCCCCGCCTCCGACCCCGAGAGCGATTTCGCCGCCTGTGCCTTGTTCCAAACTGCCGTCCTTTTTCAGCCAGGCACCGCCATCGACACGGATGGACGACCCCTGCTCCAGCGTCAGGGCACCGCGTGCCTTGATGGCCACCTTTCCGGCGTCGATCGGAACAACCACGGGATCCAGGGCGGATCGGTCGGCAGGCTGGTCGTTCACCCATACGCCGCCGGCATCGATGTGGGCTCCACTGGCCACGAGAATGTCGCCCGGAAGCACTTCGCCCTCGCCGCTGCCCGCTTTCGTTTCGAGCGTGACCGTCCCCGAGGGGGCATCGATCGATCCCCGAACTTCGATTTCGCCTCCGAGAACGGATAGGCTGCCGTCGGAAGGAAGCGAAACGGTGGAATCTTTCGCAAAGGAAATTCGGCCGGTACTGTCGATGCGCAGATGGCGCACGCCGTGTTTGAACAGTTCGCCCGAGATGGTCAACGGCCGGGCCGCGGTTCCGTCGGCGGAAGCGGGAAACGGATCGTCATCTCCGAGATCCAGGAACGCTTGCGCATCATTGAAAACGATGTCTTGCTGTCTCTGGCCGGACCAGGCCAGATCGATTTCGAGCCTGCCGCCGTCGGGCCGCCGGTCGCTCCTCCGCTGATGGATTCCGTCCAGGGTGGCCGCTCGAATTTGCCCGGCCATTGCAAGGTTTTGGGCCCTGATGAGGAGTTTTCCCGCGGGTTTTCCCTCCACATAGCCCCGTTCGAAACGGCCCGCCATGCTCGGTCCCGACATCTGCCACACGCGGGTGACGTTCCAGCGTCGGTAGGTCTTGCTGATCAGGCCGAAGATGCCGTCATAGATACGATCCGGGTCGGCCGCCGAAATATCGTAAAGCCGTCCCTCGGAGATCAAGCGGGTGGTATTGATTCGTCCGTCCAGATAGCGAACGCTCCCTCCGGACAGGTCGATAACCGCGCCGCTATCGATCGCGACGTCGCCTTCCGACAAGAGTTCTACAGTGCCGCCTTCAGAATTGCGCTCGTCCACGGTACGCTGGATACGGGCAACCGCGCCCGCGATATCGGCAATAGGTAACTTGGCGCTGACAAGCTCGCCGGTGTCGTCCGAGTATTCGTAACGGGCATCGCGGATATCGACACGGACTTTTTGCCCCTTGAGAATATCGTTCTTCTGAAGAGGCGAGTCGCGAAGCTCGTTCGACCGCAGTTCCACTTCGACGACGTTCCGCTCCATGGGAACTACCGTGCGGGTAGATCCGGACACGTCGATAAGACTGCCGGTTTCCAGCAGTATGCGGCTGTCGTTGTCGGCGCTCGTGCTCTGTAGGGGAGCATCGGGAGAGCGGGTAGCGGTTATGGCGACATGGCCTCCGGGCGCGCGGATTTCGGCGCCGCCTTTCATCACCACTCGGCTCGCCGAAATTTCTACTTGCGATGCGGGTTGGTCCTGCTCGTTCACCGCCGTTCCGCCCGAGCCGTCGAGACCGATCTCGGTACGGCTGCCGGCAGCCAGAGTCACCGTGGCCCGAGTCCCCAAGCCGTCCCCGGAATCCGAAGTCCGGATGGTGCTCGTGGGCAAAAGCGCTTTCTTCTGAGTCGTGGGGTTGGTGACGAACTTGGCTCCTTCCCGGGCCAGCAGGCGAACGGAACCGTTCAGATTCACCGAGGTCGACGCGGACACCCGGCCCTGCTGGTATACCGCAAAACCCATGGCGGTGACGTTGCCTCGATCCGCCGACAGAGTCCCGAGATTTCTCACGTCGCCGCCGGTCTTGACTTCCACCAGAATCCCGCGAAGGTTCGATTCGGGATCGGCCTCCTGCAGATAGACCTTGTCCGTGGCCGCGGCCAGAATCACTTGTCCGTCGGGCGCGGCGACAGTCCCGCGGTTGTCTATGGTCGGAGCAACCATGAGAATGCGGCCGCCTCGTGCATTGGTCTGGATCTTCGCTCCGGAATCGACCTCGATCTTGATCTTTAAGGGTGTTCCGTTTTTATCCACCACGACCTTCCCGTTGGCGTCCTTCCGGTAAAGTTCGCCGCTGCCGCTCATTGCGGCAACCGGTTCGGTACCCGGCGATTGCTCGATGGCCTTGGTCAATCCCTGCTCCAAGACCTCGTCGGAAATATTCAGCGTGGTAGCCACCAGAGAGTTCACATTCACCTGTGATTTGGAACCGAACATGAATCCGTTGGGGTTCACCAGATAAACCTGGCCGTTGGCGCTGAGGCTGCCCAGGATGCGGCTGGGATGATCGCTTCGCTCTATTCGGTTCAGAGCGATGGAAGAAGCGGAAGGTTGTCTGAAATTGACCGCATTGCTTTCGCCGATATTGAAGCTTTTCCAATTCAGAACGGCTTTGTCGGTTTGCTGATGGATGGTCATCGTCTGCCCGGCGACTTCGCGGGAAGCTTGGCCGAGCGTGGCCCAAACCTCGGCGGCTACCGGCAGTTCCGCTCGGGCGGCAGATGCCCCGAGCAGTCCGCTCGAAAGAATCAGGCTCCTAATGCTGGCCGATAGCGGTTTGAGTTTGAAAACCGGATGCCGACCGGAGATCGATGTCGTCTTGCCGCCCATTCTTTCGATCTCCCACTTAAAACTGGTAAGCGACTCTGAAGTCCATCCGCTGTTCTCCGATTCGAACGAACTCCGTCGCAATCAGTGGATAAGCCCAGTCGAGTTCGCCAAAGAAGTTTTTCCACCACTGAAGACGAAGGCCGGCGCCGGCGCTGGCCAATTGGCTTTCGGCAGCCGTCCCCGGCAGGGGACTTCTGATCCAGAGCGCGGCGCCTTCGGCGAAGATGAGCGCCCGAAAGTTTTCCGGGAAATCTCCGCCCGGAGACGGAAGGGAAGGACTATGCAGTTCCAGCGATGCGGTGACGCCGTGGTCGCCGAGCAGTTCGGTCTGGTGATAGCCGCGCACGCTGGTCGGACCGCCCGCGGAAAACTGTTCGTTGCTGATCAGGGGTGAATCGGCGTATTGGCCGGAAAGCCTCGCCACGAGGCGAAAATCGCCCGGAAGCACATGCCGGTGGCCCAACTCGCCGGTCAAATAGAGGTAATTGGCATGGGAAAGCAGTCGCTTGTCCTCGAACTCTTGCTGATCGTTACCCAGTCCGCGAATGGAGAAGTGAAGGCCGATACCGGCCGAGGTGGCAAACGAGGTTCCGCTCCAGCTACCGTCATATTCCACCACGAAGGGCACATAGCTGATGGGTGTATTGAGGGTATCCGCGCCGAGAAGACGGAGGCTCTGGCCAAAACTCTTATAGTCGACGCCGAGCGTTGCGCTATGAACGAAGTTTGCACCCGTAGCAAAAGGCTTCATCAGGCGCAAGCCGAAGATTTCTCCGGAACCGACGACAGCGAGCGCACCCGCGGCGCTTACATCGCTGGTCGAGGAGAGTCCGATGCCGTAGAGGGCCAGCCGGGTGTTCTCCCAACCGGTCGGGAACGCGTAGGTTCCCGACCAAACCTCGACCTCGTCGGCATTTTCCGGCGACACCAGATATTGAACGGAAGCGCTGTGGAATCTCTGCCAAAGATTGTCGTAGCGCAGGCTGGCCGACAAGCGCGTTCGGGTCGTATTGATACTGTTGCGGGTGTTCAGTTCGACGCTGCCGTGCAGGGGAAGCCGGTCGCCGATTTGCAGATCCACTTCGAGTCTGCCCGGCGTCGTGCCGGCGCGGATGACGGGAGTCACCTCACGGTCGCGGGAAGCCTCGCCGACCGACGCCAATTCCGCCTGGACCGTCGGCATGTGCGGCACCTGCCCCTCGGCGAGCGCGGGCACCGAAGCTTTGACGCGGCCCGGAGAAAAATAATGAGCCCCGCTTACCTTGAGCCGTTCGATCTTCCCCTCGACGACCTGCAGCACGACCATCCCGCCGACGACATCCTGTTCGGGAATATCCACGAATACGGTTTCGTATCCGGCGTCATGGTAGGCTTTTTCTAAGGCGGCGCGCGCTTGCTCGACCTCGTCTACAGTCTTGCCCGGTCCGAGATACGGATAGACGGCCCTTTCCACGGCTCGCTCATCCAATACCGTATTACCGTCGATCCTAAAATCGAGAACATCGAAAACCGCTTCGGATGCCGCTTCGGCTATCGCGGAATCGGCATATCCGTGGCCGCTGTACAGCGGCCAACACACAGCCACTCTACGCAGAAACAGGTCGACTCTGCCGGCCATCGCGATAGCCCGTTCGGCCGGGAAAAAGCATGACTAACCCCATCGTTGTCCCCCCTACTTAACGCAGTTGTCATTTTCTTAACAATCTAAATCGACGCTATTATAAAAGTAAATAACGATTTAACTCCTCTGAGGAAAAAGTATTTTTTGAATTTTTTCTCTTGAGAAATCGGTTTCGTTGTTTACAAACAGATACACCGTTATTTAGGATCAGTCAGCGTTATCACTTAATTGACGTAACGCTATCAGGACTGTCAAGCAGCCGGAATGCCGCGTGGCGAACCCGGAAATCGACCGGACTGCGAGACACGGAATGCCTTCGAGGCAAGCGGTTTTAACCACACTCACGCAAATTCAAAGAGGTATCGATATGAAAACAAAAAGACAGGCCATACTGGCCCGACTTCTCCCCGCCGTCCTGCTGTCGGCGGCTGCTGGCGGGGCTCATGCGGCGATCGCCACCGGTTCGACATTTGGCGGTTCCTCCGGAGAGCTTTTTCTGAGCGTCTGGGACCAAACGTCCGCGTACTCGTACAGCCTGGATCTCGGGGTCACCGTCGAAGATTTCCTTACCGGCCAGAGCACGCCTCGAACCTGGGTTCTGGATCAGCGCTTCGAGGACTTCGCCGCCGCCGGCAATCCTCTCAAGTTCAACATCGCCGCGAACAATACCTATCAAGGCGTCAGCAGCGCCGACTACGGTATTGTTACATCCGTTCAGAACATCCCTACGCAAATCGAAAAAATCAATACCTTTCAAGGGAAAGCCGCCACTGGCCGGCTCGGCCAGATGTCTTCCGCCGTTCAACAGAGGGTGAACCGGCTCAACCAAAGCTCGTCGGCGCAAAACGGCGGCGCCTCCACCTTCGATTTCACCTTGAATCTGAGTGAGGTCACGGACGGAACCGTCGACGCCCACAATGCCTATTTCACCAATATTTGGGGCAATAACCTCGGAGGCAAGCAGGCAGCCGCGAATACCACCGCGACGGTCGGCAGCCCTACCGAACCGGATGAAACCTTGGCGCTGTTCTTTCTTCATTTACAAGGACCCAACGTAAATAAGATTCAGGTCGACCAACTGGGCGGCGGCACCTTCACCTTCGCCCTGGATGTCGCGAACAAGCAACTGGTTTGGTCCGGCAGCGTGGCGCCTGTACCGATTCCGGCTGGCGTCTGGCTGTTGAGCTCGGCCCTGGCCGCCTTAGGTTTTCTGAGGCGCCCCGAGCAGGCCAGCAGCGTCTGAAACCGTCCCTATCACGCCCATGCCAATTTCCAACGGCCCCTGATCTATGCAGGGGTCTCGCCGGGTGCCGGAAAATTTACTGCACCCTATTCCAGCTTTTCGGAGATTTATGAATGATTAAGACGACTCCCTTGAAGGTCCTCGCCGCCGCAGTCCTCGTTTCGGGCGCTGAAGCTGCTTTTGCGCTGACGCCCGCTGCCGGTGCCCCCGAAATTTATTTGTATCTTCCGGGATCGCAGGCGAACGATAGGTTTTTCCAGCCCGCCCTGTGCGTTTCCGGGACCGAGCACGTGTATTTTCAGAACTACACGCCGGCCAATCCGGCCGCGGCCACGAACAATGATTACTGGGCCGTGTACTGCAATACCGACGGCAGCAAGGTCGCCGGTCTCACCGGTACCAAAAGGATCTGGATATCCAGAAGGCGTATCGGCGCGTCCTACGTAGGCATCGAAGCGACGGCGAACGGCACGCTGCTCGATTACCTCCAGGATCCTGCCTCGGCCAACTGCACGGCTCACAACGGCACCTTCGTCAGCGGCGGGACTTCGTTCCCTTACAATTACTCCTGCGGCACGGTGACGGGGGGTATTGCCGCGACCGCCAGCATAGGCGACGTCACGCCGGATGCTTTCCATGGTGCCGACAACGTTCCCGAGGGAAAGCCGGAGATCGACGCCAGCACGATTCCAAATCGCTATGCCATCGCCGGCCACGTGATAGGCATCCCGTCCACCTGGAAACTGCGAAATGCGTTGCAGTACGCGCAAGTTCTGAACGGCAATCTTCCGAGCACTTGCGTCTCGCCCGGCACGGCCGTCAACTACACCAGCAACGGGATCGAGTCGCTGGCCTGCATGCCCAGCCTTACCAAGCAACAGTTGGCGAGCCTGTTTTCCGGCGGCACCAGCGATTGGGATGCGTTCAATGTGAACGTCGGCGGAACGGCGACCTCCTTAAGCGCTGTCGCCGCTCGCTGGGTAAGCCTCGGCGGAGACCCGGCTTATCTCACCGCCCCCGCGGATACCCAGGTTCATTTGTGCCGCCGCGAAAACGGAGCCGGCCAGCAAGTGGCCATGCTGGCCAACATCATGCAGAACCCCTGTCTGGGGGCTTCGTCCCCGGCGCTGGCGCAACCGGGCGGATTCACCGACGCCGTGCTGGCAACCAGCCTGGGCGCGGAGGACAACTGCATGACCAACTTCAATGCCCAAAATAAATGGGCTCTAGGCATTCAGACCACCGAGCGCAACGTTAACTACGCCAACAAAGCCGGGTATCGCTTCATCAAGATCGACGGCGCGCCGCCGACCTTGGAGCAGGTCTACCTGGGCCGCTATCCGCTGTGGTCCGAATACGGCATTCAGTGGATGGACAACGTGACCACCGATGAGCGGAGAGCGCTTCTGGCTCTGGTCGCCTATGCCCAAAATCCCGTCAACGTGGCCGCCCGCAACACCAATATCAACCACAGTTTCGGGAAAGCGGGCTATGTTGCCCTAAGTTCGAATGGCTACGCCCCCGATCCGGTGTGGAATCCGAACAACCCGGTCACCCCGTACACCCGCGCAGCCTCTGGCGCACCCGACGCCTGCACGGTTCCGGTAATCAATCCGGATTACGCCACCGTGGAATTGCGCTGATCGCCCCCGTCCACGCACTCCCCGGCCATTCGGCCGGCCACCGCCGCCATTATTAACCCGGCCCATAAATACAGGCCGGGTTAATCCGGGGCCGGGCGTGTACCGGCCGAGGAGGCGGCCCGAGAATACCAGGCGGGTATTTTCGGGCCTGATTAATAGGAAGCACCAAAAAAGCGCAATGACAACCCCAAACAGCACACTTTGTGTGCGGTTTTCCGGCAATCGGCGAACCCATGCGCCGCAACGGGACAATAAACCTTTGATATACGTTCAATGCGAACGTCCGCCATAGAACGGCATGTTTCATGCTTACTTGCGCTATTAATTATTGGTAATAACGAAAGCCGAGATTTACCGGCTCGTAGGTCGGCTATGTCGGTACGCCGATCGCGACGATCAAGCGAACCGATCCCGAACCCGATTCCCCACAACCGCATGAGAGATCAACATGAACAAAACCCATAGTTTCGCTTGCAGGCCCTTCACGCTTGCCCTGCTGCTGGCGGCAGGTACCGCGCCCGTCTCTGCGCAAGCCTCGATCTTGAGCAGCGAGGCCTTCACCATTATCGGCACCGGCGGGGGCGGCGGCAGCGGCTCCGCAACCAGCGGCATGTTCCTGAGCGACGGCACGGTCTGGGCCGGCGGAGGCGCCGTGGGTCTCCAGGGGCCATCGTCTTTCAACCCGTTCGTTCCGGGCTTTCATCCCACCGCAGGGAATGTCGCCTTCAAGTTCGACGTCGGCGCCGCCGTCGACGCGCTCGACGCCACCCACGGCGCCGGCAACTGGACCATAGACAACGCCAAACTCACCTTCCAATACACCATTTACGCCAACAACACCCGTTTCGGCGGCGGACCGGGTAACTTCGACATCTACTGGGTGGGCAAGGACGACTGGACGGCGGCTTCCGGCGGCGCGCTCAATCCACCCTACGCCACGACGGAAGCGGCGCTGGCCACCTGGTCCGGCAGCCAGGCGCTGATCGGCTCCCCGTATTACGGCTGGAACACACCCACCTACACCGGCAGCACGACCCATTACGGCAATTGGGCCACGGACAAGACCGGAGACCGCCAGGCAACCGTCTCCTACGACCTCGCCCCGGCGCCCGATTTCGTCGAAGACATTCTGTCCGCCTCGGCTTCCGGCGACGCCAATGTCTCGCTCTATCTGATGGCGGCCAGCGATACCCTGGGCATCACGATCTTCACCGGGGGTGCTTCGGTACTCCCTACCCTCAGCTTCGACGTCGTGCCGGCTGCGGTCCCGGTACCGGCAGCCGTTTGGCTGTTCGGCAGTGCGCTGGCCGGTCTCGGTGTGATCGGCCGTCGCAAGGCTGTGTGAACCGGCGTTGGGCGGGCAGGATGCGCGGCATCGCTGCACCCCACCCATCCACAAGAGGGTATGTGGGAAGCGTCGCAAGCAACCCGAGAGCGAGCCGATCGGCGTGATGTTGCGAAGGGATTCGCGACCTAGTTGTAGGTCGGCAATCCTTTGGCGACAAAGACGCCGGATCCGGCCGCGACGTCGCGAAGGGATTCCCGACCTACAGGGTGCACGATCGTAGGTCGGCAATCCTTTGCCGACGAGCGCGTTGGCCCAACGGCGGCGGGAAGGGATTCCCGACCTGCCGATTGGACCGGACATGACGACTGATCGAGGCGAACCTCGGCAAGCTTTGGCCGACAAAGATCGCGCAGTCGCTTCTCACGCCCACTCTAAGCCGACCTCGGAAAACGTCTCGGTCGTGGCGGCAAATCGTCGCTGCCGGTTGTCCCCCGGAAAGGAGCATAGCCATGAATGAAACGGGAACTCTGGAATTCTTTAAGGTGCAAAGCCGGGCATTTGCCGAGACCCTGGCGAAATACTGCGGCCGGGAGGAGTTGATCGATGGTTTGCTGTCGCAGGCCTTCAGCAGTTTCGACGGCAATGTCGCCGTTCAATCCGAAGGTTATCCGGCACTCGCCTGCCACAAGGGCTGTTCGCCCTGTTGTACCTTGCGTGTCACCGCGACCGCCCCGCAGGTCATCTTGATCGCGCGCTACATCCGCTGGACCGAGGCGAGGACCAAAGACGTGAATCTGGCCAAGCGGGTAGCCCGGGCCGACAAGGAAACCCGCGGCCTGACCGAAGCCCGGCGGGTGACGCTAAAGCGCCCGTGTCCTTTTATCCTGCAGGGCGTTTGCGCGATTTATCCGGTGCGGCCGCTGGCCTGCCGGGGCCATGCCTGTTACGACCGGCAGGCCTGCGTCGAAGCCGCCGCCGGACGAATCCGGCAAATCCCGCTGTCCGAGCCGCACCACATCGTACGCAGCCTGGTGCAGAACGCGATGCAGTTCGCCCTGCGCGATGCCGGATACCCCTGGAGCCTGTACGAACTCAACCAGGCGGTGAGCATCGCCTTGACCGAGGAAACCTGTTCCACGCTCTGGGCATTGGGCCAGGATGTGTTTGCCCCGGCAAGGATAGAGGAAGTAAGCCCGGAGGAAATGGCTCAGGTTTTCGACCAGATCAAGGAATCTCTCGGCAACACATCGAGTTTTGGATAGGGGTTTCTTCCCGGGGAGCGAAAGCCCGCGCTCGGCATGCTCGAGATCGGCGTTCGACTGAACATAACATGCTCGAGATCGGCGTTCGACTGAACATAAACGGATGGGTAGAGCGAAGCGAAACCCATCGATGGCGGGTTAGCCCTTCGGCTGGGCTCAGGACAGGCCCTTCGACGGAGCTCAGGACAGGCCCCTCGGCTCCGCTCGGGATTAACCCACCGGTTCGATGTCGCTCGGTGGGTTACGGCGCACGCAAAGCACAGTGACCGGCGGTCGCTCAGTGCTGATGTGCGCCTAACCCACCCTACGAAAACTGAATGCCCTATCGAAAGCAATTTGGAATAACCCGTCTTTCGCATCGCGGGCCGCAGCGGAAGACGTCCGAAAATCTGGAGGACATCTCATGTATGAATTTCGTCTCGAACTTTCCGCAATCGTCGCCGCCTTATCGATGATCCAGACCAATAGCCCCCTGGCCAGCACCGTGCTGAGCGTCGATGCAGTGGCCGACACCTTTATTTCTAGCGACCCGAACTATGCCGACCGGGACCTGTCCGCGTTCGGCGCCATGCAGATTTCGGCGAACCTGCCCAACCCCGTACAGGGCATCAACGATGCAAGAACCCTGCATCTCCTGGTGGCCTACGACACGGCGACGATCAAGGCGGGATTCGATGCCCAGTACGGCGACGGGAACTGGCATGTGACCGACGTCCAGGTCAAGTGGTATTCCAACTTCGACATTTTGGGTATATCGCCTCATAACCCGCAGTTCAACGTGCCCGCCGCCGGCGCCTTCAATATCGCATTGTTGGCGAATAATCAGTGGTTCGACGCGGCGACGGCCGGGGCACAGGGCCTGGCGAATCCCGACCTCAACTGGAACGCGGTGTACGGTGCCGGCGGGGCTTACAACACGCTGCTGGACGGCATGCAGACGCTGGGGACTTATGCCTACGATGGGGGGAATTTCAACGGCACCAATAATTGCGCCAATGATGTCTGTGCGCCCCGTTTCTGGGACCTGGGCGACAACCCCGACTTATTCGACATCGTGACCCGCGGCGGCTTCGTTTCCTTGTTCGGCTCGGCGGCGGACAGCCAGGTCACCTACCTCGTCAACCAGATCACCAAACCCGGCGCGCATCCGCAAATCTTCGTCAGCGCCGCGGCGGGAGCCTCGCCCGTGCCGATACCCGCCGCCGCCTGGCTGTTCCTGAGCGCGGGCCTGTCCCTGCTCGGCGTCTCGACCGGAAAGACCCGCGCGAGGCGAAACAGCCGACTATAGCGATGTCCGCGCTCCACTGCGGGCGCGGAATTCAGTCCACAATCGCACCGGCTCAAGCCGGTATCACCTGCGAAACCAAGCTTCGGACGACGACGTGAATCAGCGAACCTTGTATAAGCTCATCTTGGCGGGCGGCTTGCTGGCGGCGCATTGGGCCCGGGCTGCCGGCCCCGTGCCGGTCTCTTTGCGCAACGTGCCTATCCCGCCGGTCCCCGGTCTACTGGATGGCGCCGACCCCATCGTGCTCGACAAGAACCTGGCGATCGCGCTGGGCAAGGCGCTGTTCTGGGACCAGAACGTCGGTTCCGACGGCCAGGCCTGCGCCGCCTGCCATTTCCACGCCGGCGCCGACGCGCGCGTCAAGAACCAGATCAACCCCGGCCAGAACAGTCCGGATGCCAGCGGCCAGACCTTCGATATGCTGCCTTCGGGAAGCGGCGGCCCCAACCACAGCTTGAATCCGGACGATTTTCCCCTGCACCGGTTCAGTGATCCGAGCACGAATACCAGCCCGGTGATTTTCAGCACCGACGATGTGGTGGGCTCCGCCGGCACTTTCGGGGGCGAGTACATCGCTACATCGCGCTTTGGCGGAACCGAGGACCAATGCCTGCGCGGCGCCGACCCGACATTCAGGGTCAATCCTGTCGGCGTTCGCAAGGTCACGGCGAGAAACGCGCCGACCGTCATCAATGCCGTCTTCAACCACCGTCAGTTCTGGGACGGCCGCGCCAATAATGTCTTCAACGGCAGCAGTCCCTGGGGCGAACGCGATCCGGACGCAGGTGTCTGGGTTAAAGTCGACGCCAGAACCGTGGTCAAGCAACGCTTGCATCTCATCAATTCGTCGCTGGCTTCTCAGGCGCTGGCACCGCCGGTGGAGAACGCAGTCGAAATGGGCTGCTCCGGACGCACCTGGCCGGACATCGGCCGGAAGCTCTTGTTGCGGCAGCCTTTGCAATACCAGCAAGTCCACCCGCAGGACAGCGTGCTGGGGCCCTACAGCCTCAGCACCGATGGAAACCTGAAACCCGGTCTGAACACCACCTACAAAAACCTGATCGTTCGGGCCTTCAACCCCAAATACTGGGCTTACGGCGGAATCGGCCCGTTCGGAGCGCCGGCCGGGGGAGGCATGCCTTATAACCAGATGGAAGCCAATTTCGCGATGTTTTTCGGCCTCGCCATCCAGCTGTACGAGTCCACACTGGTATCCGATCAATCGCCGTTTGATCTGAGTCCCGTCGATGCCGAGATGAAACCAACCTGGAGCAATGTCGTCGCGGATACGCCGGAACATACCGCGGCCCTGGTTGCTTCGCTGAAAAACGGCGTCGACTTGTTCATGCACAATCATTGCAATCTTTGCCATACCGGCCCGAACCTGACCTTGGCAGCGGTCGCGACCAACGCCGCCTTGCTGACGCCGCTTCCGGGTCGCAGCTTCGGTCCGCCGGACACGCCGATCCCATTCGGGCCGAATGCCTTCGGACCTTTCAACGCAGCGTCCAGAGCCGGTCTCAATCGATACGGCAATACTGTGACGCGCGACACCAACGTGCAACAGCTTCCGAAATTGATGGACCTGGGTTTCGCGAATATCGGCGTTACCGCTCCCGATGCCGATATCGGCCTGGCAGGCGTCGATGCGTTCGGCAACCCCTTGTCCTACAGCGCGCAATACATCCGGTATCTCGCGGGAGATGCGGCGGGTATCGTCGACCCCGGCGTGGATAGCATCCGTGCCTGCGATTTCATCAGTCCCCTCGCCTACAACCTCGAACTGAACCTGCCCCATTATTTTCTGCCTAGCGACGGGCTGATCCCAGACGGCAGCCGTGAAGGCGTGTTGCGCAACCAGAACTGCATCAATCCGATTACAGCCTATATTCCGACGCCGGCCGCGGCGCAGGCCCATCTGTCCAGCACCAAGATGGCCCTCGCAACCTACGGGGCTTTCAAAATTCCGACGCTGCGCAATATCGAGCTGACCGGCCCGTACATGCACAACGGCGGTATGGCGACTTTACGCCAGGTCGTGGTGTTTTATGCCCGACACGGCAATTTCGTCAGCGATACCCAGCATTTTCACCTCAGCAGCCTGTCGACCCTGCTGGATTCCAGCCAGAACATTACCGACCTGATCAACTTCCTGCTTGCATTGACCGACGAGCGGGTGAGATACCAGCGGGCACCGTTCGATCATCCGCAACTGTTGGTAGCCCATGGCCACGTCGGCGATGAACGGCAGGTGAGCGGCGGCCACCCGCTCGATGCAAAACTGGGACAAGACGAAATCATGGTCCTTCCCGCCGTCGGCGCCAGCGGGTCGGTGACGCCGATTTCCGCCTTCTTATCGGCCGCGCCTTAGCGGGAATTCGGCTCACGAGTTTCGGATCACGGCCAGGCGGTCTGCCGAGCGGGAACGGCGCGGCTGCCAACCGCCCCTCGTGGACGCGTTCCCCCAGACAGGCCCGGCCTGGTCATCGCACCTGGCAACTAAGTACATTCCATAAATTATTGCGAAGTCTCGACAAATTAATTCGATTGGCGGGTTTCTCCTGCAGTGGTGCGTAGGCCGCAAGACTTCCCTGAATGTATTTAGAGCATTTTCTAATCAGCTTTGCGGCGTTGCTGAATCGTCCCGTATGGCGCGCCCGAGCATCGCCAGCTGGAGGCGGAACCGCCTGAAGGGGCACGCGGGGGAGCGTGTGCGGCGACAGAGGCACACGGACGGGCCTTCTGTCGCCCGCGGCTCCAGCCAGCGACGCGCAGGATCAACGCGCCATCCGGGTGCCCGCTGATTCACACCTTCCCTGGTGCGAACCCTTCGGGCGCGCTCCGCTCGTCCAAATCGGCTCCCGGCCGATTTGTCTTTTGGTTACTTTTTCTTTGCGCACGCAAAGACAAACTCGCCGGGAGCGACCATTCCGCCGGGAGCGGAATGGGACGAACAACGTTCGCCCGAAGGGCAAACCCCAGGGATGGGGTTTGCAAAAGTAACTCGCCGGAGGGCGAGACACGCTTCAAACTCAATGGCTGCCGAAGACAGCTTCCTTTTCGAGGGGTACACCAGCGATGAAAACGCTTTTGCCGAATCGCGACGGGCAGAGGAACAGGAGAAGAGGATTTCAGACGCGATTCGATGCCGGCCTGGGCGTAAAGGCGGTCATGGCGCCCCGTGCCAGCGTAAAGACCAGGTCGCCGAGTTGCCGACAGACTGCTGGCTATGAATCTGCATAGAATCCTTACCGGTGTTAGATCGCCATCACTTTCGCCCAGTCCCCTCCCGATGGGAGGGGATGAAGCGTTACCTAAGGTATTTACGTTAAAGCGCGGAAAAGGTACGACTCGCCGCCGAATTTCTTTGACGCCGGCCGATAAACCCAAAGCCCGCCAGAGCACTGCCCAGCAGCCAGACCGCGGGCGGCAAGGGTACGGGCGCCACGGCAGTGGTGGTAATGGAATAGCCGCTCTGACCAGGGTCCGCCAAATTGGTGGAGAGACGGTTAGTCCAGTCGATGGAATCGCCGCCGGTATTCGAGCTCAATGCATAGGCGTAGGCATTGAATGCAAGCGTTGTCTCGTAGAGGCCGGAAACGGTGAACTCCACTTTGGCGTTTCCGCTGTCGATCAGCGAGCGGTCTGAGGTATTGCCCACATAAAGGTCGATGAACAGCAGGTATGAGGCCGTAGATGGATCATTGATATCCTGGCCGGAATAAAAAGGCAGTACCCAGCCGTTTCCGGGACCCGGTTTTGCGGTATTGGGACCATATAGAAAATCGCTTTTGCTAAAGGTTTCATCCACGGCCCCGGATACGTAACGAATGTCCGCGCCCACGGTTTGGTTCATGGTCGGTGTCCATTGATAGCCGCTGGATGTGATGCTCAAGCTGAAGTCGTCGGAAACCGGCCCTTGAACCGAGGCCAAGAGAATGATGGCGTCATTGTAGCCCCGACCGCCGGTGGTGCTGACCCAGAACGTGCCGGAGGTGGAGGAGGTATCGATGTTTTGAGTCGTCACCTGTCCATTGACGCCAGCGATCGAACTGTCCGTCGTGATATGCAATTGGTTCAAACCGCCGCCGTCGGCCTTGATGTAATAGGAGCCATCGGGACCGGAACCGTACTGCGAGCCGCTGTCGTTGGCGACGTTGATGTAAATGTGGTGATGATCCGGGAGCGGAACGGTGTTGGCCAACACCAGGCTCGATTGACTGAATAAAACGGTGCCCATCAGCACCGTTAAAATTGCTCGATTTTTCATCTCTCCATCCTTTCGTTTAGGTTGAACGGTCAATCCCGGCGAATTTGTGGGTCGAACGGAGTTCGCCCAACCTCCCCTCACGCCGACCTTTACCAAAGGGAGAGGGTGAACCCATGAGCCCGTTTCCCTCTGGCCGGGAAGAGCAGAGCGAGGGGGCAAAGCCGGTTTGGGATGAGGGCTTTAGGTTCCGGGCACGAAGGCCCGGAACCTAAAGGTTGGAATGACGGAATCAGCCAAACCAACGCTTTTGAAGTCCCCGCCCCAGCCCTTCCGAACAGGAGGGGACAACCGATCCGACTACGCGGCCGAGCGTTGCCTCCGGCCGGTGAAGACAAAGACGCACGCGCCGGACAGCATCAGAAGGACAGCAGGCGGAACCGGAACCGTGACCACTTCCAGACTGACCAGGTTGGACACATAGCGACCGCCGCGCGTATCGCCCGGTACGACGATGCGTGCGAATCCGCTGCTGTCCAGAGATCCGCCCGAACCGTTGGCGTAAGCCACCAGGTCGCCCCGGTTGCCGTACTGCGGCATGATCTCTTCCAGTCCGAAGACGGACGCGTAGTTGTCGGTACCTGTTGCGACCACATAGGATTTCAAGAGCGTTGCCGGGTTGGTCGAGATGCCGGCGGCGACCAGCAAATCCCATAACGAGACGCCGGTAAAACCCTGGCCGCCACCCGCGACCAGAGGGGTGCCATCCGGATTTGTAAATTCCGTATGGGGCGCCAGCGAACCCGGCAATTCGGCTGCCGTATAGGTAGTCGGATTGGAAACATCGCCGAAGACGCTGAACGAGGTGGAAGGGCCTTGAGTGCCCAATCCGGGATAATCGACGTGGCCAACGCTCAAGCTGGTGAGGTCGAAGACGTGGGCGCCGTCTGTAGCGATCAGGCTGGGCGCCGACAACGCGCCATTGCTATCGCTGAAGGCGATGATACTGTTTTGGGTGCCGAAATTGGCGTCAGCCAAATTGCCCAGCGAATACACGATGGTGCCGCTGGCGCCGGTGGCAACGACATAATCGCGCAGAATATCGTTCTTAGGTACGGTGGGGTCCGTGGCTAAATAAGTATTCAAATAGCTGTATAATGACACGCCGGTATACGTATTGTCGCCAACCGTTACCGTGGCGGTGCTACCGAAACTTTGGAGGTCGGTGATGCTGAAGCTGGAAGGACTGCCGGCGTTCAGAAAACCGGCAAGCGCGACATCTGCTTGTGCAGCTGCCGATAGTGTCAGCAAAAATGCAGATGCAATAGCCGCTGTACGAAGGTTCGATTTAAAGATTGACATGGTTTTTCCCCCTCGGTTAATGCCTATCGCCCTTGCGGGCCGTTAATGCGATCATGAGCCGCGTATGCTTGTCCTATCCCGGCCGCCTCACGGTTGGGTGCGGCCCGCCGAATGTCCTATCCACGTCCGATCCAGCGTCAGTAACGCGCCGTCAAGCCGGCTTCGCCTGGTGGCGGGCATTCCTCATTCGTCCCATCCGAGGATCGGTCGTATTGCTTGGAATATGTTGTTGGTGTACCTGCCGCCCGACGATGACCTAGCAGATGCGAACACGCGCGGGTTCCTTTGAATGATCAAGCAACAGCGCACGCCGGTTTTGCATAGTCCGGCGGACGCGCTTCTCTATTTATTTTTGTACACAACGCTAAACTGAAGGGTATGGCTGGGTCAAATATCCCCTTGGAAACGGCGTGTTTCTAAAAAACAACACATTTGCCGCCCTGAGTTTGAGAGAAAAGCGCGAAAGTCCGAGTGGGACAGGTCCATCCAGTCAGCGGAGAGACACGATGCAAGAGAAAGGGATGGAAATGTAGGTAGTTGATGATGCGAATGCCGAAGCAATCTGCCATCCTGTTCGCGGTTCGCTTTGTGGATGCGGCTAGTACCGCAAACTCGGGCACAAAGACCACGCCAGGACATGACAACCGGCACGAACAGGCGAAGCCTAAAGTTTGATTGAGAAATAATTTCGAAAATAAAGATTGACGATATTTATTTCAATATATAGCGTCATCCATCGTTTTTTCCCAGCAATGCTTCCAGCAGAAACCAAAGGCGCATCCGAATGACGCAAGTACATCAGCGCTCGCCGCTCCATCCTGTAAGCGACGGTCATTCCTTGATCCCTTGGGCCCAGTGCGGCTGTGCTGTCATTGTGGCTGCACCGTCTGCATCGCCTGCTACGACAACCACCGTCAGCCACCACCTTAATCCCCACCGGGACGGGGCGCTGCCGGCGATCTGGACTGGCTCTGCGGCACCGGCGCATATCGGAAGCCTCAACGTCATGAGGTACGCCGAACCGGGCAGCGGCGAATTGGCGATCCTGTCGCCGCTTGCCTGGCTATTCGGGAGCGCCCTGACTGGCCTATGGTTAAGCAGGCGTGGCCGGGAACCAAACCGATGAGCCGATACGCCTCCCCGGATGTGACGCCGCGCTTTCTGTTGTTTCACCTGCATCCCATTAGTGCACGCCTGCTGTTCATGCGTCATGTCTCCGGCAGCATACTCGCGCCTCGCCAGCTGCCTCTGTTGTCCAGTCTCATAGAAGAAGACCCGCCGGAATGGGAAATGGCGCTTAGCGAGCAGCTCCGGCTAGGTATCCAGTTGAACGAAGACCTGGGCTTCGAACCCGGAATGCTGCTCGTAGACGGAAAATTTCGCCGGCAGGCCGAGATACCCAGGGGGCGAGTCGACCTGTATTTGGCCCGGTTTAGCACCTTCGATGCGCCGCACGACGCGGTCCGAGCGAGAGGCGGTGCACTGAGCCCGATCAACGAGCTGTACGGCCGCCACCCGGTGGAAATGGCGGTATTACGCTGGGCTTTCGATTATCTGCTGAATAGCTGAACACGCCGGGGGCTGCTTCCTGCTGTTAAGCCCCGTCTCCTCATCTTCCATCCCGGCGTGCCGGCAGATGGGAACGACAAAAAGGCTTGGGACCCGACTCGATCTGCTCCCTCCGGCTGGTTGGCCAATGCTTCGGCGGGTTTGTACTTCCTCGTTTTCTCCATCCTTCTGCTTCTCAATCCGCCCTGATACTCTCCGGCGCGGCAGTGACCTGCACGCCCTGGCAATTCCGCGACCTTCGATTCCCGTTCATCGGCGCGTGAGCTGCGCATGCCGAGGGCGTCTTTCGCTGGCGGTTTTCGATGCCAGACCGTTATGTACCCTGATTGTTACATTACCGACAATGCCGAGATGCATTTGTCTCGTTTGTAGACAACATCACATAACGCATGTGTCTCGTTGATATCGGAAAAGCAATGTTGTCGGGAGACACCGGTTTGTCACTGCGTGCAAGATAAACGGGTTGTCGGATTTTCGGGTGACGTGTCATCGATCGCCGCCACGACGCATCTGATTTGGCATGTATGTTGTTTGGCGACTCGCTATAACCTCTAAGAAATAGCGATGACCAAAATTCAGCACCCCCCGATGCCGTTCTCGCGCAACAAACTCGCCCTTGCCGTTTCGACGGCGCTGGCTCTGTGCCCCATGCCGCTGCCGGCCGCCCCCGAGGGCGGCGCGGTCGTCAGCGGCAGCGCGGTCATCAGCCAGTCGGGCACGGTCACCGACATCGCCCAACACACCGAAAAGGCGGCCATCAACTGGCAGGGCTTCTCGGTGGGCCGCGCCGAATCGGTCAACTTCCAGCAGCCGAACTCATCGTCGATCACCCTCAACCGCGTGGTGGGTCACGAAAAAAGCGTGATCGAAGGGGCACTCAAGGCGAACGGACAGATCTTCCTGGTCAATGCCAACGGCGTACTCTTCGCCCGGGGCAGCAGTGTCAATGCCGCCGGGCTGGTGGCGAGCACGCTGGACATCCGCAACGAAGACTTCGAAGCCGGCCGCTACGTCTTCCAGGGCAATAGCGGCAGCGGATCGGTGATCAACATGGGCACCCTCAGCGCGGCGGAGGGCGGCTATGTGGCGCTGCTGGGCAAGGAAGTCGTGAACCAGGGCGTGATCGTCGCCACCCGCGGCACGGCGGCGCTGAGCGCCGGCGAGCGGATCACGCTCAACTTCAACGGCGATTCGCTGGTTAACGTCAGTATTGACGAAGGCGCGCTCAAGGCGCTGGTGGAGAACAAGGAGGCCATCTACGCCGACGGCGGCAAGATCATCCTCACCGCCAAAGCCGCTGACGAACTGCTCGGCAGCCAGGTGAACAACGACGGGTTGATCCAGGCGCAAACCTTGGACGACCTCAAGGGCGAGATCGTCGCCCATGCCTACGGCGGCACCGCCCATATCGACGGCACGCTGGACGCCTCCGCGCCCGACGGCGGCGACGGCGGCTTCATCGAGACCAGCGGCGACAAGGTGAAGATCGCCGAGAACGCCGTGATCACCGCCAAAGCTGCCGGCGGCAAGAACGGCACCTGGCTGATCGATCCCGACGGTTACACCATCGCCAACAGCGGCGGCGACATCAGCGCCACTCAGCTTTCCGGTTTCCTGGCCAGCGATGCGGCGAACATCATCATCGAATCGACCCAGGGCAGCGGTTCCGACGGCGACCTCCATGTCAACGACGCCGTGAGCTGGGCCAGCAACGCCAAGCTCACCCTCAAGGCCACCGACGACGTCAACGTCAATGCGGCCATTACCGCCAGCGGGGACGCGGCCGGCCTCACCCTCGACGCCGGGCAGGACGTCAATGTCAACAACGCCATCACCCTGAGCGGCAACCACGCGACAATGGCGGTGAATCACGGCCGCGACTACACCATCCGCACCAAGGCCAGCTACGCCGGCACCGAGCTCAATGCCGACGGCATTCCGGTCGCCAAGCAGGATACCAGCGGCGGCGTGTACGGCAGCATCACGCTGTCCGGCACCGACAGCAGTTTGAAGATCAACGGTCAGGATTACACGCTGATCCGCAGCATGGACGATCTGGCGGCGATCAGCGGTACGGTCGGCCATTACGCCTTGGCCAATGACCTCGATGCGGCGGACTGGAGCAGTGCCCATATCGGCTCCCCAACGGTGGTTGACCGGTTTTCGGGCGTGCTGACCGGCCTGGGACATACCGTCAGCAATCTGACCCTCCGTGTGTCGGAGGCCCCAGTCGATAATCCGTTTGGGAGCTGGCGCCTGGGGTTGATCGGTTGGGCGGAGAACGCCACCACGCTCCGCGACATCGGCGTCGTCAACGCCGACATTTCAGTCACGGGCACGGCGCAGGGAGGCGGCGGCATTCTGGCCGCCGTTGTCGGAGGCGACGACGACCCGGAAACGCCCTTCTTCCCGGGCAACATCTATAACGCCTACAGCACCGGCAGCATCAAGGGAACCTACGGGGTAGCGGGTCTTGTTTCATCGCTCTTAGGGAATATCTCCTACGCCTACTCCACCGCCGATGTCGTTAGCGGGGACACCAATCTTCCCGGGGGGAATTCCGGCGGTTTGATAGGCAGAGCGACTGCTGCCGAGCTCAAAAACGTCCACGCGACCGGGAATGTTACGTTGCTCGGTGAATGGAACGAGAGCGGGCCTAGCAGCAGTGGTGGCCTGGTCGG
The DNA here is from genome assembly GCF_003584645.1 of Methylocaldum marinum. Taxonomy (GTDB): domain Bacteria; phylum Pseudomonadota; class Gammaproteobacteria; order Methylococcales; family Methylococcaceae; genus Methylocaldum; species Methylocaldum marinum. Next base: position 3,424,020 of record NZ_AP017928.1, read on the forward strand.
CTGGATGATACGTTCGAGTATAGCCAGCGCCTATGCCGTGGGCAGCGTCGATGGTACTGACTTGTCGGTGAGTTTGGGCGGACTGGTCGGCGAGATGCGAAGTCAGGAGGCTAATGATGGCTCTGCAGTTCCCATATCTATCCAGGATTCCTTTGCGACCGGAAATGTCACAGGCGGAAAAAAGCTCGGCGGGCTCGTCGGCGAAATCGGGCAGGTTCCAACAGATACTCCGGTTACCGTGAAAAATAGTTATGCGACAGGGAACGTGACCGCCAACTATCCGCAAATGGATGCACTGGGGGATGGCACCGGCGGGTTAATAGGCTATGCGAATTTAGGTGACGGGATATTAACGATGGATCGCGCCTTTGCCACCGGCAAAGTTGTGCTCGGCGATAGTTACGGCAGCATCTCCGGAAATGCAGGGGGGCTGATCGGCCGGTTGAACATCAAGGCCGGCACAATCACCAATTCCTACGCCACCGGCGATGTTTATGCGCCTAAGTCTAATGCTGTAGGTGGTTTGATTGGTGGTGCGAATAGCCTAGGTAGGGATAACCATATGCTTACCATCACCGGCTCTTATGCGACAGGGAATGTCACCGGCAATAGAACCGTAGGCGGCTTGATTGGTTCGCTTACCGGTGCTTTTTCAGGTCTGGCAATTGGAACACCTTCCGCCCACATCAGCAATTCATGGTCGAGCGGAAAAGTCGCCGGAGGAGACAGAGGCGTGGGTGGCTTGATCGGGCAGACGGGCAGGGCAATCATCGATAACGAGGTGTATTACAACGCCGAGGGCGTTTCCGCTTCTATCGGCAGAGTTACCAGCCCTATCGGCGGAGGCAGTACTACGATCGATAACAGCCAGGGTTTGACCGGCGATCAGCTCAAAGATATCCAGTACTACGCCAACGGCACCATCGACCAGGTGCTGGCCGACCGAGCAGCCGCTGCGGCCGCCCAAGCCGCCGCACAAGCCGCCGCACAAGCCGCCGCACAAGCCGCCGCACAAGCCGCCGCACAAGCCGCCGCCCAAGCTGCCGCCCAAGCTGTAGCCAACACTGCATCACAGCTGGGCTCCACACGGGTCGCGGAGACGCAACGGCAAACTGTCACCGGAGCAGGCGCCATCACATTGTCGTCCGTCGCAGCCCCGCCAAACCTGGATAGCAACATCATTATCAACGACCCCGCCAGCTACTCCGCCAACGTGCGGCGTATCGAGGTCGATGGCGTGATTTATGACCTGGAGGAGGAGGAGGATAAAACCGAATAAGGCATCGTCATGCCGCTGCCCTTCCGCCGACATGCCAGCCGCCGCTCGGGACGGCTGGCTCTTTCTCTCCAGTCACTGACCAACAAGAATGAAATGAACCGATCCTTTTGCGCTGCCGCCGCTGCAAAGCGCCGGCCACTCGCCCTTTTTGCCCTTTTGATGGGTTTTGCCTGTTCCGCCGCCGCCCAGACCGCGCCGCCGGTAGCGCCCCCCTTCCGCGCCGGTGATGCGGTGAAGGAAACCCAGCCCCCGCGTCCTCCCACACCGCGCCAAGCGCCGGAACCGGAGATCATCCAGCAGGAAGCGCGTCCGCTGACCCTACCCAAGGGCGCAACGCTGATGGTGCGGGAATTCCGGCTAGAAGGCGCGGAGTTCATCCCCGAAATCGAGCTGCAGGCGGAACTGGCCCCCTACAAGGGACGCGAACTCAGCTTGGCCGAGATTCAGGAGGCGGCCGCCAAGCTGACCGCCCTGTACCGCAGCCGCGGCTTCCTGGTGGCGCGGGCCTATGTGCCCAAGCAGGACGCCACCTCGGGCGTGCTGACCATCCTCATCATCGTCGGCAAGTACGGCAAGGTCTCGCTCAACAACCAGTCGCTGGTGAAGGATAGCTTTCTGCTCGGCACCTTCGCTTCCCTGAACGGGGAAAACGCGGTGTCGCGGGACGACCTGGAACGCGCCATGCTGCTCGTCGATGACATGCCCGGCGCGGCCATGCCCAAGCTCACCATCGGGCGGGGCGAAGCCCGCGGCACCTCGGATTTCGCCATCGATGTGCCCAGAGGCCCGCGGATACAGGGTTATCTACTGGGCGACAACCTGGGCTCGCGCTTTACCGGGGAATACCGGCTGAGCGGCGGGGCATCCGTAAATTCGCTGCTCGGCTACGCCGATCAACTGACCCTCCGCGGGATGGTCACCGACGGCACGGGGATTGGGAACGTCGGCCTGGCCTACAGCTTTCCGCTCCTGAGCAACGGCCTCCGCGCGAATATCGGCGCGTCGGCGACGACCTACGAACTGGGCTCCACCTATGCCGACCTGGATGCGACGGGCGAGGCTTACTACTTCGACGCGGCGGTGAGCTATCCGCTGCTGCGAACCCGCGAACAGAGCGTTTATCTCTCCATGAGGTGGGCGAAGAAGCTGCTGCGCGACCGCATCGGCGCTTTCAACAGCGCGGTTTCCCGAGAGGCGGACGCCGGCACGGTGAGCGCACGCTACGAGCGCTGGGGTTCCCTGTTCGGGATGGGCCTCTACAGCAATCTGACGGGAGGCTTCACCTACGGCAATCTCAGCTTCAAGGACCCGGAGCAGGAAGCGCTCAACGAAGCCAGCATCAACACCGCCGGGGACTACGCGCGGCTCAATATCGATTGGTCCGGCATGCTCGCCCTGGCACCATCCTGGACCCTGTACGCCAACGTGAGCCTGCAGAAGGCGCTGTTGGACAAGAATCTCGACGCGGTCGAGCAGATGAATCTGACGTGCGCCAACTGTGGCGGCGTGAAGGTCTACCGCGAGACGGTGACCGGCGACAACGGCTACATGATCGGCACCGAACTGCGCTACAGCTTGCCGGAATGGGTCGGCATCCGGCATGCGGTAGGCCTGCTCGCCGACACCGGTGCGGTGTACCTGGAACATGGCGACTATGCGCTGTATAGCAACGTCCATCTATCCGACATCGGCGTGGCCTATTACGCGGGCTGGGGGCCGTTCAATACCATGCTCCAGCTTGTGCATAGAATCGGGCCGCGCGACCACGCCGTGGCGGAGGCCGAAGATTTCCGCGTGCGGGCGCAGATCGGCGTGACCTTCTGAACTCGCATAAACGGCTTCGGTATGCACCGCGTGCTGAATAAAGAAGCCATGACGGCGTCGGCTCAGGGAGCTCCTGCGCCATAGGCGAGAGTCGGGGTGCGCACATGATGCCTCACAGTCAAAGTCCCGGGGGTAGCCTGCCGGCATCCGATTTCGGCACTGGCCTGACTCTTTTTTGCTGGGCCTTGTCCTTCGCGCTGCATGCGGTGGCGGCGTTAAGCCTGTGGCACACGAACCCCGGCAAGCCGCCGCCAAAGCGTGAACAACTGCTTGTGGTGCAGGTCGTCGGCCTGGTCAGCACTCGCCAGGTCGAACAGAAGCAAAAGGGCGACGACAGCGAACGCATCGCCCAGACGCCGGCCACGCCGCCGCCACAGGCAGCGGTGAAGAAAACGGAAAAAAAAGCCGTGACGCCGGTGCGTAAAGCGCCGGCTCCCGTGAAAGTGAAAGAGCAGCCGAAGAAGAAAAACGAGCCTAAGCCGGAACCGGAACGACAGGCGGAACCGCCGCCGGAACAACCGACAGCGAGCGCCGCGCCGCCCGCGAGCGAACAGACGACGTCCAGGGGGGCGGACACGCAGCAGGTACAGCAAGCCTTGAAGCCGCAGGAATCGGAAGCGACGCTCATCCGCAAGTACCTCGCCGGTCTTAAACGGGAGATCCAGAACCATCTGGAGTATCCGCGGGAAGCACGCGACGCCGGTTACGTAGGCTCACCGGTGATCCGCTTTACCCTTACCGAGAGCGGCGACATCCTGCCGGGCTCTCTGTCCGTCCATAAGAGCAGCGGTTCGGCCCTGCTCGATGCAAAGGCGCTGCAAGCGGCACGGGACGCTGCTCCGATGGCGAAGCCGCCGCGGCAGATGGCGGTGACGATCACGGTGTTATTCACCCAGGATGGGTGACCGGGCCATCTGACACTTCGACGGCGGCATCTGGTCGCTGTTCGACGCCCCCAATCCGGCCTACGACGACCTCTATACCAAGCTCACCGGCACCGCGTGGTTAGCCGGTGCCCCCGGGCGGGCGCATGGCTCTTCGCCGGCAGCCCTGCGGCGATGATCGGCTCTGCGCGACAAAAGAACCGACCGGTTTCGGCATGAGGACGGCCACCCCGGCTATACGGGCACCCGCGGTCCTCTATCCGGATCGCGATACTCCCCGTTGAGATCCTTGGGCGGAAAGATTGAAGAGGCGATCTCGAACAAAGGCGTAGGTCAGCGATCCTTTGCCGACGAAATCCGTACAGTCGCTTCCCTCAAACCTTCTAAGCGGCCCTCGGAAAGCAGCGATCGCCGCAGCAAGAGTCGTCATAAATATCGTTTTTGCCATAAGCCCCCCCTTCAGGTCAGTCGGTTCCAGGAAATCGCTCAGCCTCCCTTGAGGCGAAAGGCCAACGCTATATATGTCAATAGCCAGCGTTAATCGAGATCTCCGAAACATTTTGTTCCTCCTGAATAACAAGGCATTCAGTAGATAGCCTAACCGTCTGCATATTCAATACGATCAGGACGGGTGCCCGGTCGCCGCATACCGGTTCGACGGCTATCCATCGAAACGGAAAATCGTTCGCACCCGCTCTCTTTTCCGAGAAACGATGTATTCCCGGTATGACACATTGACGATATGTATTTACCTAAATACCGTATATGAAACTTTTTCCGACTTTTTGGCGCACGGCACGGAAGACGGTGTGCGAATTATGAGCGCCTCCCCGAGCCTGAGAAACGGTTCGTTTGTTCTCGTTTCCCAGGCGGGGACGCCGCCCGGACGCGATCAAGCCGGCATACCCGTAATAACAAAGAGATATCCATGAAGAAGAACAAGAACCCTCAGCAGCCTTCCTCAGTGCGCAACCGCCGGGAGACACCGGCGCGGCCCGCCGAACCGATCCATCCGGTGTTGCTCGCGGCAGCGCTGGCAGGTCTCTGGGCAGGGCCCGCACAGGCGGCGTTTACCATCACCGGAGACGTCAGCTCTCCGAGCGGCGGTGCTGACCCAGCGAACTGGGGTGCCGGCACCATAGGCTTCGTCGGCAATACGTCCGACGGCACGCTGACCGTCGATGGCGGAAGCGCGGGCACGGCAATGAGCCTCAGGGTCGGCCGGAACCCGGGCGTGACGGGTACTCTCACCGTGGACGGCGCCGGTTCGTCGTGGACCGGCAACTTACTCGTCGGCGGCGACTTGGGCGGCGGCGGCACCGGCAACGGCGGTACCGGAATCGTCAATCTCACCAACGGCGGAACTATCAGCTCCGGGACGGTCACGTTCGGCGCCTACCCCAACGCCACCGGTATCCTCAACATCAACACCGGCGGGCACTTTATCGGCGGCTTTTTCCTCGGCGGCGGCAGCACGGGAGGCAGCACCGGCATCGCAACCGTGGACGGCGTCGGCTCATCGATCATGGGAACCAATTTTTCAACGGTCGGAAGCTCCGGATATGGACACCTGAAGCTCATCAACGGCGGAAGCATGACCAATAAAGGGGGCACCATCGGCGGCCTGCCCGGCTCGATCGGCATCGTCTCGGTAGACGGTATCGGCTCGCAATGGACGGCAACGACGGATTCCACCAGCGGCATAATCGTTGGCGCCAGAGGGGAGGGCCGCTTGGAAATCACCAACGGCGGCTCCGTCAGCACCACCACGGGCAGAACCGGCCGGCTCGCCGCATCCGCCGGCCGCGTCATCGTGGACGGGCAAGGCTCCGAGTGGTCGATAGGCACTGGCGGTTTGTTCGTCGGCGGAAATAACCCGACCACGACCGGCGTCACCAGCAACAGCCTCATCACCGTGACCGATGGCGCCGCCTTGTCCGTTCAAGCCGATGCTTTACTGGGCGTCAGTGCCGGAGCCGTGGGCGCCTTGATGGTCGCCGGGGCCGGCTCGGCCATGACGAGTACCGGAACTCTCGCGATCGGTTCGGCCGGCGAAGGCCACGCCAGCGTCACGGATGGCGGCACGGTCACCGCTTCTTCGCTTGCCATCAATAACGCATCGCTGTTGACCACGGACCTCGGCAGTTCCGTCGCGGTCGGCGGCGGCGCCGGCACGATCACCAACGACGGCACCATCCGGATCGCCGCCGGCGCTGCGGCGAGCAGCGGGAGCTATACGCCGATCGCCGCCGGCACCTGGGCCGGAACAGGCAGCGTACAAGCTCTGGGCGGCGTGTACGACCCGGCCAACCATGCGGTGACCGTCTCGACCGCCGCAACCGGCACGGCCGGGGTAGCAACCACGATCGATCTGTCGGCTACGCAGCGGCTGCTGATCACTGATCCCGACACCGGCCAAGCCGTCGGCGCCGGCTTTCAAGCGACCGACACGCCTAGCACTACCGGTTTGACCGCCTCGCTCATGGACGGCAGCCAGGTCAGCTCGCTGAAAAACCTGCTCGACCCCGGCAAGACGGTCCTGAGCGCCTGGGACTTTTCCGCTACCGGCCATGCGCCGGGCGATCCGGTCTATCTGTCGTTCGGGGTCGGCGCGGGTCAGCGGTTTCTCGACCTCGCGATCTGGCATTTCGACGGCAAAACCTGGGACAAGTATCTGAACACGGACCTGGCCTACGCGAACGGCTTTGCCAGCTTCGTCGCGACCGGCTTGAGTGCGTACGCGGTGAGCGGGGCTGCGCCGGTGCCCGTGCCGGCGGCGGCCTGGCTTTTCGCCAGCAGTATTGCGGCTCTGGTCGGCCTTGCGCGGCGAAAGGACGGTCCGGCTTCGGCATGAGCGGGAACCACGCCGTATAAAACCGCCGAATCTCGTGATGAGCATCCCGGCCGCCGGCGGCTCGCGGCTCGCGACCCGCGGTCCGGATCGTACTGCTCATTGGAACCGGAGCGGCCTCGGGCGGAAAAAAGGAGGTAATAAGGCGCATCGGAACGCGAACTCTAACGATGCGGTTCCTTCGTCACCGCATCCTACACTTCGTTCACCACAAGCTACGACAGTGGATTGAGCTGAAGCGAGAGCGCGTAGTGTTATTCCAACACGATGCTTCGAGAACGGCTTGATCATCCTAGAGATAAGGGGGCTCGCGAGTAGGTCGGCAATCCTTTGCCGACGCCGCTGTCGGGCCAAGGGTTCTCCCGAGCGCTTTCACCCGATCCCGCGCGACGGCGGCTTCGCCGCCGTGCCATAACACAGCTTCCAGGATGCTGCGGGCGCGGCCGTCGTGGAGAAAGGTGGTGTGTTCGGCGATGCTCGCCGCCAGACCGATGCCCCACAAAGGCGGCGTGCGCCATTCGCCGGGCCCCGCCAGAGCTGAGATCGCTCAAGCCGATCTTGGGTTTTCGGAGAAAAACGGTCTCGCCGTCGGCCAGCGTGACGAGAAACTCCGCGTACTCGATAGAAGCCCTGCCCTCCTCCGCCACGCCGGGAATGCCGTGGTTTTGCAGTTGATCGCCCTGCCTTACATGCAAGATAAGCACATCAACATCAGCGAGTTATAAGAAACATGAGACAGTAACATCAAGAGAACGCAACCCTCACCTGGCCGAAACTCACGTTGAATGACGTTTGACTTTGGAAAAAAAGGACGTTTATGCTTCCGAAGCACACGTTGCCCCAACCATCCACAATCCGACTCGGAAAATTCAACTGACACTGGATTGTCCGCACGTGGCGGCGAATTCGCCCAGTCTTAAAAATTGACGCCTAACTTACCTCTTTGAAGCTTGAAGCGGATTCGAAGTGCAAACCCGCCAGGCGGCCTTGACCACCAGGGCAATCGGGATGGCAATCTTTTAGTTTCTGATCTTCCGCTTTGAATCGGAGTGAGACATGAGCAGCCAAACCGGTGTATTCCGGCGATCCGACCGTGATTTTCCCGAGCCGTCGGCCGCCGCCTTCTCCTTGCCGGGCGTCGACACCGGGCCGGCATTAGCGCGTCTGGGAGTAGACCATGAGTCCTACCTGGAACTGTTGCACGCCTTCGTCGATAGTCACCGGGGAACGCCGGCACGGGTCCGACAACTCGGCTGCAGCGGGGATGTGACGGTGTTGCGCTTGCTGGCGCATACGCTGAAGGGAGATGCCGCCAGCCTCGGTATTACCGCGGTTCGTCTCGCAGCCGGTCGCCTCGAAACAGCGATCCGGGATCGGGCCATCGAAGACTTCGAAGACTTCGAACCGCTGGCACTCGCCCTGGGGGCCGCTGTCGCAACATGCATACGGGAACTGGATGCTTGCCTTCCGGCTCCGGTAATTCCTCGGCCGGAATCGGACCTGGAACCCCAGTCACAGAGTATGTCCTCCATTTTCGCGCTCTTGGAGCGTCAATTGACCGAGCACAGCCTGGAAGCACACCATAGCCTGCGCCGATTGCTACAGCAGCTGCCCGGCCCGGAGTCGGAACAGGCGTTCGCACGAATACACAGGCTGGTGCAGCAGTTGCAATACGATCGTGCTTTGCAAGCCTTGCGGCAGGAAGCCGCCCGTCGCGGCTGGATTCGGGATCGCGCGACATGAATTCACGACGGCCGACGTTATTGATCGTCGACGACTCGCCGACCGAAATACGGCTCTTGGGCCAAGTCCTCGGCAAAGACCACGATGTCCGCTTCGCGACATCCGGGGAAGAGGCGCTGACTCTGATCCGGCGCTGGCCGCCCGACCTGGTCCTGCTGGATCTGGTCATGCCGGAGATGAACGGTCATGAAGTGTGCAGAGGGCTTAAAGCCGACCCGGCTACCCGCCACATACCCATTATTTTCATCACGGGGGCCAGCGATGAGGATAATGAAGTACAAAGTCTTGAAGCGGGCGCGGCAGACTATATCAGCAAGCCGATCAACGTCCCGATACTCCGAACCCGCATCCGAAACCAGCTCCAGCTGCACCAAGCCCTGACGGAAATGCGTTTGGCCGCCAGTGTGTTTCACAACACCATGGAAGGAATCCTGGTTGCGAATCCCGAAAAAAACATCATCGACGTCAACGAAGCCTTCTGCCGGATGACCGGTTACGACCGCCGGGATCTTATCGGTAAAAACATCGGGATACTGTATTCCGACCGGCTCGAAGCCACTTTCTACAGCGACATGTGGAATACCGTACAGCGCCACGGCCATTGGGCGGGAGAAATCTGGAGCCGGATAAAAAGCGGCGAGAGTCATCCGCAACTGCTCAACCTGTCGCGTGTTCAGGATGACGGAGGAGAAACCAGCCACTTCGTCTTCATCTATTCCGACGTGCGCTTTCTCCTGGATCAGAGCAAGCGCTTGGAGCACCTGGCCTATTATGACGCATTAACCGATCTGCCCAATCGCCACCTGTTGATGGACCGGTTGCACCAGCTGGTCACGCAGGGACAGCGCTGCTGTACGCAAGGGGCCGTCGCGCTACTGGATCTGGACGGATTCAAACCCGTGAACGACCGCTTCGGCCATTATGCGGGCGATGCCGTACTGATCCAGATCGCGGAGCGGCTGAAAGGAATACTCAGGGCGAGCGATACCGCCGGACGGCTGGGAGGTGACGAATTCGTGCTGATTTTGCCGGACCTGAACGCCGAAGCGGAAATCGAGAACTCGCTGACCAGAATTCTGCAAAGCATCGCCGAACCGATAGCCCTACCCCGAGAGCAGGTCGTCGTAACCGGCAGTATCGGCGTAGCCTTCTACCCTCGGGACGGTCTCGATCCGGATCGGCTGGTACGGCGGGCGGACCGGGCGATGTATCGGGCGAAGGCGGCAGGCAGCAACTGCTTTCGGATTTACGATGCCGAATCGGATGGCGACATCTAGCCGGCCGCGGAAACGACTGCGCCGGATCGCATGGATTTTTACATCGGGAGACCATCGTTGAAACAACGAGTTGGATTCATGGGACTGAAAAAGAAAGGCAGCGGAAGTTTTCGATTTCCGCTTTGCGCATGGGCGTTGTTTGCAAGCCTGGCAGCCGATGCGGCGGCCATGGCACAAGAAGCGGTGGCCCGCCTGAAAACCGTCAGTGGCGAGGTCCATGTATCCCGCGACAACAAGATTGCCCGCGTCCTTGCCGGGGCGCCCCTCTTCTCCGGCGACATCGTGATCACGGAAGGCGACGGTTCCGCTGGAATCACCTTTACGGACGGAAGCCGAGTGAGCATGGGACCCGACTCCGAACTCCGGATCGATCGATATCGCTTCGCCCCCATCCAGCAGGACTATGCCTTTGATCTCTATTTGCGCAAAGGTTCAGCCGCGTTTTCCACCGGGAAATTCGGCAAGCTGGCTCCGGGGGCCGTGCAGATCAATACACCGCAGGCCGCCGTGGGAATTCGCGGCACCAAATTTCTGATCAAGGTGGAGTAGAAAAATGCAGCGATGGGGATCAATCCCGCTAGCCGCCCTGCTGCTGGCGGGATGTACGCCGGGAACCACCGTGGTTCTGGTTCCGGATGACGACGGCAAGGTCGGGCAACTGACCGTCGCCAGCGGCGGGAGCAGCCGGACGCTGGACCGATCCTCGGCCTATGTCGAGGTCACGGACCAAATATCGGACATCAAGCACATGGACGCCGCAAAAATGCAAGATCTGTTCGGCGTGGCGCTCGCGGCGGCGCCGCCGAAACCGCGAAGTTTTCTGCTTTATTTCAGGAAAGACTCCACCGACCTGCTGGCCGATTCCAAGGCCATGATCCCGAACATCGCCAAGGCGATCCGGTCGCGGCCTTTGGCCGAAGTCACCCTGATCGGCCACTCCGATCATGTGGGCAACAATGATTACAACGAACGCCTGTCGGCAGCGCGGGCACAGTCGGTGCGCACGCTGCTGCTGGAAGAAGATGTCGATCCGGAGGTCCTGGAAGTGAACAGCTACGGTTTCCGGGCGCCCCTGGTACCCGCCCCCGCGGGCGTGGAGGAACCCAGAAACCGCCGGGTGGAAGTCTTTCTGCGCTGAAGGCCGGCATCCGTGGATACAAACTCGGAAAAGCCATGCCAGACATTCGGCGAAACACCTGCCCGCATCGTACTGAGCGTGGGCTGCTTGGTCACCGGGCTCGCGGCATTGCTGCAGCTCGCCGGCTGGACGCTCTGGGCCCGGTTCGACAATTTCGTTTTCGACCACTTCGCTCGCTGGCACGCCGATGCGGCGGCGGCCGAACAGGCGGTGATCGTGGACATCGACGAAAATGCCCTGTCCGCGGTCGGCCAATGGCCATGGCCGCGTTATCACGTGGCGAGCCTCATCAAGACGATCAACGCGGCAGACCCTCGGGTCGTCGGTCTCGACATCCTGTTCCCGGAACAGGATCGAACCTCGCTGACCACCTTGCGGGAAAGCTTTCGGCGGGACTTTGATCTGGCGCTGAATTTCAGCGGGGTCCCGCCGGGACTGGAGGATAATGACGGTTATCTGGGCGCGGTGCTTGCCGAAAGCAAAGCCGTCGGCTCGATTTTCTTTTACCCGAATCTGCGCAACACGGAACCGCCGTGCGTTTTGTCCCCGGTTCGATTGCACGGCGAGCGCGAGCTTATAGCCCCCCCGGAAGGCAAAGGCGTGCTCTGCAACATCCCCAAGGTACACGCGGGCCTTGGCGGTTCCGGCTTTATCAACGCCGCCGCCGATGCCGACGGCTATCTGCGCCGTCTGCCCATGCTGTACGCTTACCAGGGGCAACTCTATCCCAGCTTCACATTGGCTCTGCTGCTGCGGATGGCGGATACCGATACGGTTCGGGTCGAGTCCGATGCCATCGGCCCGCTATTGCGGGTGGCAGGCTTTTCCGTTCCGGTGGACAAGCAGGGTGCGGCCCTGTTGCGTTTCCAGGCCCCGGCTCAAGCCCGGCGCCGAGTTTCCGCTCTCGATATTCTCCGGGCGGATGCTGTACCGGGAGATTTGGCGGGGAAGGTCATCTTGCTCGGGTCAACCGCCGTCGGTCTGGCCGACCGGCATCGCAGCGCGGTCGAGCCGAACTTATCGGGAACCGAAGCCAACGCCGTACTGATCGACAATATTCTGAACGGCGCTTTCTATCGGGAGCCGACATGGCAGCTCCGGTTTAGCCTGGGCGCCGTGTTGACGGCGGGCTTGTTGGCCGCGGTATTGTTTGCCTACTGCTCGGCCGTGCGGGCGACGCTCGGCGTAGTCCTGCTCGGCGGAACCTTTTGCACTCTCAGCCTCGGTCTGTTTGTCGCAAGCGGAGTCATTCTGCATGTGACGGCGCCTGTCTCGACTCTCGCCGTGGAATCGGGTGTACTCGCTTTTCTGCTTTACCGCCGGCACGAACGAATCGCGACGGCGTCTCGCCGCGCCCGGGACAGAGCCGTGGCGGCCAACCGGGCCAAAAACGAATTTTTTGCCCATTTGAGTCACGAAATCCGCACTCCGCTGCACGGCATATTGACTGCCGCGAAACTGCTTCCGATGGATCGACTGGAGCCCAGAGAACAAGAATATGCGGCGATCATCCGAAACAGCGGCGAAACCTTGTTGACAATGCTCAACAATATGCTCGACCTGTCGAAAATCGAGGCCGGCAAACTGGACCTCGACGTGTCCGAATTCGAGCTCCCCAATCTCCTCGACGAAGTGGTTCGTCTGTTCCGGGTGCGCGCGGAAGCAAAAGATCTCCAATTTTTCTGCCGCCTGGATCCCGAAACGCCCGGCCGCATTCGAGGCGATGCTCGCTACCTGAAACAGATCCTGACCAATCTGATCGACAACGCCATCAAGTTCACCGAACACGGCGAGGTGGTCTTGACGGTTTCACGCCGGCAGGAAGATGCCGCGTCGATCACGCTGCTTTTCAATGTCTCCGACACCGGTATCGGCATTCCACCGGAACAGTTGGACGAGATTTTTGCGCCGTTCGTGCAGGCCGATGCATCCCGGTCGCGAGAATATGGCGGCACCGGCCTAGGGCTAGCCATCAGCGCGCGCCTGGTCGAACTGATGGGCGGCAAGCATGGCGTGGTGAGCGAGCTCGAACAAGGCTCCCGCTTCTGGTTTACGGCCGTATTCGGTGCCGTTCAGGAAGCCCGGCCGGCCGGCGATATCCCCGCCGGATTGCCGGCCCCGCGCATGCCGGTAGCGCAGGGAAGCCCCGCAGAGAACGCATGCTTAGCCGAACGGCCCCTGCCCGCGCGGGTTTCGAAACATCAGCAAGCGGCACCGGAATTGCGCGACACGCCCGCCGACATGGACGATCCGCATCGCTTCCCACGTTCTTCTCACAGAATCCTGATCGCGGACGACAGCCCGGTCAACCGCACATTGATGCTCGCCCTGCTCCGCAACCTGGGTTACCGGGCCGATGCGGTCAGTAATGGCCTTACCTGCCTGGAAGCGCTGCGCAAAGGCCGTTACGATCTGGTTTTCATGGATTGCCTGATGCCCGAAATGGACGGCTACATGGCGACCCGCAATATCCGGGCAGGCGGACTGGGCGCTGCCAACAGCACCTTGCCCATTATCGCCCTGAGCGCCAACGCCGCGGCCGAGGAACAGACAAAGTGCATGGCGGCAGGGATGGACGGTTACCTGACAAAGCCGGTAGATACGGAGCAGCTCAAGCAGATACTGGCGATCTATCTGGAGTGAGCTGAAGCGAGAGAGCGTAGTCTTACTGTGCGCAAAGAAAGTAAAGTTCTATTCGAATCGCCCTCACCCCGCCCCTCTCCAAGAGGGAGAGGCAGTGCTCCTGACTTTACTTTCTTAACCATTGGTATTTCAAAATGATGCTTCGATAGCGGCTTGGCGATCCTAGAGATAAGGGGATCGCGAGTAGATACTGTTATCCGGGTCAAGTGCCATGGAGTGCTGGATCGAAGGGTTTTCCGGACTTGAGGACGCCGAAAGCGACCTGGAGGAGCTTGCGCATCATGGCACCGATGATGAGCTTGGCGGGCTTGCCCGAGAGCGCGAGCCGGTTCTTGAAGGGCTGGCCCCAAGCGGTCTTATACAGGATCACCATGGCTGGCATGTAGAGGGCTTTGCGCAAGAAGGCATGGCCGACCTTGGACAGCCGCGGCTTGGTTTTCACGCTCGTTCCGGACTCCTGCCGGCGCGGGTCGAGCCCGGCGAAGGCGACGGCTTGTCGGCTATTGGCGAAGCGGCTGGGCTCGGCATAGAAGGCGAGCAGAATGGCGATGGTGCGTTCCCCGATACCGGGGATGCTCTCGAGTAATTCGCGCTTCCCCTTCAGATCGGGGTTAGAGTCGATGTGCTCATTGATGGTTTTGATCAGGCTCTTGATCTGCTGATCGAGCCAATTCAGGTGTTCTTGAATGTTGGTGCGCACCGCGTCCCGGGCGACCTCCAGGCGGTTACTTTCCTGGGTCCGCAGGGCTTGCAACGCATCCAGACGCAACACGAGCGCGCGCAAGGCGATTTCGGCTTCGCTTCTCGCCTGCCAGGGAGGCGGATGGCGTTCGGCGCAAAATTCGGCGATGAGGCGCGCATCGACGGCATCGGTTTTGGTCCGGGTTAAGCGGGAAGCGGCATAGGCTTTGATTTGGGCGGGGTTGATGACGCTGACAGTGAATCCTTGGGTAGCCAAGCACTGGGCGACGTCTTCCCAATACACCCCAGTGGCTTCCATACACACGTGAACATTCCGTGCCTCTGGGCCGGTGAGCCAAGTGACGAGGGTGGCGAACCCGTCTTGGGAGTTGGCGATGACTTTGGTTCGGAACTTCCCGTTGGGGAGGCGTAACGCGCAGTCCAGTTTGGCTTTGGCGACATCAATTCCGAGATAAAACGTGGGCATCATGAACCTCAAATGATCTACCTTGTGAATGCGGGCTGCCGGCAAGCCGGGCCGAAGATACTGTTCGATCGCTCGATGAGGGTGAGCGACTGCTGCATCGATCTACGCAACGGGCTTGGTGTCCCAAGGGCGGGAACGGCATCCAGTCGCTCAAACCTGGAGCGCCCTCCAGGCCTGGGGTGACCGGTCGGGAGTCTTCTCCAACCCCTTCCGAACCACACGGAATTCATAATACAAGGTCGGGAATCCTTTCCCGACGAATTCTTTGGCCCAACCGCTGCACTGTCCGGCGCATCCTCGATCAACAGCGTCACCTTGCATTTGGTGTTGGGACAGGTCGCCGGCTCCGGCGGCTGCGGCGGGGGATGCAGCGCCGACACCACCCCGCGCGTCATCAAGCTGCACAAGGTCACGAGCGGGATGTGGGGAGAAGGCTCGACCGGGAACGGTTACACGACGATAGGCGGGACCGGCGGAGGATTTTCCGCGAACACCGGAGACGCGACTTGGAATGCCTACTACCATTCATCGCCGACCTGGAGCAATGCCGGAGGCGATTACAGCAGCACGGTCAGCGCCTCGACGACCGTCAGCCAAACGGTCAACACCAGCTATTCCTGGTCGCACTCGAACATGGTGAGCGACGTGCAGGCGTGGCTGAACAGCCCTTCCACCAACTACGGCTGGATCCTCGTCAACGACGACGAGTCGTCACAGAAAACTTTCCGCGCCTTCTACAGCAAGGAGGCCGAGGCGAACTCGGTCGGGACGGGTCCCATACTGGAGATTGACTACACGCCTTGATGGGGCCGGTAACGGGCGGCGTTGGTAGCGTCCGTTCATCCCGATCCCGCCCCGCCGGCCAGGCGTTTTCCACCTTGGGGACTCAAACCCGGCGCCACAACGAGGCTAAAGGAAACTCGGTGTTCCGGTTGTTCGCAAAGTTGGGTCGAGAAGCGGACGGTCCAGGTAACTTTGCTCCGGTTCAATAATGAAGAAAGGCCATATGGCCCGGATTCCCGGTCGAACCGGTCGAGGAGGCATCACGGCAGGATGCCTCATCTGCCACGCGACTCGTCCTATTGATCAGACCTGTCAATACCAGGAGGGTATTTACAGGCCACCGCTCAGGCCGATGCACGCCCGGCCCGGGCTCACGCGGCTTGTTGCCGCGCCGGGGCGTCCCTGCCCCAGATTAACCCGGCCTATATATTTACAGGCCAGGTTACTAAGCGACAGTCGTCTTGAACTTGGCGGCTTCTTCCGAACCGCCGGTGGCGTTGCCCTTGCTGTAGGAGTGGGCGCCGACCCCGGCCAGTTGCCCGCCTTGCACCACCAGGTATTCGTTACGGATCGGGCGGCCTTCGAAATAGCACTCCAGGATTTCGCGAACGCCCGCGGCATACCGCGTCTGCGCCGACAGACTGGTGCCGGAGATATGCGGCGTCATGCCGTGATGCGGCATGGTGCGCCAGGGATGGTCGTTGGCAGGCGGTTGCGGAAACCAGACGTCGCCGGCGTACCCCGCCAGGTGGCCGCTTTCCAGCGCCGCGGCGATCGCATCGCGGTCGCACAGCTTGCCGCGTGCGGTGTTGACCAGATAGGTGCCGCGTTTGAAGAACTTGAGCGTCTCGGCGTTGATCATGTGCTCGGTTTCCGGATGTAGCGGACAGTTCAAGGTCACCACGTCACACACTTTGGCCAGACTTTCCAGGCTGGCGTGATAGGTCAGGCTAAGTTCCTGCTCGACCGCTTCCGGTAAGCGATGGCGATCCATATAGTGCAGCTTGACGTCGAAAGGCTTCAGCAAGCGCAACACGCGCAGGCCGATGCGGCCCGCCGCCACCGTGCCGACGCTCATGGCCTCCAGGTCATAGGAGCGCGAAACGCAATCGGCGATGTTCCAGCCACCCTTAAGCACCCACTGGTGGGAGGGAATGAAATTGCGCACCAGGATCAGAATCGACATCACCACGTGCTCCGCCACGCTGTTGCTGTTGCAATAGGTGACTTCGGCCACGGTGATATTGCGTTCCATCGCGGCCTGCAAATCGGTGTGGTCGGAACCGATACCGGCGGTAACGATCATCTTGAGTTTTTTCGCCTTGGCGATGCGTTCGGCGGTCATGTAGGCCGGCCAGAACGGTTGGGAAATGACGATCTCCGCGTCGGGCAGTTCCCGGTCCAGCACGCTGTCGGCGCCGTCCTTGCTGGACGTGACCACGAGCTGATGGCCGTTGGCTTCCAGGTACTTGCGCAGGCCCAGTTCGCCGGAAACGCTGCCCAGCAAGGCGCCGGGCTTGAAGTCGATCGCCTTGGGGGTCGGTAAGGTTTGTCCGTCCGGGTAACGCTCCGGCTGCGGACAATCGTCCCGCGCGTAGGATTTCGGATAA
The DNA here is from genome assembly GCF_003584645.1 of Methylocaldum marinum. Classification (GTDB taxonomy): domain Bacteria; phylum Pseudomonadota; class Gammaproteobacteria; order Methylococcales; family Methylococcaceae; genus Methylocaldum; species Methylocaldum marinum. The sequence continues at coordinate 3,441,220 of NZ_AP017928.1, forward strand.
CCATCGACCGGATCGTCATACAGCACGCAAACGACTTTTGCCATTTTTCTCCACCTTGCTTGAATGTTGTTAGGGGGTGGGTTCGGCCGGAGCGCCGCCCGAACCCGGTAATTCCCGGCCAGGTGGTCGGTATTGTCTAGTTAGGCTCGCGGCAGGGCCAATCGTTTGCGTCTATGGGTCAATTCATGGCGTTTATCAGGGCATCGAGACGGGCCTGCAAGTCGAGTCGGGCCGCGATGTTCCAGGCGGACTCTTGCACCGGCGGCATGGGGTCATGAAAGCGTGAAATGAAGCCGATGGATCTCGATAGTTCAGGATTCACGGGGATCGCGGTGACCTCCTGACGCATCTCGAACAGGCTCAGGAGGCTGTGGGGAACCACGCTGTACAACCCGGCGCAGCGGACATGGGCGTACAGGGCCAACACCGAGTCGGTTTCCAGCACCACCCGCGGCGATACGCCGGCCTCCCGGAAGGCGGCGTCGATGAGGCGGCGGTTCTGCATATTCGGTGTCAGCAGACAGAGCGGGAGTTCGGCGATGTCGGCCCAGGTCGGTTTGCCGGTGGCCACAGGGAGGTCAGGATCGCGGGCCAACAGCACATGCCGCTCCCGATACAGGGACAATGTCCGGAAGCCCTTGAGACGGGGATCGTCCAGATAGGTCAAACCCAGATCGAGTTCAAACCGATCGAGTTGGCGAATCAAGTCCTCAGCGCAAAGCGATAGCAACTGGATGGCCACGCCGGGACATTCCGCCTGGTAAGGCCCCGTGAACTGGGGGGTCACTGCCAGGGTCGTCGGAATCGCCCCGATCCGTAAGGTGCCGGTGATTTGCCGGCTGCACAGCGCCGCTTCCTGCCGCATGCCTTCCCAGTCCCGCGCCAGAATTCGCGCCCATTGCAGCAGCCGCTCGCCTTCCGGCGTAAAGCCCTGGAACCGCTGGCCGCGCCGGACAATGACGACACCCAACTCTTCCTCCAAATGCTGTATGGCGGTCGACAAGGCCGGTTGAGACACATTGCAGATTTCCGCTGCACGACCAAAATGGCCGGTTTTGGCCAGCGCGATCAAGTAATGGACTTGACGGATAAACATGAAGATCACTGCTGCGCGGTTGAATGTGGAACACGGCATCCATTCCCCGAAAGCGGTCGCTTGAAGACCGCTTCCAAAACACGGTGACAGTCCCATTGCTTGCAAAAACTATCGAACGATCAAATGCCTTCCCGCCGGCCGGGAGTTTAAGTTCATCGATGGCACTGAAAGGGTGCGTTGTGCAACAAATAGGCACATCGTTCGTGCGGTCTTTATCTGCACGGAAGGCTCCTGGGGCGAAATGTCCGCCCAAAACCTTGAACTCACGCAAAAAAAACCAAACCAGTCACAACTGGTATACATCCTGCTTTAGTTTCGTTATAACTTACACTATACATCGATAACAAAGCCCGAGCGAAACATCTCCAGCCGGCCGAACATACGGCGGCGGTTTCCGCTTTGCAGCGCATTACTAATGGTCAAGAAAGTAAAGCCACAAGAGCCCCCTCTCCCTCTGGGACAAATCGGCAGGACTGCCGATTTGCACGCGTGAGCGCCGCTTGCGGCTCCGCACAGGGAATGTGCGGAGTGACTGGGCTGGGGTGAGGGCGATTCGAATAGGGCTTTACTTTCTTTACGCACATTAAAAGGTCATTCCGATGCAGGTCAGAAAGCAATCATGAGACCCGGTACGCAAATCCGACCGCCTTCATTGCGAAAGTCGTTATATATCATTTTTTACAGCGATATGAGGCGAACGAATCCAGCGGCATCGGTAAACATCGGCGGTCGGAGCGCCTCCCGCACCGTGTACACCGGCGTCAGGACATTTCGCGCCTCCTTTGCAAGGAGACTCTTCCGCAGGGTTATGTCCGGTTTCGTTTGTCCGGATAACAGCATCGAACCGAACTCAGGAATGGGCAATCCGAAAGGCCGTCGCCCATGAGATACCTCCAATCGCTACTCCTCCCCCTAGTCGGACTCGTTGCCGCCAATGCGGTTCGCGCAGAACCCGCGATCCAGGAACTGCCCCCGGTTACCGTGACAGCCACAGCCGAGACGCTGCCCGTGTCGGCCAACGAACAAGACGCCGGTACCCGGACTGAGTTGGGTCCGGCCGCGATCCGCCTGTTCGGCGGGCCCGGCCAGACCAATCCGCAACAGGCTTTACAGTATCTGCCTTCGGTCAATTTTCAGAGCGCCGACCCTTACGGCTTGTCGAGCAATCAGCCACCCGGCAATCCGTCGATGCGCATCCGCGGCAGGCCCACCTCCTCGCCGGGCTCGCCCCATTCCCTTCGTACCGTGGAAGATCTACCGCTGACCGGTGCCCCCGGCGGCGGCGCGGCCATCTACGATCTGGAAAACATCCAGGCTCTGACCGTCTACAAGGGAGCCATGCTCCCTGACAAAGGACTCGGCTTCGGCAACATCGCCGGCAACATCAATCTTCGGATGCGGCGCCCCGACGAAGAGCCGGGTGTTTTCCTTAAACAGGATTTCGGTTCTTTCGATTTCTTCCGCACCTTCCTTCGCGGCGATTCGGGACGGCTGCCCTCGGACACGCGCTTGTTCGGCTCGTATTCCTACACGACGGCGGACAAATGGCGCGGTTCCGGCGGCTCTCCGGACTATCGCCACAACGGCGGATTCGGGCTGACGCAGGACTTCGGCGAGTCCGTCAAGCTCGAACTGTTCGGCGTCGTCAACGATCAGAAACACCATGACTTCCGCCCGCTCACGGAAATCCAGGCGCGGCAGCTCGGACGCTTCAACGACTTCGATTTCAACTCCCGACTGAGCGGCAACCCCGCACGAGACATCAGCTATTACGACTTCAATCGCCAGGCGTTCACGGACGCCAGCGTGTTCGCCAACCTCGAGATCAAGACTTCCGAGACCAGCCGGCTGTCCCTCAAACCCTATTACTGGCACGACGAAGGGTTTTATCTGTTGGGTATGCCCATGCTCCAGGGTGCGCCGGGCGTGCGCCGCTGGGACATCAACCATGATCTTTGGGGCCTGCTCGGCAAATTCGATTTCAAGGGCTGGGATACCGATTTCACCCTGGGTTACTGGTATCACGAGCAGGAGCCGCCGGGGCCGCCGACCTCCTGGAAGGCGTACCGCATCGCGGGCGACGATCTCCGCTTCGCCGGCTGGGCGCTTCTGAACAAGCAAAGCCATCATATTTTTCACAGTCCGTTCGTCGCGGTACATCGCCAATTCGGTTCCGCCGACCTCAGCGCGGGACTCCGCTACGTGGTCCAGCAGACGGCGTCCATCACCTCATACCGGACCGCCAATCTCCCCGACGTTTCGTACAGCGAGGTCTTCGATTACCGCCCGGCCGTCGATCCCTCCGCCAGCGTGGGCAGCCGCCGTTTCAGCGATTGGCTGCCCTACTTCGGCGCCACCTACGCCCTGAGCGAAAACCACTCGCTTCGCTTCAGCTACGGGCGGAACTTCAACGCCATGCCGCTGCATCAATATCCCACCTACATCATGTCGCGGCGAGCCTTCGAAGCGGCCGGGGTCACGCTGCAGCAGCTTTGGAACCAGCAGAAGCCCGGACAGTCCGACAACTTCGATCTGGGTGCCCGGTTCTCGGGGGACAACTGGTTCGTCGCGCCGACCCTTTATTACTCGACCGAGCGGGGCAAGGCGGTCACGGCCTTCGATCCCGAGCTCGGGGTTTCCTATTATCAAACCGCTCGCGCCCGCGCCTACGGCGCCGAGATCGACGCCGGGCTGGACTTGCTGGATGGGCTCAGCCTGTACGGCGCCTTTTCCTACAACCGCTATGAACTCAGCGACGACATTCGGACGGCCGGCAACGCTCTGCTGCGCGTCGCGGGCCATCAAGTCCCCGACTCCCCGGAAGTGGAAGGCAAGCTGTTCCTGACCTACCGTCTCGGCAACTTCTCGATCTCCCCCGGCATGCGCTACATCGGCGAGCGCTACGGCGACGTGGAAAACCGCATGCGGTTGCCGTCCTATGCCATCGCCGACCTGCACCTGAACTACGAGCACAAGAAATTCGCCGAGATGGGCGACCTCAACCTGGGGCTCAGTTTTCTCAACGTCTTCGACAAGCAGTACATCGCCGTGGTCAATGCCCGCGACGACCAGCGGCCCGGCACCACCACCTACTACCCGGGTGCGCCCCTGACCGTGGTGGGAACCGTGTCCCTGCGTTTTTAGGGGGGTGCTCAGGACCTTAACCGGAGCCATGTTCCGAATGATGCCGGATGTCGACCCAAAGGTATTTTCCGAAGATCCGAAGCGTTTCTTACCGCGGTATTGCGCTTGGGACCGGCACGTTCGTAGGTCGGCAATCCTTTGCCGACACACGGGGTCTACGCGGGCGTTGTCGGCAAAGGATTGCCGACCTACTGCACTTCGGGGCGGTGCGCCGAACCGGAAAATGCTCTAAACAAACGATGAGAAAAAACGATGAAGAACAAAACGATGCTTCGATGGTGGCACAGGGGGGATGCCGTAAAACGATGGTGGCTGATTCCCGCGGCATTAGGGTGCAGCCCCGCCTGGGCGGAACCGGCGCCGATCGATGAACCGCCGATACTGGACGTGGTCACGGTGGAAGGCGTGCAGACGCACGCGGATTACGTGGAGCCCAAGGGCAGCCAGCCCAATACGGAAAGCACCGTCAGCCGCGAGGGTATACGGCGCCTGGCCGGCCCCGGCCAGACCAACGTTTTCAAGGCGCTCGACCTGTTGCCGTCGCTGCATACGGAAACGGCCGACCCCTTCGGACTGACGGCAAACAGGGCCATCCGAATTCGCGGGAAGGGCGCCTTCCATCTCGGGCAGACTATTGAGGGCCTGCCGTTGACCGGTGTCGTGGGCGGGGCCGACATTTATGATTTGGAAAATATGGACGGCATCACCCTCTACCGGGGCGCGGTGCCCCCGGACAAAGGCTTCGGCTTCTCCAACGCCACCGGGCTGATCGACCAGACCATTCTGAGGCCGTTCGACAAGCCGGGGCTCAGCGTCAAGGAAAGCTTCGGCTCCTACAACTTCAACCGCGTGTACGGCCGCATCGACTCCGGCCTCCTGCCCACGGACACCAAGCTGTTCGCTTCCTATTCCTACACCACCGCGTACAAATGGCGCGGGGCCGGGGAGTCGCCCGCTAATCGGCACAACCTCGGCTTCGGCCTCACGCAAAAGCTGACGGATTCCGCCAAGCTCGAAATTTTCGGCGCCTACAACGATCTCGAATCGCACGATTTCCGCCCCCTGAACTACAGCCAGGCCACGCGCCTCGACGCGTTCGGGAAGTTCGATTACAACACCCGGCTTTCCGGCATCCCCGGTCAGGACATCAACTACTACGATTTCAACCGAAGAGAGTTCTCCGATTTCAGCCTGTTCGCCAATCTGGAAATCAAGCCGACCGATACGTCCAGGATTTCGGTCAAGCCCTATTACTGGCGCGACGACGGCTTCCGGCTGTTTGCCTCGAACAGTCTGCTGGGCAGCCCGGGCGTCACCCGGTGGGACATCAAGCATGAACAAGTGGGACTGGTGGCGCAGTACGACGCCTCGGTGTTGGGCGCCGAGGTGACTTTGGGCTACTGGTGGCAGGACATGGAATCGCCGCCGCCCCCGGTGGGGCAAAAGGCTTACCGCGTCACCGCCTCGGGCGACCTGGCCTTTGCCGGCTGGTCGGTGCTGTCCAAACAGGAAAATCACGTATTCCATAGTCCTTATCTGGTCGTAAACGGCCAGCTCGGCAAGGCTAACCTCCGAGCGGGCGTGCGCTACCTCGACCAGACCGTGCCGGGAATCCGGTATTACGACACCCAGGGCCTGCCTGACGTCGATTATGACAATGTATTCCGCTTCAATCCCCGGGAAGACCCGACACGGCGTGTCGCAAGCCAAAGCTTCCAGGAATGGCTGCCGCACTTCGGCGTCAACTACGAAATCACGGACGAGGCCCGCGCCTACTTCACCTATGGGCGGAACTACGGGCGGCCCGACTGGGGACCGCAGGCCTCCCTGTTCAACGCCTCTAGAGCCCGCTTTACCGCCGCCGGCCTGAATCTCGACAATCTGTTCCGCCGGCTCAAGCCCGAGATTTCGGATAATTTCGATCTCGGCCTGCGCATTGGCGACGGCAATTGGTGGGTGGCGCCCACGCTGTTCTACGCCATCGTCAATCGCAAGGAGGTCAATCTGTACGACCCCGCGATTCAACTGACCTATTACCAGAGCAATGCCGAAGCCCGCTCCTACGGTGCGGAGATCGAAGCGGGGATCACGCTGTGGGATGATCTGTCCCTGTTCTCGTCAGTGTCCTACAACCGCTACGAGTTCGAAAACGACGTCCGCACCGCCGCCAACACCGTGATCGCGACGAAAGGCAAGCAGGTTCCCGACTCGCCCGAGGTCACCGCCAAGGTGGGCCTTACGTACAGGTTTATGGGTTTTGCCATATCGCCCACGGTTCGCTATGTCGGCGAGCGTTTCGGCGACGCGGAGAACACACAGCGGGTACCCTCCTACACCGTGGCGGATCTCTATATTGATTATGAGAAAAAGGACCTGCTGGGTTTGGGGGACATCACGCTGGGATTGAGCTTCCTGAACGTGTTCGACAAGCGCTACATCGGCATCATCAGCCAGAACGATATCCAGGTGGCGGGGAATACGACCTATTACCCCGGCGCGCCGTTTACCGTAGCGTTCACGGTCGGGGCAAGATTCTAGCCATGCCGCGAACCCTGGTACTCCGCCCTGTTCTTGCAGCTGTCCTGATGCTGCACGGGGCGATCGCCGCTGTGGCGGATACGGCTCGGCGTCAGCTGACCGACCTCGCGGGCCGCACGGTGGAATTGCCCGCCGAGGTACGGCGGGTGGCCACCCTCGGACCGGTGCCGGTAATCAATAGCTTCGTGTTCGCCATCGGCAAGGGCGATACCCTGATCAACGGCCTGCCGCCGTTCGCCCGGTCGGCGCGCTGGAAATACCAGTCTCTGATCGCACCGAACCTGTCGAGACAGCCCCAGGCTCAGGGCTTAGACAACGCTCCCCAGCTTGAAACCCTGCAAAGGCTCGCTCCGGACGCGGTATTCGCCATGGACGCGAGCACGGTGCGGACGGTGGAGCGCACCGGGCTGCCGGTGCTGTTCCTCGCCTGGCGGGATGCCGGGGATATCGGGCGGATCATGCAACTCATGGGCGAGGTTTTCGACCGGCGAGAGCGTGCCGACGCCTATACGCGCTACTTCGACGGCGTGCTGGAACGGGTTCGGACGGCGGTCGCCGGTGTCCCCACGGAACAAAGACCCAAGGTCCTCTACTTCAGTCTCAAGACGCTGACACAGCCCCATCTGATCGCCGACTGGTGGATCCAGGCGGCGGGCGGCATCAGCGTCACCGCCGACGGCCGCCGTACCGAGAGCGTGAGATTCACGCCCGAGCAAGTATTTGCCTGGGATCCCGATGTGCTCATTGTCTCTTCCCCGGAAGAACTGGCTCAAATTCGCCACGACGCGCGCTTTCGCCGGCTCCGCGCCGTACGCGAGCGAAAAATTCACGCCATCCCGGCGGGCGTACACCCGTGGGGGCACCGTACCGCGGAGCAGCCGTTGACCGTGCTATGGGCGGCCGGGCTGTTCCACCCGTCACTTTTCCCGGGGCTGAACATGACAGCCGAAATCAAAGACTTTTACCGCCGGTTCTTCGACTATCCGCTCTCGGACCGGCAGGCGGAGGAAATACTTCATGGCAATCCGAAATGATATGAAACCCGGAATGCGATTCGGGCTCTCCGGTTGCGGAGCCGGCCTGGAGGCCGCCGATCCCGACGATTGGATCGAGTTGGCCGAACGGGCCGAACGACTGGGCTTTTCCTCGCTGTGGATCAACGAGGAACATTTTCAGCGCAGGGATCATACGAGTGGTGGCAGGCATTGCCTGTCTCCCCTGATCGTGGCGGCGGCGATGGCGGCGCGTACCCGGCACATCCGGATCGGTTTTTCGGTGCTGCTGCAACGCTCGCTGGAGCGGCTGTCCTTTGAAGTCATGCCCCGCCTCCAAACCGCTACACCCTAGGCAAGAAACCTATGAACTTCGGAATTTTCTGCTTCTACGAAAATTATGACGGCGACTACGCCAAGGTACTGGCCGCTCAATCCACGCTGGTGCAGCATGCCGAGGAACTGGGCTTTCAGGAAGCCTGGGTCGCCGAGCATCACTTCACCGACTTTGGCGTCAGTCCATCCATCCTGCTGTTGCTGGCCCATCTGTCCGGGGTCACGAAGCGCATTCGTTTGGGCACCGCGGCGCTCTTGTTACCGTTTTACGATCCCATCAAGCTGGCCGAGGACATCGCCACCCTCGATCATTTGAGCGGCGGCAGGCTCAATCTGGGCGTCGCACAGGGCGGCCCGTTTCCCCTGCAAAACAAGCATTTCAAGGTGCCGCCGGAAAGCGCCCGGACGAAGATGCTGGAAGCCCTCGAACTCATCGTCCGGCTGCTCGGCACCGATAAGGTCAGCCACTCCGGACCCCATTTTCAGATCGAGGGCGTTACCACTCACCCGAAACCGCTGCAATGCCCGATACCCGTGTTCCTGGCATCGCAAAATCCCGCGGCCGTGCATCATGCCGCGGACCGCGGTTACGGGCTCCTCGGGGGTCAAGGTGCAACCACCGATAAGCTCAAGGCAACCCTCGCCCACTATCGCGTAATCAATCCCTCGTTGCCCAAGCCGCTCACCCTGCTTCGAACCTTTTTCGTCGCCAAAACCCGGAAGGCCGCCTTGGCGGTGGCGCTGCCCTCGATCCGGCGTTTCCGGGAAAGGATGAGAAGCATGCTCAGCGACAATGGCGAGCCTGGCGAAAGCGGCGTTACGGTCAACATGGATCGGCTTCTGGAAAACGCGCTGATCGGCGATGTGGCGGAATGCCGGGACAAGATACAAAGACTCCGGGACGAACTGGATCTGAACAGCCTGGTGTTGAAACCCGCCGCCAACGATCCCGCCGCCAACCGGTACAGCCTGTCGCTGTTCGGCGATGAGGTCATGCCTTATGTGTAGACATCCGGTTTCCCTTCCACGCGGAAAACATGCGTATTCCTTCATCCTGATCGTGTGCCTGGTCTACCTGACGACGGCAAGCGCCCTTGGCCGCGAAATCGGTGAAACGCCGGCCCATCAGCTCTACCCGGAACGTTATCCTTTGAACCTGTCCAGCGAGATCAAAAGCTTCTACCGCCTGTTTCTGCAACTCGATCTGGATGACGTCCGGATCAAGGAAATCCTGGGTTCATGATCGCGGACTATCGCTTGGCGGGATTGCTGCTCCTGCTCATTCTGATGTCGATGCTGTCCCTGACCCTGGGCCGCTATCCCATAGCGCTGCCCGAACTGGTACAGGTGCTGGCGGGCCTCGGCAGCGGGCAAGTCGCGGACGAAGGACAGCAAGTTCTGCGCAATGTGCTGCTCGAGATCCGGCTGCCCCGCATCCTGGCGGCGATCCTGGTGGGCGCGGGGCTGTCGGCTTCCGGCGCCGCCTTTCAGGCGGTCTTCGTGAATCCGCTGGTCTCGCCGGGGCTGCTCGGGGTGCTGGCCGGCGGTTCTTTCGGCGCGGCGCTGGGCATGATCGTCTCCGACCACTGGCTGGTGGTACAAGTCAGCGCCTTCCTCTTCGGCCTGCTCGCGGTGCTGATCGCCCTCGGCATCGTCCGCGTCTACCGCAGCGAATCCCTGCTCATGCTGGTGCTCGGCGGCATCATCAGCAGCGGGTTATTCACCGCCTTGCTGTCGATCGTCAAATATCTCGCCGATCCCTACAACCAACTGCCCGCCATCGTCTACTGGCTGATGGGCAATCTGTCCAACGCGGAGCTGTCGGTAGTGCTGACCTTGGCGCTGCCCATGCTGGCCGGCATCCTGCTCCTGGTGCTCTACGCCCGGCACATGAACGTGCTCAGCATGGGTGACGAGGAGGCGCGGTCCCTGGGTATCGACACGCGACGCGTGCGGCTCGTGATCATTCTCGCCGCCACCTTGATCAGCGCGCTCACCGTGGTGATGGCGGGGATGATCGGCTGGATCGGTCTCATCGTCCCGCACATCGCGCGAATGATCGTGGGACCCGAAAATGGACGTCTGATACCGGCCAGCGCCCTGCTGGGCGGGATCTTCCTGCTGCTGGTGGACGACCTGGCGCGCAACCTCTTTACCGTGGAAATCCCCATCGGCGTGCTCAGCGAATTGCTCGGCATCCCCATATTCATCCTGGTACTGCGCAATGCCCGCAAGGGCTGGAGTGCATGATGGCGCTGGAAGCCCGGAACATCGTGTTCGGCTATGGCGACCGCGAGGTGCTGAGCGGGGTTTCGGTCCAGGTCGAGGCGGGAAAAGTGGTGTCACTGCTGGGACCGAACGGCACCGGCAAGAGCACGCTGCTCAAGATCCTGCTGGGCATCAAGCGGCCGGCGAAAGGCGAGGTTCGCCTGGACGGCACGCCGCTCGCACGCATTGCACCCCGTGAATACGCCCGCAGCGTGGCCTATGTACCGCAACTTCATAACGCCACTTTTCCCTATACCGTGTTCGACGTGGTGCTCATGGGCCGAATGCCGCACACGGGCTTTTTCTCGGGCTATCCGAAGCGAGACCGCCAGCTTGCCGAAGAGGCACTGGAGCGGCTCTCTCTCGGCCATCTCAAGACGCGGCCGTATTTGGAAATCAGCGGCGGCGAACGCCAACTGGCCCTCATCGCCCGCGCGCTGGCCCAGGAAGCGCGGATCTTCATCCTCGACGAACCGGTCGGCGGACTCGATTACGGCAATCAGCTGCGTCTCCTGGAGCGCATTCGCGCTCTTGCCCGGGAAGGCTATGCGTTCATCCAGTCCACCCATTTTCCGGAGCACGCCCTGCTGGTTTCGGACCGCGTGCTGCTGCTGAACGGTGGACGGATCGTCGCCGAAGGAAATCCCGTCGACGTGATCACCCCCGAAAACATTTACCGGCTTTATGGCGTGGAGGTGGATATGGTGCGCCTTGGCGACGCGTATTCCGCGTGTGTACCCAGATTCTGCGCGGACCGGTCCCGCGAACACCGGTTTGCCCGCAAAAAATAGGATCGCCGAAATACAAACGGCTTGTTCCGGCTGATCTAAACAGTCGATTTCCGCTTGCCGGATAACAGGTCGAAACCCATCGCGGCGACAGTTTCACATGCGCCAAAACAGTGCGGATCAGCGCACTTTCCCATATAAAAAGTAAGGTTTAAGTGCATCCCCTTTCCACGCAAATTTCCACGATTCAGACATTTCATTTGAATTCAGTGGGTTACAAAACATCGCCAGCCTGGTATGAATCTTGGTTATATACAATAGGATATAACGATTAGCCGCCTTCATCGTCCCGGATCACGGGCGCGGCCTCGGCCGACCGAAAAGGGACCACGCTTCGGTGACGGGCCGACAGGACTTCGCCGGACATGGCGTGCGAAAAATCGGGTATCCATCATTCAATCGCTAACCTTGTAGGGACTATCACCATGTCAGATTTAAGACAGATCGCGTTTTACGGCAAAGGCGGCATCGGCAAGTCCACCACTTCGCAAAACACCCTGGCGGCCCTGGCCGAGATGGGCCAGCGCATTCTCATCGTCGGCTGCGATCCCAAGGCCGATTCCACGCGTTTGATTCTGCATACCAAGGCCCAGGACACCATCCTGAGCCTCGCGGCCAGCGCCGGCAGCGTCGAGGACCTGGAACTGGAAGACGTGATGAAAGTGGGTTACCGCGACATCCGCTGCGTGGAGTCCGGCGGTCCGGAACCCGGAGTGGGCTGCGCCGGCCGCGGCGTCATCACCTCCATCAACTTCCTCGAAGAGGAAGGCGCCTACAACGACGTCGACTATGTCTCCTACGACGTACTCGGCGACGTGGTGTGCGGCGGCTTCGCGATGCCCATCCGCGAGAACAAGGCGCAGGAAATCTACATCGTCATGTCCGGCGAGATGATGGCCATGTATGCGGCCAACAATATTTCCAAGGGCATTTTGAAATACGCCAACTCGGGCGGCGTACGCCTGGGCGGCCTGGTCTGCAACGAGCGTCAGACCGACAAGGAACTGGAATTGGCGGAATCATTGGCCACACGGCTCGGCACCCAGCTGATCCACTTCGTGCCGCGCGACAACATCGTGCAGCACGCGGAGCTCCGCCGGATGACGGTGATCGAATACGCCCCGGACTCGAAGCAGGCCAACGAATACCGTCAATTGGCCAACAAGGTTCACAACAATGTCGGCAAGGGCGTCATCCCGACCCCGATCACCATGGACGAGCTCGAAGATCTCTTGATGGCCCACGGCATCATGAAACAGGTCGACGAATCGCAGGTCGGTAAGACCGCGGACGAACTCGCCGCTTGAGCCGGGACGGCGCGCTCCTGGATAAGATGGCGACACCGGCTTCGGTCTGTCGCCACGGGAGCGGATCGTCCTTGAAAACTAGAGCGTTTTTCACCGCGGTTTAGAGCCAATACGTAGGTTGGCAATCCTTTGCCGACAAAGCTCCTCGCTAACGGCATACGTCGGCAAAGGATTGCCGACCTACTTCGGGTGCTGCGCCAAACCGGAAAATGCTCTCGCCGAGCGATACGCGTGCGTCGCTCGGCTTACCTGTTCAGTCGGGTCCCGTGGCCGTTCACGTTGATGAGGCGGAGCCGCCTCGACGCTCGCCATGATGGGCCACCCTACTTGGACAAAACCGCCATTCACCTAAAAGGACCATTGCCATGCCACAAAACTCCAAACACGTGATCGACCATTTCAACCTGTTCCGCCAGCCCGAATACATCGAGATGTTCGAGAACAAGAAGCGGGAATTCGAATTCATGGAACCCGAAGATAAGGTCGCGGCAACCCGAGAATGGATGAAAACCGAGGAGTATCGCGACAAGAATTTCGCGCGTGAAGCCCTGGTCATCAATCCGTCCAAGGCCTGCCAGCCGCTGGGGGCGGTATTCGCCGCCCTCGGCTTCGAGGGCACCCTGCCCCTCGTCCACGGTTCCCAGGGCTGCGTGGCCTATTACCGCAGCCATTTGAGCCGCCATTTCAAGGAACCGGCGTCCTGCGTGTCGTCGTCCATGACCGAGGACGCCGCGGTGTTCGGGGGCCTGGGCAATATGATCGACGGCCTGGCCAATGCCTACAATCTGTACAAACCCAAGATGATCGCCGTGTCCACCACCTGCATGGCCGAGGTGATCGGCGACGATCTCAATGCCTTCATCAAGACGGCCAAGGAAAGAGGCAGCGTGCCGCCGGACTTCGAAGTGCCGTTCGCGCACACCCCGGCCTTCGTGGGCAGCCACATCACCGGCTACGACAATATGATGCGCGGCGTACTCCAGCACTTCTGGGACGGCAAGGCCGGCACCGAGGAGCCCTTGGCACGCGAACCCAGGGACTCGGTCAATATCATCGGCGGCTTCGACGGCTTCTCCGTGGGCAATCTTCGGGAAGTCCGGCGCATGCTCGAACTCATGAATGTCGACTTCACTATCCTCGGGGACAACAGCGACGTACTGGATACCCCGACCGACGGCGAATACCGCATGTTCGACGGCGGCACTACCCAGGAACAGACCACCAACGCCCTGCACGCCAAGGCGACCATTTCCATGCAGGAATTCTGTACGGAAAAAACCCTGCCGTTCATTGCCGAACACGGGCAGGAAGTCATCGCGCTGAACCACCCGGTCGGGGTCGGCGCCACCGACGGATTTCTCATGGCGGTATCCCGCATCACCGGCAAACCCATCCCCGGGGCATTGGAGCGGGAGCGCGGACAACTGGTGGACGCCATCGCCGATTCTTCCGCCCATATCCACGGCAAATCCTTCGCCATCTACGGCGACCCGGATCTCTGCCTGGGACTCGCCGGATTCCTGCTGGAACTGGGCGCCGAACCGAAACATATCCTGTCGACCAACGGCAGCAAGGCCTGGGCGGAAAAGGTGGAAACCATGCTTTCGTATTCGCCCTTCGGCCAGAACTGTCATGTCTATCCCGGCAAGGATTTGTGGCACATGCGTTCGCTGCTGTTCACCGACCCGGTCGACTTCCTGATCGGCAACACCTACGGCAAATACCTCGAGCGCGATACCGGCACGCCCCTGATCCGCATCGGCTTCCCGGTCTTCGATCGCCATCACCACCATCGCTATCCGGTGTGGGGCTATCAGGGCGCGCTGAACGTGCTGGTCTGGATCCTGAACAAGATTTTCGACGACATGGACCGCAACACCATCGTGCCGTCCAAGACCGACTACAGCTTCGATATCATTCGTTGAACTTCTCCCGAGATCGGAAAAACTTCGGGACATTCGTTTCTCAATCGAGCTACTGTCGGGACAGGGACGACAGGGATGTCCCATTGCGTAGCTCGCAGCATTCCAGTATGACTGCGCACTCCATCATGATCAGGAGGTAATGATGATGACCACCGAAAACGCTCAACTCACGGAACAGCACATCTCGAAAATGGTCCACCGCTTCTATGAACGCGCCATGGCCGATGACGGCCTGCGCCCGATATTCGAGGCGACGATACACGACTGGGATGCACATCACAGGGTCGTCGTGGATTTCTGGTCGCGTGTCCTGCTGAATACAGACCGCTATCGGGGCTCGCCCTATCCGCCGCACGCCGGCCTTCCCATTCGTTCTGAACATTTCGACCGCTGGCTGACGCTGTTCCGGGAAGCGGCTCAGGAAGTCCTTCCGGCCGACGCAGCAGAACTGGCCATAGCTCGAGCCGAACACATGGCGGAAGCATTCAAGGCCGGCATGTTCCATGGCTTCGGAACCCCACTCAAGCCGAGGCTCGGCCATCCGGTCACGTAGGCGTCGATCTCGACGCCCGAGCGGAGGATGCCGGAGCCGTCGAAATCCTTAGGGAAGCTCTGAAAAAGTGGATTCCGTTCATGCCCTTCCACGGACTTGTCGTAAGCCAAGTCGAAGGGCTGAGGGCAAATGGCCTACCAGGATAGGCACTTTCAGAGCTTCCTTAGATTTTTACCCGGCCATCGCTGCATCCAATCATGGCGGGAACGTTGGCCGATTCCGCCGACGTCGTGAAAGGAATGGCCATTAAGTCCGGCGCTCTTAGCGGTGCGGAGAAGCCGCCGGGCAGCGGCCGAACAGTCGGATATCATATCCGCCGCGAGAAAGCTGAACGCCTGCGTCTTGGCGAGACAGTAAACCGTATCGCCTTCGCCGATGTTCATTGCGGCAAAAGCCCGCCGGGTAATCTCGGCGATCAGGGTCGTGCCGACGTCGATTTGGATCACCACGCGATCTTCCCGCGGAATCACGGCACACACCCTACCTTTGATCTGATTTTGAATGGAGATGCCTTTTACCGGCTGGGTGGACAACGCAATGTCGCTCGGTCGCAAACTGACGTAATAGGTACTCCCGCAGTGGGCAAGAGGCGTGTACGGTAAGATCAGGGGCAAGCCGAAGAACCTCCCCAAAGTGCAGCCGTGCACGGAGTCATGACTCAGAATCGTCACCGGCAAGATGTTCCCGACTGTGGAAAGCCCTGCTGTGTGTAGCGGGACTTGTTCGCGCGCCAGTTCGCTCAGAAAACCAGATGCCAGCACTTTTCCCCCGCTCATCAGGATGAGAACGTCGCTCAAGTGGAGGAGTTCGCCCAAGGCATGGCTGGACTGGACGACTCTCAAGCCATGCTTCTCAATCGCAAACCGGAGAAGATCCAGAATTTTCTCTCGCCGCGTTTGCTCGATAGCCGACAACATATCATCCAGAAGCAGCACCTTAGGCGAACTCAACAAAGCCTTTCCGAGCACCACCCGCTGTCGTTCGCCGGCGGAAAGATTTCGAGCGCGAAAACGAAGCAGTTCCGTCAAAGCCAGGAGCTGAGCGATATCCGGTAAAGCGAAATAAGGACGAGGAGCTCTACTTTGGGATTCACCGTCCAGCAAGTTTTCTCTCACCGTGCGCGTGGCATCGAGCGGGCTGCCCTGGGAACACAAAGCAATCAATCCGTCTTCGGAAAGCCTGTTGATCCGGTTTCGGCTATCGAAAAGCACCTCACCGTCCAATGAGACGTATCCCCAATCCGGCGAACAATGGCCGGCCAGACACTTCAAGAGGCGCGATTTTCCCGCTCCGGATGGCCCGAAAAGCCCCGCCGATTTCTGGTTCAGCCTTAACTGCGCGCGAATAGGAGAACTATCCCGCGATAGCGTTATATCAACATCCAACATGGTCCATCCGATTGCATGAAATGTGACAAAAAACTCGTTTTTATTCGAAAGTCGACATTGCTTTGGCTACGACATTCGTCCGACGCGCGCGTTTGAGCCCCGCATACGATATATATATATATCCATAACGCTATGCGGTCAGGAACCGCAAGTATGACCGAAAGCGCCTTCCTGGAACGCTCTACAACATACGTGCCATATTTCTCGCCCACGGCGGCTAGCACGCCCTAGTTGCCGGCTTAGGAGCACTGATTCAGCCACGTTACACATGGCCTCGTTCTTGCTTACACATCTATATAACGTATTAAACATAACGAACGAAGTTTATTTCGCTATTAGGCTGATCTCACTGAGTCAAGGAAGGGGGGACAACACTGAACGAAGAACGACCTTTTGCGCGGGCGAACCGGTTTCCTTGCCGCCGCCGCTGTAATCAGGACCTGGGCACACTGTCACAGGTCATCGGCTAAAACAATTGGGGGACACAACTTGTGACTATAAAAAAAGCAGCGCTCGCCGTCGCGTGTAACGACCTGTTTCCGATCAATTTCGGGCGAATGTCTTTGCTCGGTGCCTTCATGATGGGGCTATCGGCCGCGCCCCCAAGCCTCGCGGATTCCAAGGACAACGACAGTTCCACCCACAATTACTTCGTCGAAGCCCGAAGCTACAGAACGCAGCCATACGGCGACCCGCCGACCTATTCCCGGAACCTGAGCAAAACCGGCATCGCTCCCGCCAAGGATATCGATTGGCTCGATGTCGGCCTGGACTTTCGCATGCGCTACGAATATCGCGAGAACGATTTCCGACGACCGGCCAATGCCGATCCGGACGAGCCGATACTGTTGCGGACTCGCGCTTTCCTCGGCGTCAAGAACATTTTGGATCCCTTCCGTTTTGCGCTCGAGTTCGAAGACGCGCGGCTTTACAACAGCAACTTCGTGCGAGCCGACAGCGAAGTGAACGAGTTCGAACTCATCCAGGGATTCGCGGAACTCTATTTCGAAAATGCGCTCGGTTCCCATCGTCCACTACGGGTGCGGGCTGGCCGGCAGGCGCTGGAACTCGTGGATAAACGGCTGATTGCCAACAACCAGTTTCGCAACACGACCAACAATTTCGAAGGGTTTCGCGTCACGCTGGGCCAGCAGACAAACGACTGGGACCTGGATTTGCTGGCCTACAAGCCCGTCCAACGCCTCAAGTACGACTTCGACGAGCCGATCGAACAACAATGGCTTTACGGCGCGGTCGCCGGTTGGCGCCGCTGGTCCCCTTTCGTCACCCTCCAGCCCTATTACTTGGGCTACAAGGTCGACAACAAGAACGGCGCGACAGACCAGAACATTCATAGTACCGCGCTGCGCGGTTACGGCCTTATCGGCAACACCGGCTTCGACTACGACTTCGATGTGGTTTATCAGTTCGGCCGCAGCAACGGCAACCAACAGCACGACGCCTGGGCATCCGTCGTCGAACTCGGCTATACCTTCGCGGGCTCGCCCTGGAAGCCCCGGATCAGTGCCCTCTACGGCTATGGGACTGGCGACAGAAATCCCAACGACAAGGTCAACAACCGCTTCAACTCGCTGTTCGGCTTTAATCAACCCTGGTCCAGAAACGACTACTTTTCATGGGACAACGTCAGCGCCCCGAAGCTCCGCCTGGAATTCACGCCTTACAAGGGCGTGCGCATCGACACCGCCTACAACGCCTATTGGCTCGCCAGTGACCGGGATAGCTGGCGGCGAGTCAACCTGCGCGATAGAACCGGCCGAAGCGGAGATTTTCTGGGCCACGAGTTCGATATCCGCGTGCGCTATAGGCCGATACCGCGCGTCGAAACGGAACTCAGCTATGCCCGTTTTACGCCCGGCGAGTTCCCCAAAAACCTGGGCAAAGCGCTTCCGAGCAATTTTTTCTATTTCCAAGTTTCACTTAACGCGTTCGAATGAACCTGTCCGTGCTTAATCCGTTCCGACCCGTTGTTTCATTCCAAGAGAGGAGATTCTTTCCATGTCCATGCACACCCTTAAAACCATTTCTATCACCGCGATCCTTATCCTATGGGGTATCAATGCCGCCTTCGCCGATGTCACCGTCTTCGCCGCCGCGAGCCTGACCAACGCCCTCTCCGACGTCGGCAAAGCCTTCGAAGCGGCGCATAAAATCCCGGTCAAGTTTTCCTTCGCATCCTCTTCGGCCCTGGCCAAGCAAATCGAACAGGGCGCGCCGGCCGACGTCTTCGCTTCGGCCGACACCAAGTGGATGGACTACCTGGACGGCAAAGGCAAGATCGACCACAGTACCCGGTCGAACCTGCTGGGCAACACCCTGGTGCTGATTGCGCCGCAAAGCAAGGGCTTTCCGGTCACCATGAAAAAAGGCTTCGATCTTGCTGGCGCTTTCCGGGGCAAACTGTGCACCGGCGTGGTCGAGTCGGTTCCGGTCGGCATTTACGCCAAGGAAGCCTTGACCCGGCTGGGCTTGTGGGAAAGCATCCAGCCCCGCGTGGTCGGCGCTCAAGATGTGCGCGCTGCACTGAACTTGGTCGAGCGCGGTGAATGCGATACCGGCATCGTCTACGAGACCGATGCGAAACTGAGCAAAAAAGTGGAGGTGATCGGACGCTTTCCGGCGGACTCTCATTCGCCCATCGTGTATCCTTTCGCCTTGGTCACCCAATCCGGTGACGCCAAGAAATTCCTGGATTATCTAAAACAAAAACCGTCGGCCGAGATATTCGCCAAATACGGGTTCAAGCTGTTGGAGCAATGACCCGTACCGGCCGGCGATTCGTGACACCCTGGTATGGATCCGCATTCGAAGCACTCCGAACAGTCGATTCCTTTGCTGGAAGGCGAAATCCGCCTGATCGGCGGCCTCAACGAGCGTCTCTTCCGACTGCTCGCCGCCATCGAAAAAACCGGCTCCATCAACCGCGCGGCCAAAGACGTCGGCCTGAGCTACAAGGGCGCCTGGGAAATGGTGGAGCGGGCCAACAACCTGTGCCCGCAGGTGCTGGTTTCCACCGCCGTCGGCGGCCGCCACGGCGGCGGCACCAAGCTCACCGCCACCGGCCGCGAATTATTGGAACTCTTTACCCGGCTGCAGGAAGAGCACCGCCGCTTCCTGGCGACGAAAAACCGGGAGCTGGCCGATAATCCCAATCTCGTTTTCCTGCTCAGGCGTCTGAACTCGAAAGCGAGCGAACGCAACCAGCTTTTCGGCAAAGTGACCGCCATCCGCATCGGCGCCGTCACCGTCGAGGTGTCCATCACGCTCAAGGGCGGCGAAACGATCATATCGGCCATCACCAAGGAATCGGCGGACGCCTTCGGCCTGAAGTACGGCGACCCGGTGATGGCCCTGATCAAGGCCCCGTTCGTCATGGTCGTCAAGGATTTCGGCGGATACCGCCTGTCCGAGCGCAATCAGCTGAAAGGAACGGTCAAGCGCATCCAACGCGGTTCGGTGAATTCCGAAGTGGTGATCGAACTCGCGGGCGGCGACTCGGTGGCCGCCATCATCACTACCGAGAGCCTGGAGGCCATGGGCCTCCGCGAAGGCGAAACGGCCTGGGCCGTGATCAAGACCGGCTCGGTCATACTCGGGGTTGAAAAGTAGAAGCTTATTTGGGTTTGGGATCGGCTTCCGCCTTACTGTGCGTAAAGAAAGTAAAGTTCAATTCCAATCGCCCCCCACCCTCTCCCAGAGGGAGAGGGTGCTCTTGGGGCTTTACTTTCTTGACCATGAGTAATAACAAGGCCGAAACCGGAACTGCCGTTTTTCGGGACGGAAAGACCCGCCCCGCCCCGCTCGCCGCATGGATGGGGTACGACACGAACTTCCACCGGCGGGAATCGTTGGGACACCCTCAAGCCACAGGAGGAAGAACACCGCCGCTTTACGTCACTGAACGACAACACATTAACCTGGAATTCCAACTTCAATTTTTATTGGGGACATCGAATATGAAAGCAAGTGCACGCAATCAACTCGTCGGCAAAGTCACCGACATCCGTATCGGCGCAGTCACCGTGGAAGTGACCGTCGGCCTCAAGGGCGGAGGCACCATCGTATCCGCCATCACCAAGGAATCGGCCGACGCGCTCGGCGTCAAGAAAGGCGACGACGTGATCGCCCTGATCAAGGCTCCGTCGATCACGATCGTCAAGGATTTCGGCGGCTATCGCCTGTCCGCGCGCAACCAGCTGAAAGGGACGGTCAAACGCATTCAAACCGGTGCGGTAAACTCGGAGGTCATCGTTGAACTATCGGGGGGCGACTCGGTAGCGGCCATCATCACCAACGAAAGCGTGGAATCGATGGGGCTGTGCGAAGGCGATACCGCCTGCGCCGTGGTCAAGGCCGGCTCGATCATACTCGGGGTTAAAGCCTAAGAAGCCGGCGTCCGGGGTATCGGCTTTCCGTCCCGAAACCGGAAACGGTTGATTTTCGAGCGGAAAGCCGCCCCGTTCGCCGTATTGATCTGGCCTCTGCGCCGCTGCGAACGCCGGTCGTCCGCAACGGCATCGTCCCGAATCCGAATACAAAGTCTTTTTTCATGCCGGCAAATCAATCATGGAACTGACAGCGGAAGAGTGGTCCGCGCTGTCGCTGTCGCTCAAGGTCAGTCTCTGGTGCGTCGCAGCGGTCATTCCCCCCGGCGTGCTGCTGGGATGGCTGCTCGCCCGCCGTCAGTTCCGCGGGAAATCCGTGGTCGAAGCCATCGTGCACATGCCCATGGTATTGCCCCCGGTCGTGACCGGCTACGTTCTGCTGCTCACTTTCGGACGCAACGGCTGGCTGGGCCAATGGCTGGACGCCTGGTTCGGCATCCGCCTGGCGTTTACCTGGAAAGGCGCGGTGATCGCTTCGGCGGTGATGAGTTTCCCGCTCATGGTGCGCGCGGTGCGGCTTTCCATGAGCCTGATCGAATCGCGGCTGGAACAGGCCGCCAGCACGCTGGGCGCAAGTCCGTTGCAAGTCTTTTTTACCGTAACCCTGCCCCTGGCCGCCCCCGGCATCGTCACCGGGGCGATACTCAGCTTCGCGCGCAGCCTCGGCGAGTTCGGCGCCACCATTACCTTTGTCGGCAATATCGAAAACGAAACCCGCACCTTGCCGCTAGCCTTATATACTTATACCCAAACGCCGGGCACCGAGGAACCGGCCATGCGCCTGGTGCTGATCTCCATGGCCGCGGCATTCGCCGCCCTGATCGGGAGCGAAGTGCTGACCCGGCGCGCCGAACGGCGGCTGAGCGGTGAATAAGAGTTATCGCATGCTATCCCTCGACATCGAACTGCGGCGCCATGCCTTCGACCTGGTCGCGCAACTGGAACTGAACGGCAGCGTCACCGGCCTGTTCGGTCCCTCGGGCTCGGGCAAGAGCTCGCTGCTCGGGATCATCGCCGGGCTGGTCCGGCCACAGCGGGGACGCCTGGTGCTCGACGGCGAAACGCTCTACGACGGCGCGAGCGGCGTCTACCTACCGCCGCACCGGCGCCGGATCGGCCTGGTGTTTCAGGACAGCCAGCTGTTCCCGCATTACTCGGTCAAAGGCAATCTGCTCTACGGCTTCAAGCAGACCCCTCCGAACCAGCGCCGCTTCCGCTTCGACGACATCGTCGATCTCTTGGGACTGGGTCCCTTGCTCAACGCTCATCCGCGCAAAATCTCCGGCGGCGAAAAACAGCGGGTGGCTCTGGGCCGTTCCCTGCTCGCCTCGCCGCGGCTGCTGCTGCTGGACGAACCGCTGGCGTCCCTGGATCAGGGACTAAAAGCGCAAATTCTGCCGTTCCTGCAAAGGATCCGGGACGAATTGCAGCTGCCCATGATTTACGTGTCCCATGCCTTGTCGGAAATCCTGCATCTGACCGACCAGCTGGTGCTGATCAAACAAGGCCGCATCCGCGCCGCCGGCGCGCTGCAGGACATCCTGCAAAATCCGCAAACGGATCACGCCGCCCCGCTGGGATTGGACAACACCCTTCCGGTAACCATCGAATCCCACGACGTCGAAGGCGGTTGCACGCTGGCCCGCTTCCGCGACCTCCGTCTGGCTCTGCCGCTGCGCGAGCAGCTGACGATCGGCCAAGTCGCTTACGTTTCGATACAGCGCGGCGAGGTGGCCTTGTGCCGCCAGGCCGTGCCCGGCTTGTCCATTCAGAACCAGGTGCCGGGACGAATCATCAGGATCGAACCGTATGGCGAAAGCGTGGCGGTGCGGATCGACGCCGGAGCGCCCCTGGTCGCGGAAATCACGCCGCGCGCCTGTCGGGAGCTGGACCTGAAAGAAGGCGAAGCCGTTTACTGCCTGATCAAGACGCGTTCGTTTTCCTATCTCATCGAGCAAACGCGGGGCGATTTCAAATTGTCCGGGGCGTGACGGACGGAGCGCCCCATCAGCAGGATCTGCGCTATGCCGATTATCGATCGGGCCGTGACGCACCCCATTACCCACAAGTCCTTTACCTATGGAAGCCCGGCCAGTCGCGCCGCTCCAAGTGCTTGATTTTCGACTTGCGCCAGAGGGCCATCGCCTTGAATCGGAACCTTGGTGTGGCAGGCAACAAATTGATTTAAAAGCTGTAAAAAGATGCGGGTAATGGGGTGGGCCGTAACGCCATGGAGTCCTGCCGGCGCGACAAGCCGGCGCTACACCGCCAAATCCGCCCCCGACTTGGCGGCAAGCGGCTATACCTTGACCCGGTGCGTGACAAGCCCCACCGTTCAGGGCGGGGAAGGATAGCGCGGACGGCGGAGCCGTCCTTGTCTTTGGGTTTCAGTGTGGGGTTTGCTGCTGCTCGATGTACTGGCGCACGATGGAAATCGGCGCGCCGCCGCAGCTTGAAGCGAAATAGGACGGCGACCACAGCACGCCTTTCCAGTAGCGCTTCTGGATGTCGGGCCGTTCCTTCCGCAGCAGGCGACTGGAGACGCCTTTGAGGCTGTTCACGAGATTGGAGACAGCCACCTTGGGCGGGTATTCCACAAGCAGGTGAACGTGATCGTCCTCGCCGTCCATCTCGATCAGTTGCGCCTCGAAGTCGGCGCAGACCTTGGCGAAGATCGTGCGCAGCCGGTTGATGGCGTCGCCATCGAATACCCTGCGGCGATACTTCGCCACAAAGACCAAGTGGACGTGCATTTTGAAAACGCATTGCCGTCCATGCCTTATATCGTTGTCATTGTTCATAGACCAAACTATACTATGCGCATGCAACGCCTCAAAGCCTTCACATTCGAACTACGCCCGACCGGCGAGCAGCAGCGCCGGATGCGCCGCTTCGCCGGCTCGTGCCGGTTCGTCTACAACAAGGCGCTGGCGTTGCAGAAAGAGCGCTACGAGCGCGGAGAGAAGAAGCTGGGCTACGCCGGGCTATGCAAGCTGCTCACCGAGTGGCGCAACAGCGATGAAACGGCGTGGTTGGCGGATGCGCCAGTGCATCCGCTGCAACAGACTCTCAAGGATTTGGAGCGGGCCTACAGCAACTTCTTCGCCAAGCGGGCCGACTTTCCACGTTTCAAGAAGAAAGGCCAGCGCGACAGCTTCCGCTACCCCGACCCGAAACAGATCAAGCTCGATCAGGGCAACAGTCGCATCTTCCTGCCCAAGCTCGGCCGGCTGCGCTATCGCAATAGCCGGGATGTGCTGGGTACGGTGAAGAACGTCACCGTCAGCCTGTCGGGCGGTAAGTGGTTCGTGTCGATCCAGACCGAGCGCGAGGTCGAGCAGCCCATCCCGCAGGGTGGCGCGGTCGGCATCGACATGGGGCTGGCCCGGTTCGCCACGCTCTCGGATGGCACGTTCTACGCGCCGCTCAACAGCTTCAAGCGGCATGAGACACGCTTGCGCAAGGCACAGCAAGCCCTCTCCCGCAAAGTGAAGTTCAGCAACAACCGGAAGAAGGCGAAAGCCCGCGTCCAGCGCATTCATTCCCGCATCGGCAACGCCCGCCGCGACTTCCTGCACAAGACCTCGACCGCGATCAGCCAAAACCACGCGATGGTGTGTATCGAGGATTTGCAGGTACGGAACATGTCCAGGTCAGCGGCAGGTACTACCGAACAACCGGGACGAAACGTTCGGGCCAAGTCCGGCCTGAACAAGTCCATCCTCGATCAAGGCTGGTTCGAGTTCCGCCGCCAACTGGATTACAAGCTGGCGTGGCAAGGCAGCTGGCTGGTTGCAGTGCCGCCACAGAACACGAGCCGTACCTGTCCGTGCTGCGGCCATGTGTCTGCCGACAACCGGCAGACGCAAGCCCGATTTGCGTGTGTGGAATGTGGCTTCGAGGAAAACGCCGAGGTGGTCGGCGCGATCAATGTGCTAAGGGCGGGACACGCCCGGTTCGCCTGTGAAGTGAGCGATGCAGTAGGGTCGCCAGCAGCAGGAACCCACCGAAGCGACTCAGGGGCGGCTCAATGCCGCCCCTGAGCGCCGTAGGAATCTCCGGCCTTCAGGCCGGGGAGGATGTCAACAAGAATCTCTCTTACCGTACGCAGCGGGATAGCAGTAGGAGGACATTTACATCCAGTGCCAGATCAAAACGGAATTTTTGCTGGACCTGGAGATTTGTGCAAACGCTTCAATTAAGGCAGATGGGGGGACAACATATTTATGTCGTTACAAATTGTTGCATCGGTCGGCGCGGCAGGCCGGAATCGTCGAGCAGACGTAGAAATCGTTCAGCGTCTGCTTATCCAGAATGGCATGAATCCCGGGCCGGTTGATGGGATTTGCGGGCTACGCACTACGCGCGCCATCCTCGATTTTCAGGCAGGCTTCCTCGCCCGCCCCGACGGGCGTGTTGATCCAAATGGAACGACCTGGCGGCATCTCGCAGGTACGGCGCGGCCCGGCACATCCACACAACGTCCGGCGCAACCGGCCGCGGCGCCCGCATCTTCAATCACTCCGGCTCAAAACCTGATCGCGAGAGTGCCGAGACCTTTGCGTGAATCGATCAATCATGGCTTGACCCCTGTGTCGCCGTCCTACATGGTCCAACAACTCGGGCAGCCGCGAGAGTCGTATTCTTCATCTTGCCAGCCGATGACGAATCCTACTTTGCGCCGTCACGTGGTCACGCAATCGGTCGGACGATTCAACGTAACCGGGCTTCGTCCCGCCGTCGAAAGCCTGCGTACCGCGCTTGCCCATGTGCAGCGTGAGCAGCCGGCCGTTTATGCCGCGCTCGGTACGGCAGGCATGCTCTGTTGCCGCCTCGTGCGCGGGTCGGCTACCGCCGTCTCCAACCACTCGTGGGGCACGGCCATCGACTTCACTTTGAATGGCGTACTCGACCGGCGTGGCGATGGTCAGGTGCAAGTCGGGCTAACGCTGATAGCTTCCATCATGAACCAATATGGCTGGTATTGGGGAGCCGCATTTCGCACTGAAGATGCTATGCATTTTGAAGCAAGCCGATCGCTTATTGCTCAATGGGCTACCCAACTTCGCTAGGGCATGGGCTTATGAAACTATCGACCTTCTCGACAGCGGGAATTCTGCTCTTCAGCCTCGCTATTCAAGCGGCGGCGTCCGGCAGATGTGTCTTCAACGTCCCCTATGGCTGGGATCATAATTCCACGCGATGGGACGGGGAATGCCGCGAGGGATATGCCGATGGGCTCGGCGTCTTGAAGGAATTCCGCGACGGGACGGCCAAGCGTTTCTTCTTTGGCCGTATGAAGGATGGTAATTTGGATTTCGGCGTGATCGACCAACCCGAAGGCTACATGGCAGGGCGATTCGCCCAAGGGCATCTTGAACCTTCCGAGGATCGCCAAAACTTCATCAGCGCCTTTGATGAAGCGGAAAAAGCGGCCACCCGGGCGGCAACCCGTTTCAGAGAAGCCGGAAACGCAGCTTCTGCGAGATTCTACGAGACGAAAGCCAAGGAACTGCGCGAGCAGATGGATTAACGCGTTTTCCGGTCTTGTGTAGCGTTCAGTTCCACAGAAGCTGAGATCCGGACGGTAGGGCCGGGACAAGTCCAAATCGCTTTCGATAAGGCATTCGATTTGTAGGGTGGGTTAGGTGCGCCCGCCCGAACCTTTCGAAGCTCGGCGGTTCCGGCGCGCACCCTAACCCACCGTGCGGAGATTGGGAACGAGAGAAGAGAATGCACGCCTCCGCAAATACCAATTGAGTATCGCCTTGAACAAAAGCCGGTTGCATATATTTTATATTTCTATAATATTTGAACTATAGAAATTAAATCAGTCGTCACCGCCCTCGCAGCGCTTGCTCAAGAATCCCGCCTGGCCATCTTCCGCCTGCTGGCACAAACCGGGCCGGAAGGCCTGTCCGCCGGAAAAATCGGCGAAACGCTGGGCATTCCGCCCTCGTCGCTGTCCTTCCACATGAAGGAACTCGCCCATGCCGGTCTCGTTTCCTCCCGGCAGGAAAGCCGTTACGTCATTTATTCGGCCAACTTCCGGACCATGAACGAGCTGCTCGGTTTTCTGACCGAAAACTGCTGCGGGGGCAAACCCTGCACACCTACCGACCTTCCCGAACAGGAGCATTCGTCATGAAAAGATTCCATGTCCATATCGCCGTCGACGATCTCGAAAAGAACATCCGCTTTTACAGCGCCTTGTTCCAAACCGAGCCCAGCGTCCGGAAAGACGATTATGCCAAGTGGATGCTGGACGATCCCCGCATCAACTTCGCCATTTCCGCGCGGGGAAGCCGGCTCGGCCTGGATCACCTGGGGCTCCAGGTCGAATCCGGCGAGGAACTGGAAGCGGTCAACCGCGGCCTGAGCGACGCCGCCCTGCCGGTCGAGGCGCAAAAACAGGCCGCTTGCTGCTACGCCCAGTCCGACAAATACTGGACGGTCGATCCCCAAGGCATCGCCTGGGAGGCCTTTCACTCGTTGAGCAGCATCCCCACGTTCGGCAAGGACACGGCCATACAGATCAAAGCCGCCTCGAGCTGCTGCAGCCCTTCGAAATAAGGAATCCATCCGTGAACCCGCCTCCGCTGAACGTTCTCGTACTCTGCACCGGCAATTCCTGCCGCAGCATCCTGGGTGAGGCCCTGATCAACCACTTAGGGCAGGGCCGGCTCCGCGCCTTCAGCGCCGGCAGCCATCCGACCGGCCGGGTCAACCCGAACGCCGTGGCGACGCTGGCGCGCCATGGCCTGCCGACCGAAGGCTATGCCAGCAAATCCTGGGACGCGCTTGAGGGTACGCCGATCGACATCTTCATCACGGTGTGCGATTCGGCCGCCGGGGAAGCTTGTCCGGTTTACCTGGGACCGGCCGTTCGCGGACACTGGGGCTTGCCGGACCCGGCCCAAGTCACCGGCAGTCCCGAGACCATCGAAGCCGCTTTCGAAGCGACTTACACGGCGCTCGAAAAGCGCATCCGCCGGCTGCTGGCGCTGCCGGTGGAAACGATGTCCCGGCCGGAACTGGCCGAGGCGCTGAATCGGATCGGCACGGAACCTCTTTAAGGAAGCTCTGAATAAGCCCTCTCCCTCTGGGAGAGGGTTGGGTGAGGGCCTGTTGGATCAATCAGCGAGAGATGATGGGCACGGCCTGTCGGCCTTTGCCCATCCTACGAAATTGAAGTCGTATCCCAAGCGTCGGAATCCGGTTGATAAGGATCAAGTGAAACTACCGCCATGAACAAACAGAAATCGCGGAATAAACCCCGAAGCGCCCACCCCTCCGATCGCGGGCCGGGCGAAAAATCCAAGGGCATGAGCCTGTTCGAGCGCTATCTGACGGTCTGGGTATTCCTCTGCATCGTCGCCGGCATCGGTCTCGGGCACCTTTTCCCCGAAGCGTTTCAGACGGTGGGAAGGTTGGAGGTTGCACAGATCAACCTGCCGGTTGCGGTGCTGATCTGGCTGATGATTATCCCGATGCTGATCAAGGTGGACCTCAAGGCGCTGAAAGGCGTAGCGCAGCACTGGCGCGGAGTGGGCGTCACCCTGTTCGTCAACTGGGGCGTGAAACCGTTTTCCATGGCGCTCCTGGGCTGGCTTTTCATTGGCCAGTTGTTCCGGCCCTGGCTGCCGGCCGATCAGATCGATGCCTACATCGCCGGGCTGATCCTCCTGGCCGCCGCGCCGTGCACGGCCATGGTGTTCGTCTGGAGTCATTTGTCCCGCGGCGAGCCGCATTACACCCTGACCCAGGTGGCGCTCAACGACGTCATCATGATCTTCGCCTTCGCGCCCATCGTCGGCTTGCTGCTGGGACTGTCGGCCATCACCGTGCCCTGGGACACTTTGCTCCTTTCGGTGATGCTGTATATCGTCGTGCCCCTGATCCTGGCCAATATCCTGCGCATGGCGGTTCTGCGCCAGAGGGACGGATACGCCCGTCTGGACCGGCTGCTGAAACCGCTGCAGCCCATCTCGCTGACCGCCCTCCTGGCCACCCTGGTGCTGCTGTTCGGTTTCCAGGGCGAGCAAATCCTGACTCAGCCGATGGTGATCCTGCTCCTGGCCGTGCCCATCCTGATCCAGGTGTTTTTCAACTCGGGACTGGCTTATCTCCTGAACCGCGCCGTGCGCTCCCCCCATTGCGTGGCGGGTCCCTCGGCGCTGATCGGCGCCAGCAACTTCTTCGAGCTGGCCGTGGCGACCGCCATCGCCCTGTTCGGCTTCGAGTCCGGCGCGGCCCTGGCGACCGTGGTGGGCGTCCTGATCGAAGTGCCGGTGATGCTGCTCGCGGTCGGCGTGGTCAACCGCAGCCGCGCCTGGTACGAGCGCCGCACGGGCGTGCCGAGCTACGAAGAATGCTGTCCGGCGAGCGCTCATCTTAACGCCGGGCGCTGATACCCGGCCTTTTATTTTGTTCAACGCCTTGAAAGGAGAACGTGTCATGCAGAACTGCAATCAACGCCTCCGGGCCTTGGCCGGAATTGTCCTCGCCCTCGGGCTGCCCGCGACGGCGCCGGCACAGACGGCGAGTCCGGAACGGATCGAGGAAGTCGCCAAACGCGGGGCCGAAGTCATGCCTTTCGACCTCAAGCAAACCCAGCACATTTTCACCAAGACCGAAACGGGCGGAGTGCAGCAGGTCGTGGTTCGGGACCCCGCCGATGCCGGACAGATCGAACTCATCCGGCAGCACCTCACCAAGATTTCCCAGGACTTCGCCCGCGGCGATTTTTCCGACCCGGCGCGCATCCACGGCGAGGACATGCCGGGCCTCGCCGAGTTGAGGAGCGCCCCGTCCGGAAAATTCGGGGTGGAATACCGCGAGCTGCCGAACGGCGCCGAGATCGCTTATTCGTCCGAAGATCCGGCCCTGATCGCCGCCGTTCACCGCTGGTTCGACGCCCAGATCACCGAACACGGCCACGATGCCGTGCCGGGACATCCGCACGGCGCAATGCACCGCATGCACAAGAACTAGCCTGGATCGGTAGGCTGGTTCGGGACCCGAAACCCGGCATTTCCGCGTGCTTGCCGGGATTCTTTCGTCATCCGGCCTATCTTGTCCCGCCTGTCACGGAAACCGCCATTGCGCGCAGGTTTGGTTTCCAAGGCCATCCCCCTTGCGCCGGGTAACGCCGCGCTTTGCCCGGCACGAAAAATCCTTATCCGGACTCGTGGTCAGATTCGCTCATTCGGCTGTCTAATGGACTGTTAACGTCACCCTAATCGAGGATGCATCATGAGCCATCAGGATCCAGGCAATCAGTCGCGGGATTTCTCGCAAATGACGGAATTCGGTATCTTTTATCCGCTCGGCTATCTCGTGGTCGCATTACCGAAAGAGGAAGATGCGCGGCAGGTGCAGCGCGATCTCATGACCGGCGGGTACGATGAAGCGGATTGCCAGCTTTTTACGTGTGAAGAAGTGGTGGCCGCCGCTCGGCGCAATCTCGCGGAGAATACGGGCTTTCTGGCGCGTTTGGGCTGGGCCGACGAGGCTGTGAAAGCCCATCTGGATGCGGCCAGGCAAGGCTCGGCGTTCCTGCTGATCTATGCGCCCGGCGATACCGAGACGGCACGCGCGCTAAACGTCATCCGCCGCGTACCGTTCGACTTCGCGCACCGCTACCACCGCTTCGCGATCGAAGAACTGAAGTGATCGGCCCTTACCCGGAACGGCCTTACCGCGCTTAGTTCCTTCTGCCTATAAGAGTCCAATAGAGTCGATGAAGGAGATCATCATGAGCGGATATCAGATTGCAGTCATCGTCGGCAGCCTTCGCAAGGAGTCGTTCAACCGAAAACTGGCCGATGCCGTTGTCAAGCTGGCACCTCCGGAATTCTCGTTCAGGCAGGTACAAATCGGCGACTTGCCGCTCTACAACCAGGACGACGACGCGGATCCGGCCGAACCGGTCAAGCGGCTCAAGAACGAGATCAGGGCCGCCCAAGGACTGCTGTTCGTCACACCCGAATACAACCGGTCGATTCCCGGGGTGCTCAAGAACGCCATCGACCATGCATCGCGCCCCTATGGCCAAAACGCCTGGGCGGGCAAGCCCGCCGGCGTGTTGGGCGCATCAATCGGCACCATCGGCACGGCCATAGCACAACAGCATTTGCGCAATGTTCTCGCCTACCTGGATGTGCCGGCACTGGGGCAACCGGAAGCGTTCATTCAAGTCCGGGAAGGTCTGTTCGATGAAGGCGGAAATATCGGCGCAGCGAGCAAGGGTTTTCTGCAAGACTGGATGGACCGGTATGTAGCCTGGGTGAAGAAACACGCTGACTGATGCATGAACCCCGTATCGCGAGCAAAACACGCTTGCGATCTTCGTTGTGGGCGACGGAGAACGTCCCCGCCGGGCATCGGCCGCATCGGCAATAGTCCGAGAGCCTCCGAACGAACCCTGGCCTGCGACGACGGGACGTTCTCTGACGCGAAATTCCTTCCAGCCGATGGCCTAGACGGTGAAGGGGGAGAACCCGTGGCCGCGCGGCGCAGGGCACGGCGAAACCTTCCCTGATCGTCGGACAGGCTGCCGCACCTGAAACGGCGCGCGCCCCAGCCGCCGAAGCGACGGCTTCATCGCTGCCGTTCCGGCCCGGGCGGTGTGCTCTCCATGCTGCGAACGCTACAATGAGCGCTGCACCTCGGGCTTTCCCTCGTGAATGCCATGGCAACTTCTGATTCGCCCCGGAGATTTTTCATGAACACCCCGAATAGACGCATCCTCATCATCGGCGGCGTGGCCGGCGGCGCCACCTGCGCGGCGCGGGCGCGCCGGCTCTGCGAGACCTGCGAGATTCTCGTGTTCGAGCGCGGACCGCATGTGTCTTTCGCGAATTGCGGCCTGCCCTATTTCGTGGGCGACGTGATCGAGTCGGAAACCAAGCTGCTGGTGGCCAGTCCCGACGTTTTCACGCACCGTTTCAACATCGGCGTACACACCGAAACCGAGGTCACCCGCATCGATAGGCACGCCCGGACGATCGAGATGCGCGATCTCAAAACCGGCGCAATGCGACAAGAGCCTTATGATGCGCTGGTCCTCGCGACCGGCGCCAAACCCGTACGTCCGCCTTTGCCCGGAATCGACCTGCCCGGCATTCACGTGCTGCGTACCATTCCCGACAGCCGGAAGATCAAGGCAGCGGCGGCCAATGCCTCGCGCGCGCTGCTCGTGGGCGGCGGATTCATAGGCCTCGAAATGGCCGAGAATCTGGTCGGCCTGGGGCTCGAGGTCACATTGCTGGAACTGGCCGATCAGGTGTTGCCGCCGCTGGATCCCGAAATGGCGGCCTATGCCGCCGAACGGCTGAAATCCCGCGGCGTCAGCCTGAGGCTGGGCGAAGGCGTCGCGGCATTCGAAAGACACCCGGAACGCGGCTTGAACGTGCTGACATCCAAGGGCGAAACGATTGCCGCCGATCTGGTCATCCTCGGCATCGGCGTGCGCCCGGAATCGGCACTCGCGGCCGACGCCGGCCTGGAACTGGGCGCCCTCGGCGGCATTCGCGTCGATGAATACATGCGCACCAGCGATCCCGCCATCTGGGCCGTGGGCGACGTGGTCGAAGTGAAAAATCGCGTCACCGGGGAATGGCAGCTCGTTCCCTTGGCAGGCCCCGCCAACCGCCAGGGGCGTGTCGCGGCCACCGCCATTCTGCATCATTTCTCGTACGGCGACGACGGTACGCCGCCTCCCCTGAAATTCGAGGGCGTGCTCGGAACCGCCGTGTGTGAAGTGTTCGGTCTCACCATCGCGTGTACCGGCGCCAACGAAAAACAGCTTCGGCGGGCCGGGATGAATTACCAAGAAATCTTTCTGCATCCCGGCCACCATGTGAGCTATTTCCCGGGCGCCAAGCCGATCCACATGAAACTGCTGTTCTCCGAGACCGACGGCCGGATTCTCGGCGCCCAGGCCGTGGGCGAACTCGACGTGGCGCGGCGCATCGATGTCATCGCCACGGCCATGATGCAGGGAGCTTCGGTGTTCGACCTGGAGGACCTGGAGCTTTGCTACGCCCCCCAGTTCGGCGCCGCCAAGGACCCCGTCAACCTCGCCGGCATGATCGCCGCCAACCATCTGCGCAGGGATTTGCCCCTGGCGGATTGGGAAGAACTCGCGACCACCCCTGCCCTGCTGGTGGACGTTCGAAGCGAAACCGAGTTTGCCGGCGGCCACATCCCGAACGCACGAAACCTGCCTCTCGAAACCCTGCGCGATCGCCTTCACGAGCTTCCACAGGACCGCGAAATCTGGCTGATCTGCGGCGTCGGACAACGAGCTTATTACGCATTCCGGCTGTTGATGCAGAACGGCCTTCAGGTCAAGGTGCTTTCGGGCGGCATGCAGACTTATCAGGCACGGATGCACGCGGGCGGCTGAATCGACGGAAATGATGGCTGCCGATCGCGGGCTAAAGGCCGCTCCCACAAACCGTAAACCAATCCGACAGCCGCTCTAGAGCCTCATTGACGGGGAACCCTCCAACTTTCCGATGGCAGAGATTTTCAAGTGGGAGCGTTGGTGCCCGCAAACCGACGGCGCTATGCAGGCATTGCATCCCAAACCTGACCGCCCAACGAACGGCCGTTCGCTTTCTTCGATCGCCTCTGCCCATCGGCACCCCAAGCACCCCATTGCTTGAAGAAGAACGCAACGTTTGCATTCAAGCATTGGCGACGAACGTTATCGACCCACTCGGCGCGCATCGGCCTAGCACGAGAACCGGATTCGCCACCGACAATGACCCAGTGGATTCCGGTTAAATCCATATGACCTAGATCCTCAAGCAACGGCTCGATGGACAAAAATCGAATTGTTGCATTGACGTTGCGTAGCGCGTCGATTCGCGGCAGACCATGGCGCTTGTTCTCCACGGAGACTCCAAGCCATATATTGGGCGGAATCTCTCGCCCTGCACAGAATGCGGCCATGCGTTCGGCACGCTTAGTAAGAACCTGGAAGGTGTGCTGCTCGGCCTCCCTCATAATGTCGAAAACACGTGCGACGTAATCGAACGGCACCTTTTCATGAAACAAATCAGACATTGAATTCACGAAGTAGATCGTCGGCTTACGCCGACCCAAGGGTTCCAAGAGACGCTCAGGTCTTAAACTGAGGCGGAATCCATTCTCATAGCCCTTTAAGCCCATAGCTTGGAGGCGGAGAGCCATGGACTCGGCATAACAATTCTTACAACCGGGGGAAACCTTTGTGCAACCGACAGTTGGATTCCATGTCTGCTCGGTCCATTCGATTTTGCTGTTACCACTCATGTTGCTCGCTCCACTAGTTGCAAACGCTCGCCACCTTTTTCAAAGTGCAGCGGTTTCTTGGGTCGACGGCCAACCGCATCCAGGTTGGATACTAAACCGCGTTTTATGAGGCGGACCAACGAAGCCTGTAGATCGCGGGGAAACCAGTCTGTTTCTTCTAGGATGTCGGCAAATTCATTACGACCGATACGGCGAATACCTGACTTCAGATAGCCCAACCAAAAACGATCTACGTCTTCTGGGCTGACATGCCCGGCACTCTGATCAACGAACGTTTCCGCGCCAAACATATCTGGTGTACCTGTGCGCCGCTCCCGCTCGACGCCTTTTTTGAGGGCTCGCACTTTCTTCTGTACTAGATCAACTTGTTCCGAAATCGTCATGAACTCCACAATCCCCTGCGGATGAGAGGTGAGATAGACAAGGTGATACTTGGGACGCTCCTTGGTCGGATCCAGCACTCGAACATAGGCCGATCTCAGCCGGTACTCAGGCTTAGGAACAGGCAGGCAGCGCTTTAAAGTCTCGCGGTAGGTCCTCAGGATCAATTGCTCCCTTTCCTTAGGGCACATTCCATCGAGGTTTATCGTTTCGCCCAAGAGTTCCGACATTTCCTGCTGCCAGTCCCCCATCGACATGGTGCGGTTCACAAAGTCATACATGAAGTTGATGAGAAACTCCGAACGCGGACGCTGCAGCAACCTACGTAGAATCTTGATGCCGACTTCCTTCCAGCCCTTCGGGTCTATGAAGAAGAACACGAAAGCATCCCGAGTTGCCCACTGCAAAAGCTTGTCGCGCAAATCTACGAAATCTCCTTTCCAACACTCTGAGCAAATACCTTTGGGAGTGTTGCCGTATAGATAAGAGTCGAGACGAGCAAATGCGGGCGGATCTTTCTCAATATAGAGTGCACGGATGTTGGCATCGATGCCATGGCTGGCAAGTGTCTGATGACAGGCATCCAAAGTGCGCAGAGATATTGCAATGGAGGTGCCCTCCATGTCTTCGGAGTCATCGCCCCATGGACCAGCGAAACAGTCGACGTAGCAGAGATCAATGCGTCTATTACGTCCAGCGCTCATTCCAATAATTCGAAACAGTTGTTGAAGGTAGCTTCTGAGCAGTTCGTGCTTGATCAGCGCCTGCTCGCGCCCATCGTAAGAATCCGGAATGGCATTGTTATCTGTCATGTAGCGTCCCTATTGACTACCGAACGTTCGTTCGGTAGCGAACGAGCATGCCTTCGGATAGTCAATACCTTGCGGCGCTGCGTAGCTACTACGCTAAGCATAAGACCTTGCCGTCGTATGCCGCGATCGGACGGTTGGTTGGGCTATCGTCCAAGGCATCCGTTGCGCAGATGATTGGCCGGTTGAAGGAACAACAGTTCCTCGATAGCGCACCAGATCGACGGCTACGACCAGGCAAGAGGTTTTTCGAACGCTCTATCGGTGAGAACCTGCACGCGGGCCTGCCCAGCCCTGTGGAGGAAGCCATTCTTGATGATTTGTCTATAGATTCCTACCTGATCCGTGACCCGACCAATACTATGTTGATCCGGGTTAAAGGTGACTCCATGGTGGACGCAGGTATCCTTGAAAAGGACATTGTCGTTGTTGAAAGGCAGTCAACCGCATTGGATGGACAAATCGTAGTGGCGGTCCTTGAAGGCGAACTAACACTCAAACGGCTCAGGCTCGACCAAGGACGGCCGATATTGTTGCCGGAGAATCAAAACTACGCAGCGATCCAACCTACCGAGGACTTCACTATTCTTGGTGTTGTGGTTGGGTTGGTTCGTCACTATTGACGGACCGATTGAGCTGAACGTCACATGGCTTCTTGCTGACCTGCTGGTTGTCAGGTGGAGGCTTGATAACGAGCAAGCCCCGCTCATTTTTACGCCAGGTGATATGATGCGGCGATTAGATTATTCGACGCCATCGTCACGTGCACCGACCGGCCGTGGTGCGAGATCGCTCCTTTAGGCGCATAGGACTCGCAGGCGCCACGCCGATCGCCGAATTCGCCCGCTTCGTCCCCACAGCAAACCGGGCGCGGGGACTGCGCCGAGCAACGAGCCGCGACGATCGCACCGTCTCCCAAAATAACGTCTATATTTGCCTAAGCCAACCCACGGTGCTGATCCAGGCGCTTCGGAGAAAAACAATGAAACTGTCGAACAGGCTGATGTTATCCGTCGCTCTTGCCGTTTGCTGCTTCGGCGCGGCAGTGGCGGACGAAGGAAGGGACGAGTCCGGCAAGGGTAAGGACAGGTATTACTCGGATAGGGACTGGAGAGGAGAAGAGCACCGGGATGGTGGAAAGTCGGGAAAATAGGAAAGAGACCGGTATTACCCCGGAATGGAGCTAAAGGAGGAAAAGCACTGGGAGGGGGGTAAGGATTGGAAGGAGAAAAAGCACCGCGATGGCGGGAAGGACTGGCGGGACAATGGCCATGACCCTTACTTCCACGAACACGGCTACACCCGCCTCGCTATCCCGCCGGGGCATTATCCGCCGCCGGGCGGGTGCCGCGTCTGGTATCCCGGCCGTCCCGCCGGACACCAGCCGCCTCCCGGCGACTGTTATCGGATGCGCGCCAAGGTTCCGCCGGGTACCTGGCTCATCCGGCATCCGAGGGACAGGGCGGACCATGTCCACGTGATCGTCTATGATGATTACCGCCCCGGTATTGTCCGGGTCATCGGTGAGTTCGATATCGGTACCGGCGTTTTCGTGGACTTCGTTCTCGATCGATGAAGCCCGAAAGCATAGGTAAGCGGAACGGTCGCCGGACGACGGGCACCCCACCGCCGGAAGCGGGTTCTCCCGCTTCGCCGAATAACCAAGCTAGAAACTCAGCCATTGCGTGCGCTCGGCCGGAATATCGCCGATTTAATGGGCTTGCTCGCGCAGAGACAAAAATGATGGAATGGCCGAGCCGGCCAAGTAAAGCTCGGATCACGCCTTATTGACGAAATTTGACAGAAAGCGCTAGTTTGCCCTAGCTTGACAACTATGGTGTTCGAACCAATGGCGGAATCCGCGCGTCTTCACGAGCAGACAACCGGTTCAAATGTTTGCCGGGAGACCGCCTTCACTTCGGAAGCCGCTACCGCCCCGCTCTTCGCTTCTCCCGAATCGGACGGTTCGATCGGCCAGCGCTTGAAGGCTCGGCTTCCAAATATCCGTAAAACCCTTATTCATTTTTATTGAGGAAATTTAAGGAAACCTGATGAAAGCTGACGTTGGAAAATGGGCCCTTGTCGTTTTCGTAATGGCTCTCGCCACCGGTTGCACGAGCATACGCGCAAGAACCGAAGTACTTGAAAACGAATGGACGGTTTATCCCGGCGTTCGGCAAGACGTAAAAGAGATGAGCGATATTTTCGGCGGCGAACGTTCGGCGCCCGCCTGGCTGAACGGATTGGTGACGACCGTTCTTGTTTTCGACCTGCCTTTTTCGGCCTTGTTCGATACTTTCGTATTGCCCTACGACCTCCATCGCTCAGGCAGCGCCAGCGCTTCCGAAATGCCCGACGACTCTTCGCCCCGTTCACCGCCTCCGGAATCCCCGGAAACGGAATAAGATAAAGATCTCGAATTTTCATGGTAAAGGAACTACTCATGACGACTATACAATTTGCACGGAATGCAAAAGGATGGCAACTGTGAACGCACGCTATCGCCTGAACATCGCCCTGGTGGCCGAGGAAGGTGCCGGACTGCGCGCCTTGAAGGCACTGGAGAAGACCGAACACCGCATCGCGATGGTGCTCACCTCGCCGCCGGACAGCCACGGATCGGCCGTGTGGGCCTACGCCGAACAGCGCGGGCATTCGCTGTTTCCGGCATCGAGCGTCAGGACCGCGGGCTTTGCCGAAGTCCTGCGCAAGCGGGAAGTGGATCTCCTGCTCAACGTCCATTCGCTCCACATCGTGGATGGCGCAGTTCTGGAGGCCCCCCGGATAGGCGCGTTCAACCTGC
The DNA here is from genome assembly GCF_003584645.1 of Methylocaldum marinum. Classification (GTDB taxonomy): domain Bacteria; phylum Pseudomonadota; class Gammaproteobacteria; order Methylococcales; family Methylococcaceae; genus Methylocaldum; species Methylocaldum marinum. Next base: position 3,479,259 of record NZ_AP017928.1, read on the forward strand.
ACCCCGGCCCGCTGCCGCGCTATGCCGGCCTTTACGCGCCGAGTTGGGCCATCCTCCGCAGCGAGCGCCGCTACGGAGTCACCGTTCATCGCATGCTCGCCGGCATCGATACCGGCCCCATCGCCTATCAAACACTATTCGACCTGGCCGAAAGCGAAACCGCTCTTTCGGTTGGCTTGCGCTGCGCCGAAGAGGGCCTCGCTCTCCTCTTTACCCTGGTCGCCACGGCGGCCTTCGACCCGTCCTCCATTCCCCGTATCGAACAGGACCTCACCCAGCGCGAGTATTTCGGTCGTGTCGTCCCCGACGGCGGCACCCTCCACTGGAATCGTCCCGCGGCTGACGTCGACCGCTTCGTCCGTGCCTTTTGTTATTTCCCCTTCCCGTCGCCATGGGGAGCGCCCAAAACACGAGTCGGCGATCGCGAAATCGGGATCGTGAAAACCTCGCCGACGGGAGAGCAGAGTTCCGCGCCCCCGGGAACGATCGCCAAGGCCTTCGGGGACGAGGTGTGGGCCGCGTGCGCGGACGCGTGGCTTCGGCTCGACGTGATTACGGTCGACGGCAGACGGGTAGCGCCGGCCGAAGCGCTCTCCGCCGGCGATCGCCTAGGTGCCTGACGCCGGCGGCGGAGAGGCTGTGACCGTGAATTCCGATGCACGCCCGGTGGCTTCGGAGCGGCGCCGATGCCACCGTCACCCGATCGAATCACGAGCGGCTTCGTGAAAAGAGATGCGAGCCGGCAAAGCACCCGCTCTCACGCACGCATTCCGGTACCTTCTGTAACCTGTAGGTTTACAATGGCGCGCGATAGAGCGGTTTCCATTCTGATTGCGCGAAGCCGGTTTATTAATCAGGCCCGTACACGCCCGGTCTGGGCTCACGCGGCTTGTCGCCGCGCCGGGGCATCCCTGCCCCGGATTAACCCGGCCTATATTTATAGGCCGGGTTAATAACGAGTGGCGGAAGCCAACGAGATCAAATCTGGGGGAATTTCATGTCGGTCGACATTCTGCTGACCGTGATCGCCACGGCCATTGTTCAATCCATTTTCGGCGCGGGGGTGTTGCTGTTCGGCACGCCTATCCTGTTGCTGCTCGGCTACGAATTCGTGGACGTGCTCATCGTGCTGCTGCCGATTTCGATCGCCATCAATCTGTTGCAAATCGCCAAGCACCATGCCCACATCGATTTTGTCTTTTACCGGAACGTGCTGTTTCTGACGCTGCCGCCCATCGCGCTCTTCCTGTTCCTGGTGACTCATACCCGGATCAATATCGGCTTAATGATCGGATTGTTTCTGCTGCTCATCGCCCTGAAGGAATACTCGCCGTCCGTGACCCGCGCCATCAACGCCCTGATGAAATTTGAAAAGGCTTACTTCGCGACCATGGGCGTTATACACGGGCTCAGCAATCTGGGCGGATCGCTTCTCACGGCGCTGGTACACCACAAGGATTACGAAAAGGATGTGGCCCGCGTCACCGTCGCGGCTTCCTACGCCACTTTCGCCGTAGTGCAAATCCTCACCTTGTGGCTGTTCAGCCGGTCGCAGATCGATGTGCGGTTCGCCGAAAATGCCATCTACCTGGTCGTCGGCGCCTTGGTTTTTCTGCTGACCGACGAGATGCTTTACACGCACATCGAGCAAGCCAGGTACCGCCGCGTCTTCGCGGGTTTTCTGGCCATCGCCGGCATCGTGTTGATGATTCGAGCTTTGAATTAGATATGATGAGCCAACTCTTCGCCATCGCCTTGGGCGGTTCGGCCGGAGCCGTAACGCGTTACCTGGTCGCCACCGGCATCTACGCCTGGCTGGGGCGAGGCTTTCCTCACGGCACCCTGTTCGTGAACGTGTCCGGCTCGTTCCTGATGGGATTTCTGACCGAACTGATGCTGCAACGATTTTCGCTGGCCGTCGAATACCGGGCGGCGATTCTGGTCGGGTTCCTGGGCGCCTACACGACCTTCTCGACCTTTGCCCTCGAGACCTTGTACTTGTTCGAGGATGGCAATCTCGCGAAAGCGGGACTCAATATTTTCTTGAGCGCCGTGTTGTGTCTCGCGGCAGTCTGGATCGGCCTGGTGCTGGGCCGGCAGATCTTTGCCGCCGATCTCTATCCCTGGCTGGGGCACGGGTTTCCATACGGCGGCCTGGCGCTCGCGCTGAGCATCGCCTTGATCCTGGCCGCAGCGGCCGAATTCGTTTTTCTTTACTTCGATCTGTCTACCCTGTACCGGGCGATTGTCTTGATCAGCCTGCTCGGTGCGATGACCCTGGCGGCGACCTTGTGGCTCGCGTTTCAGTTGCCTGAAATTCGGGCGGAATTTCAGGGTCTATTGAGCATCTTCGCCGTGAACGCCCTGCTCGGGGTCGCGGCGGTCTGGTTGGGCACACTCATGGGTAACTGGTTATGGCATGTCAGCAAGTCACCGTAGCGCGGATTTATCTCCACGAGAGCGAACACCTTCTGTCCAAGCTCATGAAATTCCTGCATGACGAGGAGATGGTTGCGGGGGTCACCGTGCTGCGGGGGATGACGGGGTTCGGCCGGGACGGAAAAATCCACACGGCCTCACTGGTCGACCTGTCCCTGGATTTGCCCCTCGTGGTCGAGTTTTACGACGAGCCGGATCGGGTGGAGACCGTGATCCGGGAACTGCTGCGGCGGATGGATTTATCCCATGTGGTCACCTGGTCCGGCGTCCGCCACCTGAAAGAGGAATGATCTCGGAAACGGCTACTTCGGTCGTCAGGCATATCGGCGACCGGAGAATTATTCCATTCGGCATTCGAGTGAACATTCATCGTAGTAACCTACCGATTCAAAGTTGCTCGGTGGGTTACGGCCTTCCGGCCTAACCCACTCTACAAAAATGCATTGCTTATGATGATCAGCCCGACTCGGATGGACGAATTTTCGGCACGCGATGATTGTCCAAAAAAACGGGACCATTCAAAAAGGAGCGAACGATGAAACACCTGATAGGCATGCTGTTGCTAGCCGGCACCGTCCTCTCGGCATCGCCGAGCATTCAAGCGGGCGAAGAGTTTTACGGCACCATTGAAAAGCGTCCCGAAGGCAAGGTCGGCACCTGGACGATAGGCGGTCGCGAGGTCGTGGTGACGGAAAAAACCAAGCTGGAGGAAGACGAAGGCCCCCTGGTGGTTGGCGCTTGCGTGGAGGTCGAGTACGAGGGGGACTCGGTCGAGGAGATTGAAACCGAAAAACCGGAGAAGTGCCGGAAGGGACGGAATCCGTCGTAGGTCGGCAATCCTTTGCCGACGAACCCTTGGCCCGGCGGCGTCGGCAAAGGATTGCCGACCTACTCGCTGTTCCTATGCCTATCCGCTGAATTTCGGAAAAAACCGAAGCCGGTCCGGGAAAGATTTCCGTAAAAGCGGATAACACGCGGCAAGCGACCGGGTTTCGATCGCGCCGCCGAGGCGGCCGGATAGACCCGGTGTTTCGAGCGAACCTAAGCCGGTCGCCAATCCGCGTTGATTTTGCCGTCGACGATGCCGATGCGCCGGTCGGCGGCTGCTGCAAAGGAGACGTCATGGGTCACGGCGACCACCGTCTTGCCCATTTGGTGCGCCAGATCGTGGAGAATCTGCCGCACCGTGGCACTCGATACCGAGTCGAGATTTCCGGTCGGCTCGTCCGCCAGAACCACCAGGGGATCGTTGGCCAGCGCGCGGGCGATGGCCACCCGCTGACGTTGCCCTCCCGAAAGCTGGTGCGGATGTTTCGCGCTCTGCTCGGCGACGCCCAGCCGAGCCAACAACTCCATGCCGCGCGTACGGATCGCGGCATCGCCGAGCTTGCCGAGCCGCCGCATCGGCAGCGTCACGTTGTCGAGCACCGAAAACTCGGCGAGCAGGAAATGGAACTGGAACACGAATCCCAGTTTCTCCAGCCGGCGATTCGCCAACTCGTTCTCGCCGTAGGCCGAAGTATCCTCGCCGTCCAGCCACACCCGCCCCGAGGTCGGAACGTCCAGCAGGCCGAGCAGGTAGAGCAGCGAGGACTTGCCGGAGCCGGAAGGCCCCATGATGCAGACGAACTCGCCCCGCTCGATCTCGAGGTTGATGTCCTCCACCAGGGTCACCGAAACTTCCCCGGCCAGCTTGCGCACGAGATGTTCGGCGCGCAGAACCGGCGTCATGCGGCACCCCGCAGAATCTCGACCGGATGCACGCGCCCCGCGCGGCGCGCCGGCAGATAGGCAGCGAGAATGCACGAGACCAGCGCGAAAGCAGTGGCGAGGGCGAATTGTTCCGGTCCCCACCAGATCGGCATGTGCACTTTTTCCGTGACGCCGGGCGGCCTGAATTCGATAGCCGCCAGGACTCTCATGAGTCCAGCCCCCAAGAGCAGCCCGAACACGCTGCCTATCACCCCGATGATGGTTCCCTCGAGCAGGAAGATGAGCCGCACGTCGCGGGCGTGAAAGCCGATGGATTTCAGGATTGCGATATCGCGGGTCTTTTCCATCACGATCGTCGACAGGGTGTTGTATATCCCGAAGGACGCCACGATGAGGATCGCCGACACCACGCTGTACATGATGATGTTGCGTACGATCAGCACGCTCAAGATGTCCTCGGAGGCTTCGATCCAAGACACCGACTTGTAGCCGGCGAAGGCTTCGATGCGCTGGGCGGCTTCGCGGGCCGCATAAGGGTCGTCGAGCTGTATGATCAGCCGATTGACCCGATTGGGCCGGTCGAACATCACCTGGGCGCGCTTCAGCAGGGTGAACGTCTGGGTCTCGTCGTAATTCGCGTTGCCGGTGCGAAAAATGCCGACCACCTTCATCGGACGGCTGGCGCCGCTCGCCGCCACCACGTTGACGTTGCGGCCCAGGCCGAGGCTGAACTTCTGCGCCAGCCCGGTACCGATCACGATTCCGTTCGGATTGACGTCGAGCGCGTCGATCGAGCCGTCGATCATCTTCTCCTGGAGCGTGGATACTGTCTTCATCCTGGCCGGCACCACACCCGAGAGGGTGACGCTTTCCTCGCGGCCGGCGAACACGAGTACGGCCGAGCCGACCAGCACCGGCGCCACCTGGATACCGGACATGGCTTCGACGAATTCGAGTTTCTCCCGGTATCCGCGAATACCGCGCGTCTCGGTCTGCGGCTTGACGTTCCTGACCCGCACCGCGCCGTCCGCCCAGCGCAGCTCCGCCGGCTGGGTCCGGGGCAAGCGGTATTCGTCGTAAACCGTGATATGCGGGCTGTTGTCGATGAGACGCTTGATGAAGTCCTTCTCGGAGCCGCGCATCAGCGAAGACACCGCCAGGAAGAAGGCGACGCCCAGGATTACCCCGGTGAGCGAGACCAGGGTCTGGCGCTTGCGGCCGGTGAGGTGCATGAGAGCCACCTGGAGCTGAATGGGCATCAGGATACCGACGCGGACGAGGACGATCGGATGCGGGCGGCGCGGCCCTCGCGGAGGTTTTCCGAGGGCGTCTCGACCACCCGTGCGTCCGGCGCGAGTCCTTCGACAATTTCGGTACGAACGGCGCCGGCCACGCCGGTGCGTACCGGCTGCCGGTGCAGCCTGCCGTCCTCGACCACCCATACAGCGCCGTTCTGAATGGCCGTTGACGGTACCAGCAGGGCGTTCTCCCGTTCCGAAACGACCAGGTTGGCGTCGACCGTCATGCCGATCCGCAGCTTCTCCGGTTCGGCAAGCCGGATGCGGACCCGGTAGCTGCGTGCGACCGGGTCACCCTTAGGCGTGACTTCGCTGACTTCGCCGTCGAGCACTTGGTCCGGCAGCGCATCGGCACGCAATACTGCTTTCTGCCCCACGCGCACCCGCAGAATGTCTTCTTCGTCGACCTCGGCGGTGACGCGCAAGGGTGCGCAGCAGGAGAGATAGAACAAGGCCTGCCCTACCGGAATGAACTGGCCGATCTCGCCGTCGCGCCGGATGATCAGGCCGTCGGCAGGCGACGTGAGGGTCATGAAGTCGCGCAGAGCGCGAGCACGCGCCAGCACCGCCTCGGCCGCGTCCAGATCGGAGCGGGCCCGGTCCAGCTCGGCTTTGGCAACGACATTGCGCCTTACCAGCTCCAGCAGGCGCTGATGCTGCGCACGCGCGAACTCCACCCGCGCGGCCAGTTCCTCGACCGTGTTCCTCAAATCCTGGTCGTCGAGCCGCGCCAGCACCTGTCCCTCACGCACCCGATCGCCTTCATCGACCTTAAGTTCGGCCAGATATCCTGCCTGCCGTGGCGCGATAGGCATCATCACCGTGGGCTCCACCGTGCCGGTCGCGTAAATCGCGTCCACCGCGGGCCCGCGAGTCGGCGTCACGACCGTGACCGTGACAGGACCTTCGCGCCACCAATAAATTCCACCGGCGGCAGCGAGCACGCCGATGGCAAGAATCCAGATCCACTTTCTTTGCATTGTTCGGAAGGGGAGAATGACTGTCGTCGATGGCGGGTCTATTGCTAGTTAATTGTTATAGCAAGAAAGGCGGCCCGGTTCCGGGCCCTATCGAGACTGCCAGACTCGCCCGCATCGGGTTCTTGTAGAGGACACAAGCTCCCATTTTAAACGACATCGATATGACGAAGCGCGGTCGGCTTGTCGATGCTCCCGACGATCACCCGCGCCGCTTCGAGAACTTTCTGCGACTTCATCGGAATGCCGCATGAACCGACGAAACCTCAGCAGTCTAATCGAAATGAAAGCATTATGCAGATGAGCCAAGATATGATCAGTCTGATCTTCGAGTCCGAGCAGCTAGCGAAAACCACCAAGCTCGCACCGGCGCCTTTCTTCCGAATCACCGGCAATTTCATCAGCCAAGGGCCCAACAGAACAGTGGTCGCCAAATTCAGCAATCACTTCTGGGATATGCAAGGCCAGCAGCACTTCACCCAGTACGCCTGCCATGACCGGACGTCGATCCATTTTGAGGATGCGCTGGGAAACGCCTCGGAAACCTTCGGCCCGTTCGATGAAATCTCCGTTGCCGATGGAGTGGTCTACGCCAATGGCCAACTCTTCGCCCGACTCACCGAGGAAACACAACTCTGGCATTGTTACAAGACCGATACCTATTGGTTGAGCATGATCATCGCGTCGCCGCCCTCGCTGTAGATTGAGTCTTCTTGCAAGGGATTCGACACCATTATTTCGCTAGGTCCGTTCCCTAACTCAAAGCTTTTTCTCGGGAGCTCCACTCCCGAAATGAGGCATAGGCTATGGCCAGCGAGGTCGGACCCAGAAAAATGCCGAGACAGAACGCACGCCAGCACGCCGAGCAACAGGACGCGGGGGGCGCCCGCGTTCCACAACCCGATACCAACCAAAACCCCCTGAATCAGTGCGGTACCGATAACACTGTAAACGACGCCTTTGATAGTGTCCCCCGCCACATGGAGTAATGCCGGCGCCCGTTGGCCGCCGACCCGGGTGAACAAGGGCGCCAGCCTTGTGGATACGGTGCAGTTGGGCCAACGGGTTCGTCGGCAAAGGATTGCCGACCTACGAATGTAGCACCCTGTAGGTCGGGAATCCTTTCCCGACGCCACGTCCCGGCCGAGCGTCTTCGTAGGCAAAGGATTGCCGACCTACGAATGTTTGAAGTAATTCGCCCGCTCCGAAGACGCCAACGACTTCCGCCAAGCCTGTTTTGCCGCACGAGCGAGATGAAAACGCTCTAAGTACATCCCAGAAAGTTTCGCGGAACGCGAGTGCAACACGTCGGCAAAGGATTGCCGACGAATACTTCCGCGCAAAGCGATGTACTACGAACGTTTCGAAACCACGGCCGCATGACTTCAAGTCGCCCAGCGTGTTTCGACCCATCCAATCGAATCCCTGGCAATTCTGCGCAATGAGCGGTTCGTATGCCGTAGGACTTTCCTGAATGTACTTAGGCTCTTGGGAGCGTATATCGGCGCAGTAGTCGGGCGAAGTCGCCCAAGGCCTCGATGCCGGTGTCTTCCGCCTGCCTGCACCAGTTCTCGAGCAATTGCACGCGGGCTTCGTAATGGCTGGCGGATCGGATCCAGAGCTGTTTCAGGTCGTGTTTGGAACGGTAGATCGTCTCAAGCGTCCGGCTCAAGTCCAGCGCCTGCTTTAAGGTTTGGCAGGCCGTTTCATCGAGTTCGACGCCCTCCCGAACCAGAGGCGTTTTTGCCTTACGCAGCAGCGGCCGGTGCGCGGAAGGAGCGGCCTTCCACTCGTGCCGCAGTACGGGGAGCACGACGCGACGCCCGTACAAAGCTAGGATATGATAGCGGTTGCGCATTACGGCCTGGACCGTGGCCGGGTTGATCGGTTTGGGAGCGCGCTCGAGGCGGATTCGAGGGGCCGTGCGGCGGATCTCGGCCAGCCGAAACCTTTGCATCAGGCGGATGTAGACCCAGCCGATGTCCAATTCCCACCAGCGATGGGCGAGACGGGCCGAGGCCGGATACGCGTGGTGATTGTTATGCAATTCCTCGCCGCCGATGAGGAGCCCTAAGGGAAACAGGTTCGTGGAGGCGTCCGGGGTTTCGAAATTGCGATAGCCCCGGTAGTGGCCCAGGCCGTTGATCACGCCCGCCGCCCAAAAGGGAGTCCAGAGCATTTGCACCGCCCACACCGTGATGCCGTACAGGCCGAATAGCACGACATCGATGACGAACAGCAGGGCAACACCCCCGCCTCGATAGCGGCTGTAAAGGTTCCGTTCGATCCAGTCATTCGGGGTGCCATAGCCATAGTGGTCCAGCGTTTCGACGTGGCGGGCTTCGGCCCGGTATAACTCGGCGCCTTCCCACAGCACTTTCCGAATGCCGAAGACGCGGGGGCTGTGAGGGTCTTGCGGGCTTTCGCAATGGGCGTGGTGTTTGCGATGAATCGACACCCATTCCTTGGTGACTATACCGGTGGTCAGCCACAGCCAGAATCTGAAGAAATGGCTGACGACAGGATGGAGATTCAGGGCGCGATGCGCTTGGTGACGATGCAGGAAAATGGTCACACTGGCAATGGTGACGTGGGTCAGGGCCAGGGTAATGGCAATAAGTCCCCATCCGGGAAGGTTGAGCAATCCATCAATCATCTATCCCTATCCTAAAAACGGGGGGAATAACATGTTTAGTCCTTCATCGAATTAGAGCGAGTACGACCGGGAAGGTTTTGCACCGTGTCGCCAGCGTGCGCAGGCGACTTTTTGACGTTGCCGGCACCTAATCCTTTCTGATCAGACGCAACAGAAGCAAGAAGGCTACGGCGCCAACCGTCGCGATAATCAAGCTCCCAAGCCTGCCGCCCCCGGCGGACAAACCCAGGACATCGAACAGAACACCGCCCAACACGGCACCGAACACCCCGACAATAATGTCTCCGATGGCGCCAAACCCGCCGCCTTTGACCAATTGCCCGCCAGCCAACCGGCCGCCCGCCGTGCAATCGGGTAAGTAGCGGCTTCACCCAAGCGGTGAAATCGGTGGAAGGGAGGACGATCGGAATCCATAAGCCGTTTCTACGCCATCGAAGCAGTCAACTGCCGTTTGTAGGTTTAATGGACTTGAGGAGTTCCGACCCGATGACCAGGATGAGAAATCAACGCTTTGAGCCGGTCGAGGTCGACCGGTTTGACCAGGTGCCCATCGAATCCGGCGGTCCGGGATCGGTCGCGGTCTTCATCCTGTCCATAGCCGGTCATCGCCACCAGCAACGCCCCCTCCAACTCGGGCAGCGCCCGCAGACGGCGGGCCACCTCGTAGCCATCCAGACCCGGCAATCCGATATCGAGCAGGACGATCTGGGGGTGAAACGTCTTCGCGGCTTCGATTGCACCCGGGCCGTCGTACGCCGTCTCTACCTCGTGACCTTCGAGTTGCAGTAACAATGCGGTACTTCCCGCAGTGTCCGCGTTGTCGTCGACGACCAGAATACGGTAGCGCATGAGGGGCAGTCCTTCGGTCGCTTCCGTTTCCGCGGGAGCCGCCGGGACGGCCGTTCTCGGCAAAGCCGGCAAGCGCACCGTGAACTCGCTTCCCTTGCCCGCCCCGGCACTGCGTACATTTATTTGTCCACCGTGCAATTCGACCAGGCGGCGAACCAGCGTGAGCCCGATGCCGAGGCCGCCTTGGGCACGATCGAGGGATTTGTCGGCCTGCACGAAGAGGTCGAAAATCGAACCCAGGAGTTCCGGGCTGATGCCGATGCCGGTGTCGGCGACCTTGAGCACCGCTTCCTGTCCATCGTGTGTCAGGGTCAGGGTGATGTCACCGCCGGGCGGTGTGTATTTGACGGCGTTGCTCAGAAGATTCGAGACGATCTGCTGCAATCGGGCCGGATCGCCATCGACCGACAGGCCGTGCTCCGGCAGCGACAAGCCGAGCCGATGGTGATGCGCGTCGAGCTGAAAGCGGGCGTCGTCGACCGCCTGCGCCACTAGATGCGTCAGATCGACCGGCTGTTTCTGAAGCACGATTGTTCCACGGGTGATGCGGGACAGATCGAGGAGATCGTCGAGCAACCGCGCCTCCAGGCGGAGCTGGCGATCCAGCATGGCCTGGGCCTGCTTCTCCGCCGCTTCTCCGGCATCGCCGCGCCGCCAGATTTCCAGGGCGTTGCGGATGGGTGCCAGAGGATTGCGCAATTCGTGGGCGAGCATGGCCAGAAACTCGTCCTTACGCCGATCGACCGTCTTGAGCGCGTCCAGCGCCGTCCGTTGCTCGGTGATATCCTCGATCGCCAGGAGGATGCGCTCCTGGTCGCTCCAGCGCAACACCTGCGCGTTGAGGCGCAGGGTCCGCTCTCCGAGTTCGGGAAAGGCCTGGGTGACCTCCTTGTCCTCGAAAGCGGCCTGGGCGGGCAAAACCTCTTCGAGAAGCCGGCGCAGGGCGGGAATGTCCCATTGCCCATGGCCCAATTCGTAGAGCCGGACCTGCTCGGTCGCTTCGCGCGTGGTTTTGAAGTTCCGGTAGAAGGCGCGGTTCGCCTGCTGAATCCGGAGATCGCCGTCGAGCACGAGCAGCGGCTGACGCATGGTTTCGACGACTGCCTCCGCAAAATCGCGCGCCTGCCGCATCTCGTCGTTCAGCACGTTGAGTTCGCGGTTGCGGGCGCGCAGTTCGTCGTTGCTCGATTGCAGCTCTTCCTGGGCGGTCTCGAGTTCCTCGTTGGTACTCTGGAACTCCTCGTTACTGGATAGCAGTTCCTCTTCCGTTGCCTTCAGTTCTTCCACCGTCGTCTCGTGTGCATCCAGCATGGCCCGAATGTAATCGCGGGCCGCTTCGAGGTCCTGCGTAAGCCTCCGGATCTGGCGATCCTTTTCGCTTTCCGGCGGGTAATTTTCCGCGCGTTTCCCCGAGCCCATTCGGCTCCGCAACGAACGCCAAAACTCCCCGACAATGGTTGTGCCCCGGCCCCGTACCAGGGAGGCTTGCGCTTCAAAAAAATCAGAAACCACGGGTTTTCCGCCCCGGCGATCCGAATCGGCAGTACCTCGATATTGACCGCGCAGGTGCCGTCCGGCCCTTCCACGTGCACGCCCTCCCGCCGCACCGGAGCCCCTTCCTTGCGGACCTGCTCGACGGCGCTGCTGAGGTCGATGAGGAGGCCCGGCCGCGCCAGCTTCTGCAGCTTGAAAGTCGGAGGACCGGTCGGATTCGCCAGATACGGACCGGTCTCGCCCCGGAACTGAAGCACGTTCATCTCCGAATCGCACAGGACGCCAGGCGGAACGTAGCGGGCCATGGCCAAGCGATCCGCCTCCCGTTGCAAGCGCTCCGCCTCCACGGGTTCGCTGGACAGCGTCAATAGTTTCGGGCGGGCACGGTCCGGCATCGCCGGATACTCGTCCAGCAACGCCAGGTGATTCTTCTGTCCGGGCAGGATCGCCTTGGAATAGATTTTGAGCCGCTTGTCGACGGAACTAAACAGCTCGGAGAAAGGGCCTATGGTTTCGGACGGTCCCAGCACGAGAAATCCGCCCGGATTCAAGGCGTAATGGAACAGCGGAATCACCCGCTTCTGCAGGGCCGGCTCGAGATAGATCAAGAGGTTGCGGCAGCTCACGAGATCCAGTCGCGAGAAAGGGGGATCGCGGGCGACGTCGTGGCGGGCGAATACGCACAAATCGCGGATTGTGCGGGTAATTTGATAGTGGCCGCCGACCTTGACGAAGAAACGCCGGAGCCGCTCGGCGGAGACGTGGCGGGCGATATTTTCCAGGTAAAGTCCGGTACGCGCCTTCTCGATGGCGGCCTCGCTGAGATCGGTGCCGAAAATCTGAATCGGGGTCTGGGTCAGGCGCTCGCCCAAAAACTCCAAAAGGCAGATGGCGATGGAATAGACCTCCTCGCCGCTGGCGCAACCCGGAACCCAGATCCGCAGCGAAGCTTGAGACGGACGCCGTTCGAACAAGCGCGGAAAGACGGTTTGGCTCAACGCTTCGAACAACTCGGGATCTCGGAAGAAATCGGTCACCTGGACCAGCAGGTCCTGAAACAGGGCCTGGGTTTCCTCCGCGTCGCTTTCCAACAAAGCCAGGTATTCCGGCAGCGTATCTAATCCGTGCAGGGCCAGGCGGCGCGCGAGCCGCCGCTGCACGGTGCCGCGCTTATAGTGCGTGAAGTCCACACCACAGACGTTGCGGAGGCGGCGAAAGATCCGCTTGAGCGTTTCCTCGTCCGTGGGCGGAGGTTCCCCGGCGGAAGCGGTGCTGTCCACCTTCAGGTACGGATGGCCGCCGAGGCGAGCGAGTTCGCGGGCAATCTCGCGCGGGGACAGCACCCGATCGACCACGCCGAGATCCACCGCCGCCTTCGGCATGCCGCTGAATCTGGCCGAGCCTTGGTCCTGGGCATAGGTGATACCGCCGGAACCCTTGATCGCCTGTATCCCCAGCGCGCCGTCCGAGCCCGTGCCGGAGAGAATGACCCCGACCGCATTGGCGCCCTGCTCTTCCGCGAGAGAATAAAACAAACGGTCGACCGGCATGGGCGGCACGGGAAGCCCGTTGCGAGCGCCGAGAGCCAGATGACCCTGGACCAGGGTCATGATGGCATTGGGCGGGATGATATAGATGTGGTCGGGTTCGACCGCGAGCCCGTCCGTCGCCTCCTGGACCGGCAAGGCCGTTCTGGTCGCGAGGATCTGCGTCAGGACGCTTTCGTGGTGGGGATCGAGGTGTTGGACCAACAGAAAAGCCATACCGCTGGTGGCGGGAAGGCCGGCCAGAAATTCCGACAAGGCTTCGAGTCCGCCGGCGGAAGCTCCGATGCCAACAATGGGAAACGGCATCAAGCTGCATACTCCTGAGTAAGAAATTCTGTTTGGATGTTCGACATTCTCCGGCGCGGCGAAGTCCAACTGCGAAAAGATAAAGCCCACCTTGAATGGCGAGCGAAGGCGTCTGCACGCCTGCCCGATTCTTTAACGGTACACTACACGAATTGATCTGCAATTGCTTGAATCGCTGGCCGCTCAATTTCGGAAATTTTGGGTCACGATCAAACCGTGAACGCCGCCGTCCATGATGCCGATGCCGACCCGCCCGAATTGCGGCCGCAGGATGTTCGCGCGGTGGCCGGGCGAGTTCATCAAGCCGGCGTGGGCGATCGCGACGCTGGGAGCGAAGGCGAGGTTTTCCCCGGCGATGAGAAACCGCAGATCGGATTCGCGCATGCGGTCGAACGGGCTTTTGCCTTCCGGCGTGTAATGAGAAAAATAACCGCGGGCGAACATATCGGACGAATGTCTTCGCGCCACCTCGGTCAGGGCGGGATCGATCTTCAGCGGCGAAAGCCCTTCAGCCGCCCGCTCGCGGTTGACAAGTTCGAGCATTTGCCGTTCGAAGGTCGGTTTAGCCTGGGGTGTTTCCACCTTGAACGGCAACGAAATGAATTCGCCGGATTTCGGATAGCGGCGATGGAGCCCCTGCGTTAGCGCGTCTTCGAAAATCGGCGTCAGTGCCGTGGCCGTTCGTTCGACCAGCACCGCCAAACGATTGGCCGTCCCGCTGTCGCGAGCCGCTTCGCGCAGACTTTCCGGCAACGGTACCACAAACAGCAAGGCGGCAGCGATGGCCGCCGCGACGAGCCCGTTTGCCAGTCCCGGCAGCGCACCGAAGAGGCGATTGAATATCCCTCGATTAAACCCGTCTGGCAAGCGCTTGATCAGCGCATTTCCGATCAGGCCGATGACCGGACTCGCGAGCAGTACGATCAGGAGAAACGCGGCGGGTTGCAGCCAGACACTCGAGCAACCGGATTTCGAGGCCAGCCAATCCGTCACCGGCCGATACAGAAACCAGCCCGCGAGCAAGCTCCCCGACCAGCGCAGAAGACCGAGAAAGCCCAAAACGAAACCGCGCCGCCATCCGCCCCGGATGCCGAGCAGAACCAAGAGAAAGAGAAAGACGTCGATGGGGTTGAAGGCCATGCCGAGCGTCACGTTACCGGCCGATGCACTATTAGATATCCGGGCTTCGGCATTTGCTCGGCGATTCGCTCGCCGCATCGACCGGCCAGGCCGGTTGCTCGCCTCCGGGAAGGAACCCCGGTTCGACCGCAAGGTCATCTTCCATAAGAGGGTGTGCGGGAAGCATCTCGAGCGGACCGCGGGAGAGCCGGTCCCGAACTCAGCCGGACGGGCACCCGGCACCCGGACGTCGGCAAAGGATTGCCGACCTGCCAATCGGTCCGGAAATGACAACAGCTGGCGAGCCGGCGGGAGAAAGGCAATGCGTACGAGCAGCAATGGCAGTTTCGATGCCCTGATCTCGGGGACGATCGTGGGTATCGCCACCGCGCTGGCGGCGGCGGCCTGCGGCAAAGCGGAGCGTTCCGGCGCGGTGGCGCCGTTGAACGCCGTCAGTCACATCACCTGGGGCGACCGGGCGGCGCGGCAACACGATGCGAGTCTCAAGTACACGGGCACCGGATTCGTGCTGAACCACGCTGCGGCGGTTCTCTGGGCGTCGCTCTACGAACGCTGGTTCGGCCGGGCCGCCGAATCGGGCGATGTCGCCCGGGCATTGACGGGCGGCGCGGTCGTCGCGGGCCTTGCCTATCTGACGGATTATCACCTGGTTCCGGAACGGCTCACGCCCGGATACGAGAAGCGCCTGTCCGGCAAGTCGCTGGCCGCGATTTTCGGCGCCTTGGCCTTGAGCCTGCCCCTGCGTGGACTGTTCCTGGGTGCGCGGCGCTGACTCGCCGAGACCGGGCAGATGACGGCCGGGCAACGTCGGGACCGACTTGTCGATCATGAGGTAATTCCATCCGGCGTTCGACCGAACATCAATCGTAGGATAGGTAGAGTGAAGCGAAACCCATCGATGGTGGCTTAGCCCTTCGGCGGAGCTCAGGACAGGCCCCTCGGCTCCGCGTAACCCACCGATTGGAAGTCGCCCGGTGGGTTACGGCTCACACGAAGCGCAGTGATGGGTCATCGGTGAGTGATGATGTGCGCCTAACCCACCCTACGAAAATTGGTGCCTTATTGAAAGCGATTTGGAATAAGTCGTCGGCAATCCGATAGCTCGGGAAAGAACTCCCGATCGACGTCGCGGTTCAGTGCGGCAATTTCCAATCCCTTAATCCCTTATAATGCACGCCCCTACTTATTTTTGAGCGGAATCATGTCCACTATCCCGGCTTGCCCCCAATGCACCTTGGAAAACACCTATCCGGACGGCGACAACTATGTGTGCGCCGACTGCGGCTATGAATGGCCGATCAACCCAACCACGGACACCGAGGACGACACGGATGCGGTGATCCGGGATGCCAACGGCAATGTGCTGTCCGACGGCGACTCGGTCGTGCTGATCAAGGATCTGAAAGTAAAGGGATCGTCCATCACCCTGAAAATGGGCACCAAGGTCAAGAGCATCCGCCTGGTCGGCGGAGATCACGAAGTGGACTGCAAGATGGATAACGGCAATTTCATGCTGAAGGCCTGCTTTCTGAAAAAGGTCTGATCGCCTCCTTTGATCGGATAAGTCTTTCGGAGCCCATCCCGGTAGTCCACACCCTTGGTTTTGAAATGTCTGTAATGCATCGCTTCGCGCGGAAGTATTCGTAGGTACCCGTCTGGGAAATCAAGACGAAAGCCACGGGCCGAGCGGCGTAATGTCGCGAAGGGATTCGCGACCTACAGCGGCACCGTCGTAGGTCGGCAATCCTTTGCCGACGAACCCCTTGACCCGGCGGAGGTGTCGGCAAAGGATTGCCGACCTACGTGTGCAATCTCGTTCCGCACAATTCATGGCATGTACTTAGTTCAACTCGGCCAGCAGCGAAGTTCGGAGATTCTCGACCGCCCGGATTTGTTTGCGGGAGCCCGGTAGCGCGTCGATTTCCCGGAGCGCGGCGGAGAACGTCCGCCTGGACTCGTCGCTGCGCGTGAGCGCCTTGAGGATCAATCCTTTTTTGTAAAGCAAAAAGGGAACGCGCTGGCGGCTTGCGAGCATGCGGTCGACCCGCTGCAAGGCCGATTCGTACCGTCCTTCTTCCATTTCCAGCATCAATGCCCGTTCGGCCAGTACGTGCAGGGGGCCGAGCCGCGCGATGCCGTCGTCCAGCACTTCCATGGCCTTGCCGGTTTTGCCGGCGGAGCGAAAGGCATCGGCCGCGTACAGCACGTGATCGGGTTTTACTTCCTTGGAAAGCTTGACGGCCGCCAAGTACGCCTCGGCCGCGGCCAACGGCTGATCCGATGCCGACAGAATCTCGCCGCTCAGCACCAGGCCGCGCGCCCTGGCGGCATCGTTTCCCGCTTTCCGGAGAAATCGCTGCACCGATGCCAGCGCGGCCTGCGGCTGGTTCAGCATAAGCTGCGCCTGGGCGAGATGGTAAAGGGCTTCGATCCGTTTCGGGGCCGATTTGATCGCCCGGGCGAAGTCGTCGCGCGCTTCATCGGCGTGACCGTCCTCGAGAAACAAGCGGCCGCGCTTTATGAGCAGTTCGGCGTTCTTGGGGTGATGGGCGAGTTCGTGATCGAGATCCCGAATGCGTTCGTGTACGTCGCCGTGGGACAGTGCGATGCCGGCGTATCCCAGCAGCGCGGTGAAAAGGATTGCTCGTGTCCGCATGATTTTTTCCGTCGTACGATAACCGCCGTGCACACGGTCTTATTGTCCGCATGCACGGCTTGCGGGGGACTATTGATAGTTCACCGTGAGTTTCGGCCGTTGCGCTTGGGTCCCGTATTCGGACGAGCGCAGATCGACGCCGTCGCTGCTGCCGTCGTCCACGATCATGAAACCGTTGTTCGCGGCCGATCCGCTGACCCAGCCCTGCACCAGCGAAATTCCGGCGCCGTTGAGCTGAACGGTGTGTCTTCCGGTCGAAGACGGCTGGAAGGTGCCGATCAGCGTCCCTTGGTTGTTCAGCGGATCAACCCCGTTCCAGGTAGCGCCGCCTTCGGTCCAGGCGGTGTCCGCCGCATACAGATTGTAGGTTCCGGCGCTGGCGTTCGAAACCTGCAGGGTCACCGTGGCGTTGGTCACGGTGGCGGTCGACGGAATCGAGGAAACGTCCCAGGCCATCAAGCCGACGAGGCGTCCGTTGCTGCCGTCCGAACCGTCGGCCAGAACCGCTGTGGAGGTGCCGTAGTGGGTGCCGGCCTTGCCGCTGGCGACATAGGTGTCCGCCGTGCCGGCATAGCCGTTCAGGCCGTCCTGCAACTGCGCCGTTTGCGGCTCCCCGCCGGCCAGGTACATGCCGGCATCGATGTTGGCGACGCTGCTGCCCGCGCTCGCGCCGAACACCGCCGTCTTGCCGTCGGCCGGATTCGCATCGCTGTCGACGCTGTCGCTCCCGCCCTGGTCCTGCGGCGAGAGGGTGCGTGCGCCCGCAAAGAACTGCGCATAATAGTTGCCGGCAGCCACGCTCGAGAATTGATAAGCGCCGCTGCTGTTGGTGATCTGCGTGGCCACCAGCGTGTCGGCGTCGCTGTAGAGCCGCACCTCGATCCCTTGCAGGAAGCTCTCACCGGTTTCGCGGATGCCGTCCGCGTCGGTATCCTGCCAGACCAGACCGCTCACATTCGCCAACTGCGGTGGGGTTCCGCCCTCCTTGGTCATGGTGAAGTAGTCGCGCACCGTCCCGTTGTTGTTGAGGAACTTGGCGTCCAGCGTCAGGCCGTTCACGTCCAGCACCATCGAACCCAGCTCATTCAGGGAAATGTACATGGCCGGATGATTCAAAGTGCCGCCGCTGGTTTTTCCCGAACTGCCGGCCACGGCGTACACGGCGCCCGCGTGCGCCACGCCGACGCCGGTCTTGGTATAGGCGCCGGTGCCGTCGGTGCGGCCGCTGCCCGACTGCACGACATGGGTCGCATCGCTGAAGGTCGACGACGAACCGTAATGGCCGTCGATGAATTTCGAGCGTTCATAGGAATGGCTGTGCCCGGTCAGAACCAGGTCGACGCCGTAATTTTCGAGGATCGGCAAGACGTTCTGACGCATCTGGGTCATGGCGGTATCGCTGTCGGAATCGTGCGAACCCTTGGAATACGGCGGGTGATGCCAGTAGGCGATGTTCCAGTCCGCACCGGAGGCCTGAAGATCGGACTCCAGCCAGCTCAGCATCGGGCCGCCGACCGAGCGGCTCGAGTCGTAAGAGTCGAGCACGATGAAATGGATATTGCCGTAATCGAAGGAATAATAGGCCTCGGTACCCGAGGCTACCCCGCCCGCTTCGGCGTTCCGCGGCAGCGAAAAGATCTGGTAATAGGGGCCGGTCTGCGTCGCCGAATCCGCCGAATGGCCGTCGTGATTGCCCAGGGTCGGCCAGGTCACGGACTGGCGGAGCATGTCCGGATACATGTTGAACATCTTCGACTGAAATTCGGCGTCGGTACCGTCGTTGTAGGCATTGTCGCCGAGCTGCAGCCATAAATGGGTGGGATTGGTCCCGGTGAAATTGCGATAAGCGTTGTACACGGCGGCCTGGTTGGAATTGCCGGTGCCGGCGTCGCCGATCACCCAGATTCGCGTCGGCTGCTGCGTGCCGGTGGTTGGCGCGGTGTGGAAATAGGTGTTGCTGTCACCACCCGAGAGCGTCTGCGTGGTGGAACCGATAGCGTAGTAATACTTGGTCTGCGGATCGAGTCCGCTCACCTGTACGATGTGCTCCGTGGTCGACGCCGCATCATCGAAAGTGAGCGTCAAATTCGTCGGGCTGGTGCCGACCCGCACGCGGCTGTTGGAAGCCACGTCCGAACGCCAGCGCACGATGACGCCGTGGGGTGTGCCAATCTGCAGATAGGGACCGCGAGTGAGCGATAACGCCAAGGCATCGTGGGCCAGCGTCGTCGTCATCAACACGGCTAGAGTCAATGTAAAAACGCGGACAAAGCTCGACGGTTTCATAAGTCACTCCCTGTTGATTGTAACAGGGCCGAGATGGTACGCAGCGCAGGTGACCGAACGGTGACAGGGAGGTGACGAAATGGGCTAGTATTATTGACCCGGCCCAAAATAACGTTCGCCCTGAGCTTGTCGAAGGGCACTCGGCTTGGGGCTTCGACAAGCTCGGCCCGAACGGAATCAATAGGGTATTTAAGGGCCGGATTAATAGCTCAGTTGCTACCGATCAACATCGTCGACGAAAATCCTTGGGGCACCGTTGAAATGAAAACGCCGATATCCCCCCTGGCGCGCGGCTTGCCACCCGGCAGCCTCGGCGCCGCTCGCGGCCGAACCGGCCGAAATGCCGCGCGCCGGATCGAGCCGGAGCGGAATCCATGAGCGCCGTTCCCGGTTTCGAAGAACAGTCCTTCTCCCATGGCGAATTTTCTTTCCGGATCTTCCGCAAAGGCACCGGACCCGGCGTCATTTTGCTGCACGAACTGCCGGGCTTGACGTCGGAAACGGTGGAATTCGCCGATTTCATCGCGGCAAACGGCTTTCATGTGGTCATGCCCCTGTTATTCGGTTCTCCTCTGCAACCCCTGAACCGTGGATTCCTGAAATCACCGCTGCTCTGCATTCGCCACGAATTCAATTGCTTCGCGAACGGGAAATCCAGCCCGATTACGGCGGCCTTGCGAGGCCTCTGCCGGAACGTTCATGCGGACTGCGGGGGCAAGGGCGTGGGTGCTATCGGCATGTGCTTCACCGGCGGTTTCGTCCTGACGATGATGCTGGAACCCGCGCTTTTGGCTCCCGTCGCTGCGCAGCCCAGCCTCCCGTTTTTCGACAAATGCGGGCTCGATGTGGAGCCCGACACGCTGAACGCAGTCGCCGAGCTCCCTTACGAAGTGACGCTGCTCGGCTTACGGTTCAAGCATGACCGTTTCTGTCCCGAACCGAGAATGGATCGGTTGCGGCAAACTTTTTCCGGCGCCACGACCTCCGGTGCGCCGCGGTTCGAGCTCGTGGAAATCCCCGGCGCCGGCCACTCCACGCTGACTTTCGAATATGAAGCCGCCTTGTCGCAGGGCATCGATACGCGGCGCCGAGTCCTGGACCATTTGCAAAGGCAGTTGCTGTAAAAACCTCGCGGGGCACAATAATTTCAGGAAAGCAAAATGACAGCCGAAACCGATATCTTCTACTGGAAGCTCATCCCGATCGTCACCGCATGCCTCTCATTGATCGTGATTTATGCGAACGCGCGTTTCGGAATAAGAAATAAACAGGCGGACCTGATCATTCATTTTCATAAGCAATTCGACGAATTGCAGAAGAAAAGAACCGAACTGCTAACGGCCCAGAGCGAGAAGGCCGCCGCCGTTCAAGGGGCTTGGTCGCAGCAGCGCATCGACGTCGAGGCCGACATGTTCTTCGATAGGTTTTGGAGCTTGCAATTCGATCAGTTCCTGGCCTGGTACGAAGGCTACGTGCCCAGCAGGCTCTACGTCTACTGGGTTTTCTCGCGCTGGCGCGAACTGCACAAGGTGACGGCCGAATGGAGCATTGCCGACAAAACGCTGAGCTCGACGCTCGACGAGTTGAGGCATCGTTGGCAGAACAATCCCGACAAGTCGTCTCGCTTGTCGACCCACGTGACCAAATTTCTCGGGCTGATGTATTCGCTGAAACAGAACGCCGCATCCGCCGACATCGACAAATACCTCCGCGAATACGGACCTTCGCCGGCTCGCCAACTGGCGCGGAAAATGTTCGGCGCATATTGAAAGCCGCCTTCGGGAGGCTTTTCGAAGCCGAATGCCGCATCGTCCAGCAATGCAGCGATGCTATGCCTGACCAGGGACCAGGGGTACCAAAAGGCTGAAATAGCAGCGACGACGAAGGCGCGAAACAGGGCCGGTACCAGCCCGACATGAGCAATGTCGAGGACAAGGGTTCGATTCCGCTCTGCTCCACCATTTAAAAAGAAAACCCGCCCACCAACCGCGTCCGATTGCTGGGCGGGTTTTCTTTTTCTGCGGATTGTCAGCGACTTACGCCGCTTTCCGGGTGTCGGCGCTACCGCCCCGATCACTCCCTTTTCGGGAAATCCGTCATCCCCCGCTTCTCTTTCGCCTCAAAATTCTCTGCATTCTTACCCCCATTCTCCGGACCTCGTCCGGTGTCCTGCATTTTTTCCTGCAATCGCTGTTCGGCGATTTCGTCGGCAAATTGGTTGATATTCTTCATGATTCCGTCAAACAAGTCGTCGATGTCCAGGGTCAGTCGCTTCTCGTTGTGGGTTCTGATTGCTTCCCTGCGGATTTACCAGGTGAAGTTGGAATGTGTCGGGGGGAATTTGAAATTGCCTTGATGCACGAGAATTTCCGCAAGGATTTCAAGGTCGCGCTTGACATTTGCGGCCCTATGGATGATATATCAAGTGATAAATCAGACATTATGAATGGCGCCGCCAGTACATCAGAAGATTCATCAAGGAGAAATCCATTGGACGAGCAACACAGTATGGCAAGGCTGGTCCGTGAGCTTCGGAAACTCACCGGCCTGACTCAGGAAAAGTTCGCAGCCAAACTCGGCGTGACCTTCCCCACGATCAACCGCTGGGAAAACGACCGCGCCAAGCCGTCGCCGCTGGCACTGGAAAAGATAGAGAGCCTGCTGCGCAGCCTGGGGGACAAGGGCGAAGCCCTGCATAAAACGTATTTTGGGAGGGAAGCGTAAGCATGGCCCACCTTGAACACATCGAAGCCATTGAAAAGCGGCTCTGGAGCGCGGCGGATACCCTGCGGGCCAACTCCAACTACGCCAGTAACGAATATTTCCTGCCGGTCATGGGCCTGGTCTTTCTGCGCCACGCCTACAGCCGCTTTCTGGGCGTTAAGGATGCTATCGAAGCGGGCCTGCCGACGCGCGGCGGCAAGACCCGGCCGCTGACCAAGGAGGATTTTTCGCAGAAGAGCGCCATTTTCCTGCAGCCCAAGGCCCAGTTCGACACCCTGGTGGCCCTGCCCGACAGCGCGGACCGCGTCAAGGCGATTATCGACGCCATGGAGTCCATCGAGGCCGACTACGAGAACCTGCGCGGCGTGCTGCCCAAGAGCGAGTATCAGGAGCTCGACAACGCCGTGCTCGGCCAGCTGCTGCGCACTCTCAACCCCGAGGAGCTCAAGCGCGTCTCCGGCGATGTCTTCGGCCGTATCTACGAATACTTCCTGACCCAGTTCACCGACCAGAAGGCCCACGACGGCGGCGAGTTCTTCACCCCGGTTTCGCTGGTCTCGCTGATCGCCAACGTCATCGAACCGGAGGGCGGCACGGTGCTCGACCCGGCCTGCGGCTCGGGCGGCATGTTCGTGCAGAGCGCCCGGGTGGTCGAGCGGCGCCACGAAAACCCCACCGAGAAGCTCACCTTCTACGGCCTGGAAAAGAACGCCACCACCATCCGCCTGGCCAAGATGAATCTGTCGGTGCATGGCCTGGAAGGCGACATCCAGAAATCGATCACCTACTACGAAGACCCCCACGAGCTGCTGCGCAAGGCCGACTTCGTCATGGCCAATCCGCCCTTCAATGTGGATGAGATCGACGCCGACAAGGTCAAGAGCGATCCGCGCCTGCCCTTCGGCCTGCCCGGTGTCAACAAGAAGGGCAAGGTCAGCAACGGCAACTACGTCTGGATCAGCTACTTCTACAGCTACCTGAACGAGCAGGGCCGGATTCGTCATGTCGTCCCAGGCCTCCAGCGCCGGGCGCGACCTGGTGGAGACCGGCGACGTGGACGTCATGGTCGCCATCCGCTCCAACTTCTTCTACACCCGCACCGTCCCCTGCGAGCTCTGGTTCCTCAACCGCGCCAAGCCCGAAGAGTACCGCGACAAGGTGCTGATGATCGACGCCCGCAACATTTATCGAAAAGTCACCCGTAAGATTTTCGACTTTTCCCCCGAGCAGGAGCAGAACATCCTGGCCATCGTCTGGCTCTACCGGGGCGAGACCGGGCGCTATCTCGATCTCGTGGCGGGCTACTGCCAGCGCATGCTGGCCGAGGGCGCGGCCTGCGTACGGGCGACCGGCGGGTCGCCCCTACCGGATTTCATCGGTGCGCTGACCACGCTGCGTGGCGCGGTCGAACCCTTCCTCAAGACTCTCGCCAAGGACGCGCCCCATGATGTACGGGCGACCGGCGGGTCGCCCCAACAGGAACTGGATGACGCCATCCCGCTGTTCAAGGCGGATGTGGATTCTTTCCGAAAGACCGTCAGTGAACAGCAGGCGGCCTGGGGGCAACAGAAGACCACCAACGGCGAGCTCAAGAAGGCCGTGGACCACCTTGCAACCCTGGCCGAGACCAGCCGTGATCTGGTTAAGCAGACCGACCTGCTCTACAAACTCGCCTGCCGCCTGATCGAAACCTGCGAGAACGAATGCAATGCCCGCGACAGCGACGCCTGGGCGGGCCGTGATATCACCCGCGCCCGCAAGGCGGCCGACGAGGCGCGCGCCCTGGCCGTGGAACAGCTCAAGCAGGTGCGCTACTTCTGGAAGCAGGCCCACTGGCTCACCGAACGTTTCCCCGAGGCGAAACTGCGCGATGTGGAAGGGCTGGTCAAACTGGTGGACCGGGCCGAGATCGAGGCCAACGACTGGAGCCTCACCCCCGGCCGTTATGTCGGAGTCGCGCCGGAAGAAGAGGACGAGGATTTCGACTTCGAGGAGGCCCTGCGCGATATTCATGTGGAGTTGGAGGACCTGAACGCCGAGGCGGTGCAACTGGCCGCGACGATCAAAAAGAATTTTGAGGAGCTGGGGGTATGACAAGCTCTGTGCTGACAGATTTTGAATTTGCCCCTTTCGATATCATTGATGGCGACCGGGGAAAGAATTACCCAAAGCAAAATGAATTTGCTTCTGAAGGGCACTGTCTTTTCTTGAGCGCGACCAATGTAACTAAAAGCGGTTTCGATTTTTCTGATTGCCAGTTCATCTCAGAACAGAAAGACGCAGCTCTCCGTAAAGGTAAGCTTCGTCGCGACGATGTCGTTTTAACAACAAGGGGCACAATAGGAAATTCGGCCTATTACAGTGACGTTGTTCAGTATGAACATATGAGAATTAACTCTGGAATGGTCATTCTGCGATGCGATACTGAAAATATTCTGCCCGTCTACCTTTACCATTTTCTAAGATCACCATCTTTTTTCGGCCAAGTTAATTCTTTGCGAAGTGGAGTTGCCCAACCGCAACTTCCGATTCGCGACATGAAGAAGATCAAACTTCCGTTACCATCAATCAAACTTCAGAGTCAAATTTCTTCGGTCCTCTCCGCCTACGACGACCTGATCGAGAACAACCGGCGGCGGATTCAGCTGCTGGAGCAGGCGGCGCGGCTGCTCTACAAGGAATGGTTCGTCCACCTCCGCTTCCCCGGCCACGAACACACCCAAATCATCGACGGCGTGCCGGAGGGGTGGCAAATTGGGACGATAGGTGACTTGGGAGAAGTCATAACTGGGAAGACTCCTAGCAAAAAGAAGCCAGAGAATTTCGGGAGCGATTTACCCTTCATCAAAACTCCAGACATGCACGGCAATGCAATTGTTGTTCATACAGAAGAATCGCTTTCGGAAGAAGGGGCTAAAACCCAAGCCAACAAGACACTACCACCACGGTCTATTCTTGTTTCTTGCATCGGGACAGTTGGAGCTGTGGCATTCAACGCTTCACCTGCACAAACTAACCAGCAGATCAATAGCATTGTACCTACCAGCGACTTAGTCACATATTGGGCTTACTTCATGGCTAAGGAATTGAAGCCTTTGCTTGAAGGAATGGGCGGCGGTGCGACCATGGCCAATGTGAACAAATCAAAATTTTCTGGGATTAAAGTTGTTATTCCATCCAAGCAACTGTTGAATCTGTTTTCTGATTTTGCCAAGCCAGTTTTTGATCAAATAGAGAACCTGACGATTGGTAATGCTCGACTAGCCAAAGCCCGCGACCTTCTCCTGCCCAAACTGATGAACGGGGAGGTGGCGGTATGAAAACCCTATCCTCTGCAATGCATGGCAAATACGATCCTGCCCAATGTACGGGCGACCGGCCGGTCGCCCCTACGGGTCGCGCCCCCGGCTGCGATCAGGGCCGGTCGCCCCAACGAAACCGCCGTTCCATCCGGCTCCAGGGATACGATTATTCCCAGGCCGGGGCCTATTTTGTCACCCTCTGCACCCACAACCGGGAATGTTTGTTCGGGGAAATCGTAAACGGCGAAATGCGGTTGAACGACGCAGGTCAGATTGTTGCCGGCGAATGGTTGAAAACCGCAGAAATCCGCGACGAAATCGAATTGGACGCATGGGTTGTGATGCCCAACCATTTTCACGGGATATTGGTGATTACCGATGGTAGGGGCGACCGGCCGGTCGCCCCCGTGGATGGGGTCGCCCCCATGAATGGCACCACGATATCGGGCGAACAGGGCGACCGGCGGGTCGCCCCTACGGGACCGCAACCACGGTCCATTGGTGCGGTCATGGCCGGGTTCAAATCCGCCGTCACCAAACGCATCAACGAATTGCGACAATCCCCCGGCGCGAAATTATGGCAGCGCAATTATTGGGAACACATCGTCCGCAATGAACCGGAATTGAACCGCATTCGGGAATACATCCACAACAACCCGGCGCAATGGGAATTGGACAAATTGCATCCATCACCCCTGTACGGGCGACCAGCCGGTCGCCCCAACGAAGTTCGGGAACCGATCGCCGAATATGGCATGGAGGCATAGATGGTATGAATCGGTCCGACCTCCTATCCCAAATCGCCCTCGGCGAAGACTCCACCCGCCAGTTCAAGGCGGATGTGAAGAATGCCGACTCCCTGGCCTCGGAGATGGCGGCTTTTGCCAACACCAATGGCGGCACCATCTTTATCGGTGTGGCTGACGACGGCTCGGTGTCTGGGTTATCGGCGCAGGATGTGGCCCGCATCAATCAGCTCATCAGCAATGCCGCCAGCCATCTGGTGCGCAGCCCTTTGGCGGTGCAGACTGAGAATGTGGCGCTGGAAAACGGCTGTATCGTCATCGTGCTGACCGTGCCCAAGGGGATCGACAAGCCTTACTTCGACAAGAACGGGGTGATCTGGCTCAAGGCCGGAGCCGACAAGCGGCGGGTGAACTCCAAGGAGGAACTGCGCCGCCTGTTTCAGTTCACCAACCAGTTTCACGCCGACGAACTGCCCACCAAGGCAGGCATCGACAAGCTGGATAAGCTGCGCTTTCGCGATTTCCTGCGGGATGTCTATAAACAGGAGTACCCCGATTCCCCCGCCGAGCTGACTCGGCTGCTGCAGAACATGAATCTGGCCACCGATGACGGCAGGTTGAACCTGGCCGGGGTGCTGCTGTTTGCCGAGCAGCCGGAATGGATCGTGCCGCAGTTTGTGGTCAAGGCGATCCGCTATCCCGGCAACAAAATTCACGCCACCGACTACCTCGACACCGAGGACTTTTCCGGCCCGCTGCCCAAGCTTTTTGAGGGTGCGCTCGCTTTTATCATGCGTAACCTGCACAAGGTGCAGGCCGGGCGCGGGGTGAATGCGCCTGGCCTGCCGGAGATTCCCGAGGCGGTTTTCGAGGAGCTGCTGGTCAATGCCCTGGTGCACCGGGATTACCTGGTCAGCGCCCCGATCCGCCTGTTTGTCTTCGACAACCGCATCGAGATCATCAGCCCCGGCCATCTGCCCAACAACCTGACGGTGGAGAAGATCCGGGCCGGAAACTCCAATATCCGCAACCCGATCCTGGTTTCCTATGTCGCCAAGGGGCTGCTGCCCTACCACGGGCTGGGTTCGGGCATCAAAAGGGCTCTGGAGAAATGGCCTACCATCGACTTTAGCGATGACCACGATGGCTGTTTGTTCACCGCCACGGTTCACCGGAAGGCGGTGGAAGAGCTGGAATTAGAGGATAAAGGTGCATTAAAGGTGCAGATAAAGGGGCGGCCCGCACCTTTAAAAGCATCTTTATCCGCGATTCAGGTGCAATTGCTGGATTTTATTCGTTCAAATCCGGCTATTTCCTATGACGAACTGGCGGAGATGACCCAAAAGGACCGCACCACCGTCATGCGTAATATAGGAAAACTGAAGGATGTTGGTATCCTGCGGCGTGTGGGCTCCAAAAAAACCGGCCACTGGGAGGTGATTGAATGACCCCCGCCCCCTACACCGAAGACACTCTCGTCCAGCAGACCACCGCCGAGTACCTGGAGAAGGAGCTTGGCTGGCAGTCGGTGTACGCCTACAACAACGAGGATTTCGGGCCGGACAGCCTGCTGGGCCGGGAATCGGACCGCGAGGTGGTGTTGACCCGCACCCTGCGGGCCAAGATCGAGGAACTGAATCCCGGACTACCGGCTTCGGCCTATGACGATGCTGTCCGCCAGATTGTCGCGGTTTCCGCCTCTCAAACCATGGCCGCCACCAATCGGGAGAAATACGAACTGATCAAGGACGGCGCGCAGGTCACCTTTCGCAACGCCAAGGACGAGCGGGTGCGCCAGCGGTTGCGGGTGTTCGATTTCGATAATCCCGAGAACAACCATTTCCTTTGTGTTCGAGAGCTGTGGTTGCGGGGTGATCTGTATCGCCGCCGGGCGGATATCGTCGGGTTCGTCAACGGTCTGCCGCTGCTGTTCATGGAGCTGAAGAACGTCAGCAAGGATATCCGCGCCGCCTACGAGCAGAACTTCCTGGACTACAAGGACACCGTCCCGCATCTGTTTCATCACAATGCCATGGTGGTGCTGGCCAACGGGGTGGATGCCAAACTCGGTTCGCTCACCAGCCGGTTCGAGCATTTCCACGAGTGGAAACGGTTGGCCGAGAATCAGCCGGGTGTGGTGGCCATGGAGACGCTGCTCAAGGGGGTCTGCGCGAAAGCCAATTTCCTGGACCTGGTGGAGAACTTCATTGTTTTCGACGACTCGGCCGGGGAATCGCGGAAGATTCTGGCCCGCAACCACCAGTTCCTCGGCGTCAACCGGGCCATCGAGGCGGTGCGCGACAGGAAGAGCCGGAACGGCAAGCTGGGGGTATTCTGGCATACCCAAGGGTCGGGCAAGAGCTATTCCATGGTGCTCTTCACCCGCAAGGTCCATCGCAAGCTGGGCGGCAACTTCACCTTCCTGATCCTCACCGACCGCGATGACCTGGATACGCAGATCTACAAGACCTTTGCCGGATGCGGCGTGGTGGACAACGACCGCGACCCGTGCCGGGCAGCGAGTGGCGAGCATCTCGCCCAGCTGCTGGCCCAGCACAAGTCGCATGTCTTTTCACTGATCCAGAAATTCAATCAGACCGTGGTCGAAGGGGATGCCTACTCCCGGCGTGACGATCTCATCGTTATCACCGACGAGGCCCACCGCACCCAGTACGGCACGCTGGCGCTCAACATGCGCAATGCCCTGCCAAACGCCAACTATATCGGTTTCACCGGCACGCCGCTCTTTAAGGACGACGAGATCACCCGACGGGTGTTCGGCGATTACGTCTCCACCTACGATTTCCAGCGGGCCGTGGAGGACAAGGCCACGGTGCCGCTCTACTACGACGCGCGTGGCGACAAACTCGGCGTGGCGGTCGGCGATCTGAACGAGCGGATCGCCGAGAAACTGGAAGAACTGGAGACGGGCGATATCGATGTGGAGCAGCGCCTGGAGCAGGAGCTCAAGCGCGACTATCACATCATCACGGCCGGGAAACGCCTCGACCAGGTTGCCCGCGATTTTGTGCGCCACTATTCCACGGCGTGGGAAACCGGCAAGGCGATGCTGGTCTGCATCGACAAGATCACCTGCGTCCGCATGCACAAGCTGATCGAGTTCTATTGGAACCAGAGAATCGGCGAGTTGGAAGCGCAGTTGCCCAAAGCCACGGATGAGCAGAACGACAAAATCGCCGGGAGCGATTTTGGACAGCCGGAGGCTGGCCCGAAGGGCGAACGCCAGGGATGGGGTGAGCAACAGTACCGGCGACGCCAGATCGAGTGGATGCGCCAGACGCAGATGGCGGTCGTGGTCAGCGAGGAACAGGGCGAGGTCGAGAAGTTCCGCAAGTGGGAGCTGGACATCACCCCGCACCGTCGCCTGATTAAGGAAGGCATCGACCTGCCCGAGGCGATGTGGAAACAGCCGCAGTTCCAGAACATGCAGCGGCTGTCATTGGACGATGCATTCAAGGTCGAGGAACACCCCTTTCGCGTCGCCATCGTCTGCGCCATGTGGCTGACCGGCTTTGACGTGCCCAGCCTCTCCACCCTGTACTTGGACAAGCCGCTCAAGGCGCACACGCTGATGCAGGCCATTGCCCGAGCAAACCGGGTGAGCGAAGGAAAGAACAACGGGATGATCGTCGATTACTGCGGCATCCTGAAGAATCTGCGCAAGGCGTTGGCGACCTTCGCCGGAATGGGCAATGACGGTCGCGATGGCGAGGGGGGCGAGACCGAACCGGCCAAGCCGGATGAAGACCTGCTGGCCAATCTTCGTGAAGCGATTGCCTTTGTCCGGGCTTTTCTGGAGGAGCGAAACGCGTCTTTGGACGAGATTACGGGGCAGACCGGTTTTGCCAGGAATGCGGCAATTCTCGCGGCCAAGGAGGCCGCGAACGAAAACGACGAGACGAGAAAACGCTTTGAAGTGATGTGCCGGGCGGTGTTCTCGAAGTTCAAGGCCTGCATCACCATCGAAGGAATCAATGATTGCCGGGGCGACTTCGACGCCATCAACATCGTCTATAAAAGCCTGCAACAGGACCGTGAGCAGGCGGATATCACCGATATCATCCGCCAGCTGCATCAGGTCGTGGATGAGGCGATTGAGACACAGACTGGGCCGGCTGTTGCCGAAGAGTTGCCACCATACGATATCAGCAAGATCGATTTCGACCGGTTGCGCCGGGAGTTCGAGCGCAGTCCGGCCAAGCGCACTACCGTGCAGAATCTGAAGACCGCCATCGAACAACGCTTGCAGCGTCTGCTCCAGCAGAATCCCTTGCGGACCGATTTTCAACGGCATTACGAGGGAATTGTCGCCGAGTACAACCGCGAGAAGGATCGCGTGACCATCGAGAAGACCTTTGAAGCGCTTCTGCAGATCATGGGCGAGATGGACGATGAGGAGAGCCGCGCCGTGCGGGAAGGGCTCGATGAGGAAAGTCTCGCCGTATTCGACTTGCTGAGAAAGCCAAACCTAACGTCTGGTGACATCAAACGCATCAAGGCGGTCGCCGTTGACCTGCTGGAAACGCTTAAGGCGGAAAAACTGCGGATCAATCATTGGCGCGACAAGGAATCCACCCGGGACGCGGTCCGTCTGACGATTCAGGACTATCTCTGGAGCGAGAACACCGGGTTGCCGGAGACCTATTCAGAGGATGACGTACGGGACAAGACTGAGGCGGTTTTCGTGCATGTGTTCCGGGCGTATCCCACGGTGCCATCACCCTACTACGCCGGCATGGCGTCGTAGAGAGTAGCGAAGGAAAACATGAAAAATCAGCCACCCCACACCATCACCCCGGAGATCCTGAATCGGGTCGCCGCGATCAGCGAGGCCATCGGGCGGTTGACCGTGCTCACCGATCAGGCGAGAGCGTTGCGACTGCGGCGTATCAACCGCGTCCGCACCATTCATGGCTCGCTGGCCATCGAGGGCAACACCCTGAGCGAAGCGCAGATCACCGCGATTCTGGAGGGAAAGCGCGTCATCGCCTCGCCCCGCG
The DNA here is from genome assembly GCF_003584645.1 of Methylocaldum marinum. Classification (GTDB taxonomy): domain Bacteria; phylum Pseudomonadota; class Gammaproteobacteria; order Methylococcales; family Methylococcaceae; genus Methylocaldum; species Methylocaldum marinum. The sequence goes on from NZ_AP017928.1 coordinate 3,510,413, forward strand.
AGGTGCAGGAGGTGAAAAATGCCCTGGCTGCCTACGACCGCTTCGACACCTGGAAGCCCGAGGCGGAAAAGGACCTGCTGGAAGCGCACAGTTTTTTGATGTCCGGCCTGATCGACGAGGCGGGTATGTATCGACAGGGCGGCGTGGGGTGATGGCGGGCGACCAAGTGATCCATATGGCCCCGCCCGCCGACCGGGTGCCGCAACTGATGGGCGGCCTGTTCGCTTGGCTGGCCGCCACGGACACCCACTCGCTCGTCGCCAGCTCGGTCTTTCATTATGAATTCGAATTCATCCACCCTTTCGCCAACGGCAACGGCCGCATGGGGCGGCTGTGGCAGAGCCTGATTCTGGCCCGCTGGAATCCCCTGTTCGCCGACATCCCGGTGGAAAGCCTAATCTTCGAGCACCAGGCCGAGTATTACGCAGCGTTGCAGGAGAGTACCCGACAAACCAACTCCGCGCCGTTCATCTCCTTCATGCTGCGGATGATCCTGGATACCGTGACCACCTCGACCCCGGAAGTTGCGCCGGAAGTTACCCCGGAAGTCCGACTGCTCTCGGTCCTTACCGGCGAGATGACCCGGCAACAGCTCAAAAAGGCGCTCGGGCTGAAAGACGATGAGCATTTTCGTAAGGCTTATCTACTCCCCGCTTTGGAGGCCGGGTTTATTGAAATGGCCATCCCCGACAAGCCGCGCAGCAGCAAGCAGAAATACCGGCTGACCGACAAGGGCCGTCAGGTGATGGCCCAGCATGGCGGTGGATAACTCGCGACACGGCTTACCCGCACCAGGCCGTGAAAGTTGAAGAAAAAGCCTGTCTTTGCACCGGCTTTGGCATGTAAAACAGGCCTCCTTCTAATGGACATCCACGCCCCGGTGGCGAAGCAAGGGCGGCATGACAGCGAGGTTTCGGCGGACTTCGTTGCCGATCCCTTTCGGATGCGAGCATTCGACGGAAAGATCAGTCCGCAGCGAACAGATCCAATGTCGTCGGACCTTGCGTCTTTTCCAGGACCGAAAAACTGACGCCCAGCAGGCGGACCTTGCGGCGGCCGGCTTCGGTGCGGGCCAGGAGTTCGGCGAGAAGCGGGAGGACATCGCGAATGTCGCGGAAGGGACGATCCACGGTTCGGGCACGGGTGACCAGCTCGAAGTCGTCGTATTTGACTTTGACCGTCAGGCCGCGGGCTTGAAGCCCGTATCGGACCAGTTTTTTGAGGACGCCCGCGGCCAGTCCGGCGAGGTTCTCAAGCATTTCGGCCGGGTCCGAGAGGTCGACGGGAAACGTGGTTTCCGCACCCCAGGACTTTCTCGGACGGTTGGAAACGACCGGCCGCTCGTCGATGCCGCGGGCGAGCCGGTGGTAATACTCCCCGGCCTTGCCGAAATGCCGGATCAGCGTGGGCAGGGGCACTTGCTCCAGATCGCGGCCGCAGCGTATGCCCAGCGCGAGCATCCTGGCTTCCGTGGCCTTGCCTATGCCGTGGAAAGCGCCTATGGGGAGTTCCGCGATGACGGCCCTGCCCTGCTCCGGCGGAATCAGGCAAAGTCCGTCGGGCTTGTGGCGATCGGAAGCGATCTTGGCGAGGAACTTGTTGTAGGAGACTCCCGCGGAGGCGGTGAGCCGGGTCGTTCCCCTGATTCGGCGCTTGATGTCCTCGGCCATGCGCGTGGCGGAACCCCGGAACAGCCGACTGGCCGTGACATCCAGATAAGCTTCGTCGAGCGAGACGGCCTCCACCTGCTCCGTGAAATCCAGAAAGATGGCGCGAATTTCGGCCGAAACCGCCCGGTACACGTCGAACCGCGGCCGCACGAACACCGCCTCGGGACACAGCCGGTAAGCGTGGGCGGCAGGCATGGCGGATCGGATGCCGAACGCCCTCGCCTCATAGCTGCACGTCGCCACCACCCCGCGCGAGTTCGGGGTGCCGCCGACCACCACGGGTTTGCCCCGGAGTTCGGGAAAGTCCCGCTGCTCGACCGCCGCATAAAAGGCATCCATGTCGATATGGATGATTTTTCTCGGATGCCGCGTCGGCGCGACCGAATTGGAGCCGTGCGCGCCGGCGCGGCCGGTCTTGAATGAGCTCACCGAGATCGCTCGCCGGATCGGTGGTGGAGTCGTTTTCCGGGCCGCCGCCGAACCAGGCCCATATTTCGGTCAATCCTTATATGCTGACAAAAACCGCCTTAAGGATACCCGGACCTCGCGGTCATCCGAAATAGCGAATCCCGGCGGCGGCCGAACCCGCCCCTTCTAATGCTTAGCGCCAAGCTCTATGCGAATATCCGGGAACTTGTCGTCGTAGAAGGCAATCCGGTCTTTCAGCGCTTGATGTTCTTCGTAAGGATCTTCATAGGTCCAGACGGAATCATCGAGTCTTCGGTCCCGGAGCTTTACATCGAAATAGTGAGCCATCCCTTTGAACGGACACTCGGACGTGGTGTCCGATCGTTCGAGTTTGTCCATCCTGACGTCGGACCGGGGGAAATAGAAACGTACAGGATGCCGGTCTTCGTCGACTTTGATCACGTCGCTCGAATCCGCTACGACTTCACCGTCGATCCGGACCTGTACTCTTTGGCCGAGATGCGTTTCCTGGACTTTATGCTCGGGCCATTTCTGATGTCCTGGCGATTTTTTCATGCTGACCTCCTGGCTTGGTGGCGTTGAGCCGATGCGGGCGGAAGGCGATGCTGTCGAGTCCCGTGGCTATCGGCCGGCGCGGTAGGGACGAGTGATGATCTCCCGAAGATGGCCATCCGGATCTTGGAAACTCACCCCGCGGCCGCCGTCGTTGTGATTGATCCTAAAAACCGCAGTTGACTACCGAAATGACCGCAATGCTCCATCAGCTACCGCATTCTCACCCCAACCCCTCTCCCAGAGGGAGAGGGGCTAAACTACCTTCTCCCGAACTTCAAAACTCCCTCTCCCTTTGGGAGAGGGGCGGGTGAGGCGCTTGGAGAAGGGCTGGGGATGAGGGCTGTATCCAACTGCCGGATTTAGGTCGATCCCTTCCCGCTCGTGCCGGCACGAAACAAGGGTGTCATTAAGCTGGATGTCCATCGGCGATGCTCCCTGATGCGGAACCTGTCATGTTGTGACTGAGTTCAACGCCCAGCAGTTCAACCGAACCTGACCGGAAACGGCAATCGGACGCGGCTTCACCCAAGCCTTCGAAATCCGTATGGACGTTCGGTCACTCGGCCCGCGTAGGACTGATCGGATTC